>NZ_JAWPOX010000012.1:138755-152339 GCF_033344475.1 Vibrio sp. 1288
TTTACGCCATACAGCATCGATCTGAATACGGCCTTCAGTGATGTGGATAACGTGGATGGCGAGTTAACGTTTAGCGTCTCTGGTAATAGCAACATTCAAGTGGCGATCGTCAATGGTATTGCTACGTTCACTCCAACGGCAGACTGGAACGGCTCAGAAGCATTGACCTTTACGGCGACCGATCCAAGCGGCGAAAGCGTTAGCCAAACGGTGAACTTCACGGTTGCGCCTGTGGCGGACATCGTGGCAGACAACGCGACGGTTGTGGAAGACACGCCAACCATCATCAAGGTCTTAGATAACGACACGTTCGAAGGCGACGACAAAGTGGTGTCGCTCGATACCAACAACGGTCCAGCCAACGGCACGGTCTCGGTCAACCCGGACGGCAGCGTGACCTACACGCCAAACGACAACTACCACGGTACAGACAGCTTTACCTACATCGTTACGTCCGGTGGCGTCAGCGAGTCCACCACGGTGAACGTCGATGTGACGCCAGTCAATGACAAGCCTGACAGTGAGGACTTTACGCATGTGACTGACAAGCCTGTGACGCAAGTTGTATTTGATACTGATACGAAACCTTTAGGTGATGGCGACTCTCAAGATCATATCGCGGATGTTGAAGACGACTTAAAAGGCAACGATCTACATGTCCGAATTACTGAACTGCCAACCTCAGGTACGTTGTTCTTTAAAGATAGTGATGGTGAGTTGCACGAAATTAAAGAAGTAAGCGATACGCTTTATGACAAAGACAGCCTTTACTATGAAGCTGATAATGTTGGCTTCTTATTAGGTATCAAAGATCGTCCAAATACGCCTAATGGCTCGGAATCTACAACAGATTTCAATAACTGGGGATTAAGTGAGGATGGTGGTTCATCACATTCCCGTACTGAGCATTTAGCAAATGGAGCTTCTATCACCATTTCTTCTGATAGCGGTGAGCTTGCGCAGTACAACCGCCAGGTGTCACACATCGGCAATGGTATCGCTGACAATGATGGGCAGGGTATTGAGAAAGGTGAATCGATTACGATCGATTTGTCTAATAATCCTGTGGGCAGCGTAAACCTTGGCTTAGATGGATTAGGTGGATTGTTTGATTACGGTGATGACAACGCAGCACTTATTACGGTTACATACTTAGATTCAAATAATGTCCAACAGACTCAAACGTTCGAGTTTTTGAAGCCTGAAGGCAACTTCATGCTATTCCAAGAAACAAG
The DNA here is from genome assembly GCF_033344475.1 of Vibrio sp. 1288. Taxonomy (NCBI): domain Bacteria; kingdom Pseudomonadati; phylum Pseudomonadota; class Gammaproteobacteria; order Vibrionales; family Vibrionaceae; genus Vibrio; species Vibrio sp. 1288. The sequence continues at coordinate 139,991 of NZ_JAWPOX010000012.1, forward strand.
CGTTGGTTATGGGAAAGATCTAGCTCTTCCTGAAGGTTCGGTCATTACTCAGTTAGATTTTTCTACGAAAAATGAAGGTAACTGGGAGTTACGTTATGTAGAAGGTGTTCCTGCCGAAGACAGCTTTGGATATGTGGCAGTCGACTCTGAAAATGGCGTTAGCGATCCATCTACAGTCAATATCGTTAACGAAATGTTAGATGGTAATGTTGCGGAAAACGGGCCAAGTCTGTCTGTGGTCGGTGATAGTGTGACCGAGGGTGACAATGTCACGTTCTCGGTTGTTCTAAATGAAACCACTAGCACTGCCGTTAAGTACCAAGTTGATATGCTTGCTCAAGGTTCTTCAGTTGATAAGAATGACGTAAATCTATCAAATGCAACCTATACAAATGGTGTTGTTTTCTTAGGTGGTTACTTGATTGTTCCTGCAGGTATAAGTAGCTTCGAAATATCGATTCCGACTATTGATGACTTGGTTGTGGAAAGCAGCGAAACGATCGTTCTTGAGATCGGCGGTGAAACGGGGACGGCAACAGTTCTTGATAATGACAGTACAAAACTTAGCGTAGTAGATGCCGGCGATGTCATTGAAGGAACTGACGCAATATTTACCGTTTTACTCTCTAACCCTGTTCAAGAGGCCGTTGTCGTCAATCTGAAGTCAACAACAAATGATAGCTATACTGCGGAAGATGTTGATTTAGGCGCTATGGCAGTGACCTATGTGGATACTCATGGTCAAACTCAAACATTAGATATGGCGCCTAATGGAGACGTTACCATACCTCCAGGTGTCGCTGAAATTAAAGTCGCAGTCCCGACCAAACTAGATAATGTCCATGAAGGTGATGAGAGCTTTGGTCTGACGGTTACGGAAATCGGTAGTGTCACCAGTAATGGTATTGCAACTGGTAACGCAAATATTGTGGATTCTGATCCTGCACCTTTAGTTAGTATTAGTGCCGATCAAAACAGCGTAAATGAAGGTGAAACGGCAGGCTTTACGCTGACACTTGATAAAGTTGCAGATGAGAGTGTTACGGTTCATGTCGAATATAGTGGCGTGGCCCAAGATGGAAAAGATTTTGTTGGCGTTCTGAGTGTTGAAGTTCCTGCGGGTCAATCTTCAGCTGCTCTTGACTTACTGACGGTCACCGATGGTATTTATGAGGGCGCAGAATCTTTCACAGTAACCATTAAAGAGGTTGATGGCGCTGATGCGAGCATTGCTTCAAATAACAGCGCAAGTGTTGTGATCGTTGATGCCCAAAGTGCACCGAAAGTGACTATTAGCTCAGATCAATCCTCAGTTGATGAAGGTAGTGATGCAAAATTTATCGTCAACATTGACCAAAAAGCAGATGAAGATGTACTGGTAACATTCACAATCGGAGGGAATGTTGATGACAAAGATTATATTGCTCCAAGTACGTACACAGTGACGATTCCAGCGGGTAAAACGTCGGCGCCGATTGATATAAAAACTCTCGATGATGGTATTTACGAAGATCTTGAAAACCTAACCGTGACTCTAATAGATACGGTTGGTGCAGATTCGATGCTTGCAAGTGACTCGAATGAAGCAACAGTCTCTATTATAGATGCTCAGCACGCTCCAGAGTTTATTTCTGGCGGCGATAGTGCTGGTGACAAACCAAATGATGATGTTTACGACTTCGGGTCAGTTAAAGAAAACACGGTGAATGGGGCCGTTATTGGTACGGTCGTTGCTGAAGATCACGATAATGACGTGCTTGTATACCGCTTCGCAGATGGCTCGAGCACTAATGGTATTTTTGATATCGACCCGACAAGCGGAGAGATTTCATTGAACAAGACAATCGATGATGTTGACTTGGGCGATTATACGCTTCAGGTTGAGGTTATCGATGGAACTGGCGGGATTGATACTGCCGAGGTCAATGTTTCTCTGATAAATGTGAATGATGCTCCTGAATCTTCGCCTTCAGTGGTTGAGATGAATGAAGATACTCAAGTGATGCTTGATTGGTCATCATTCGGTATTAGCGATGTGGACTCTGACGTATCAGATCTCTCCGTCCAAATTACAACGCTTCCTAGCGATGGATCATTAGAGTACAGAGATTCGCAAGGCGATTGGCAGTCTGTACAAATCGATCAAATCCTCGATAAATCGCTTTTTGAGGAAAACGGTGTTCGTTTTGTACCTGAATTAAATGAATCAGGCAGTGACAGCTTCGGCGGAAATCAAGTCGGAGATCAGGAATCTAGTTACGCTCAAATTGGTTTTAAACCGACAGATGGGCAGAGCACTGGTCAAGAGTCAACACTGACAATAGACGTAAACCCTGTAGCTGACAAACCGAACTTAATTGCAGTGACGCCATTAAACTCATTGCCTCAACAAGAGTTTAACGTTACGACATGGAGTAATGTTCAAGTTGGTTCTAGTGATGGTATGGGGGTCAATGGAGAGACTCTAATCTCAGCGATCAACGCTCTTAATGAAGCCGATGGTACTCGATTGAGTTGGGCAAATGTGGAAGATTTAGGGACTCATGCAACCTTGGAAAATGAGGCCGTTCTAGTCACATCTCTTGTTTATCTCGAAGCTGGCTCGAGTTACGACTTTGTCGGTCAAGCCGATGATAGCCTTGCAATCAAGTTGGGTGGTACGTTACTTGATCAAGCTCGTTGGGGGAGCGACAGTGGTGATATTAAGGGAGCTAGCTTTACCCCTTCGGTATCTGGCTTTTATCCAATTGAAATTTATCACCATAACCAAAGTGGTCCGGGTAACTTTAATGTGGATGTATCCATTAATGGACAAGCGCCTGTCAACCTGAGCAATAGTAGTCTTTACGTAGTTAGTGATGAAAGTGCACTAGAAGCAACTGATATCAGAACGTCTGAACTACAAGAAGTTAATGGTGTTGCGTTTTACGAAACATACCAGCTGAACGAAGGGTTACAAGATACAGCGATACCGCTCTCTGAAATTAAAGCAAGCTTAAATGATACAGATGGCTCTGAATCACTTAAAGTCACGCTAACTGGCTTACCTGTAGGTGCGATCCTTTCAGATGGAAATAGTTCTATTACTGTCGCAACTATTGATGAAGAACTGGACGTGACAAGTTGGGCATTAGATGCACTTACTGTGACTCCACCTGCGGGCTCCCATGATGACTTCACTATCAATTTGACTGCAACGAGTACAGAAAGCTCGAATGGTGATTCAGCAGAATCTAACTTGGCGATCAATGTTGTAGTACATGAGAACTTACCGACGGAAACGGAAAGTGATTTGGGCGAAACCATAGAAGACAATACTCTACAAGGGAATGTATTGCTTAATGACTCTGACGGCGACAATATTCTGATGGTAGATCATCTTACTATCGATGGTGCTGATTACGAGGTAGGCGAAAGTGTTTCTTTGACTAGTGGTACGTTACTAGTAAACCGAGATGGTAGTTACATATTTGAACCTGCTGAGCATTGGTCAGGTGACGTTCCATTAATTAGCTATACCACAAATACTGGCGTAACAAATACACTTGATATCAACGTTGCCGCAGTTGCAGATGCCCCTGCGATCACGATTAATGTTGGAGAGTTAGTAAAAAGAGATGCTGTTGATCCTAATCACCACTTAGCTACATCGGCAATAAATAATACCAATACCGAAAATGAGGCTGTCGCAGCCAACCTTGGGTTGGATAATGCAGTACCTAAAATTAATACACACGCTGGTGTTGTGTTGGGAGTCAATACTGACTTAAGTGACACCGACAGCTTGTTTGTTGGGACAGATTTCAACGATGTATTCTATGGTGGCGGTGGCGATGACGTATTTGTTGGCGGTGGTAACAATGATACGTTTTATGGTGATGACGCGACCAGTCTTACTCTGCATGATGGTAAAGATACAGTCTACCTAACAGGGAACTTTGATGACTACAAAATGACCTTCAAAGACGATCATGGCGGTAAAGTTCCATATTGGATTTTATTAGATAGTCGTTCTATCGATTCGGTAAACGATCATACAGGTAGTGATGACCGAGGTGATCATTTATATGAAATTGAACGCGTTGTTTTTGCAGACAAAATTGTTGATTTGAAACCTGATGGCACTTATGAAGTGCTTCAAGATCGCTGGATTTCGGTCGATGTGGATGTTGATCTAGTTGATGTCGATGGAAGTGAGGATTTAGCGCAGACTGCTCTTGTACAAGATCTACCAGACGGTGTTGACGTGTATGTTGATGGGCTCGCAATTAAGCAAGATTCAAATGGAGATTACCCTGTCACTCTTGGTACAGATGGTAAGCTTTCCCTGGATATCAGAGTGCCATTCGATTATGAAGGCAGCTTAGAGTTCCCGCTAAGCGTTACTGCTACGTCTGTTGAAGGATCAAATAATGACGCAGCTTCAACAACTGAATCCGTTGAGCTTACAGCTCGTGACTATGTGTTGGAGTCGGGATCACATGGGAATGATCAGATAACGGGTAGTGACGATCACGATATTATTGTTGGTGATGTTCAAGGATTGGAGATCATTGCAGGTCAGGACTACAACATCGCATTTGTTCTGGATACTTCAGGGAGCATGGGTAACTGGGTAGGAACTGCGAAGCAAGAAGTGCTAGACGTGTTTGATGAGCTGTTAAGTGCGGTAAATCAAGGAGAGAAGCCAGGGACAGTGAATATTCACCTTAGTGAATTTGCTTCAAGTGCATCAGCGGTGATTTCTGTTGACTTGAGTTCTCTTACAGCAAGAAAAGAGTTTGTAGAAGAGTTGAATCGTGTAATTGATGATGAGGGTTCTGGCGGCACAAACTATGAGGCGGGCTTACAGTCGGCCGTTGAATGGTTCAGCAGTCAACCTAACCCTAATGGCCAAAATATCACGTACTTTGTTACGGATGGTCAACCAAATAGAGCAACATACCTCTATGGTGTAGCACCGAGTGAATTCTCGAAAGTGATTTTGGACGTCGATAATTCTGGCAAGCTTGTTACCCTGCAAGATATTGCGAGTAAAAACAATTACTCATACGGACAAACAGTTACCTACAAAGGTGATGTCGTTATAGATAGTTACGGTAAGGTTTATTCACCGCTAACAGGAAGAATCCTTGGCGATATCGACAGATATTATGGCTCTATCCGTTATTACGATGAAGGGAATAGCTCGACACAAGCTCAACACATGTATCAAGTACTAGCGGCATTGTCCTCTATAGAAGCGATAGGTCTTGGGAGTGGCGTTGATGAACATACACTCAAGCAGTATGACACTGATGGTGTGGTAGAGTCAGATATTGATGTTACTAAGCTTGCTGAAACGATATTGGGTCAAGATGTACCTCTCAAACAAGGTTCAGACACTATTCAAGGAGGTGAAGGTAACGATATCTTGTTAGGTGACTTAATTGAGTTTGGTGGTAATGAACAAGGCTTAAGTGCGATTCAATCACATGTGGCGCAGCAAACGGGTCAGGATGTGTCTACCGTTGACGGCGAAGATATACATGAGTACGTTAGAAATAACTTGGAAGAATTCAACCAAACTCACCAAGGAGATAAATCGGATAATTTATATGGCGGCGCTGGTGATGACTTACTATTTGGTCATGGTGGCAACGACATACTCGTTGGCGGTGAAGGGGATGATATTCTGATTGGTGGTTTAGGTAGTGATACTTTAACAGGGTCAGAAGGGGCCGACATCTTTAAGTGGAGTGAAGTCACTAACGATGTTGATACTGTCACTGACTTCAATAAAAATGAAGACGCTCTAGACTTCTCAGATCTGTTTGACGACTTATCTAAAGATGAAATTGGAGAGCTTCTTAATGATCTTCAATCAGGTGATCATACTGGTGATGTCGGAGAGTATCATGTAGAAGTGGCACCAGACGGGGGATCTGAGGCAAACCTGAGTATTACAAAAGGGAGCTCGACATTGGACATCCATTTTGACGGTGCAAGTGTTGATGATGTGACTCAAAGCTTAATTGCGAGTTTAGAAGCTCAGTACAAAGACATGTAGTAGCGCTAAACTGTAGTCAAATTTAAAATCAAAAAAGGTCTAGCAATTTGCTAGACCTTTTATTTTTACGGTCTGTTTATTGTTGTGCTAGCTTTTTGGAAGTGTTGTGAAAACGGTCCATTCTTTCTTCACTTCACCCTTGTGGCCAATCACTGTTGCGGTTACTCGACGGTTCAATGCGTGACTAACTTGGTCTGTACCTTGTGTCGCAAGTACTGTGTCTCCATAGCCGACAATGGTAACTCTATCTCCACTAATGCCATTCTTCATGAGCTCTTTTCTAACGTTTTCAGCGCGGCGCTTAGATAAGTCAAGATTATGTTCTGCAGTACCAGTGCGACTAGCATAACCTTGAATCTCTATAGACGTGTTCGGGTACTCTTTCAAAAAGTCGGATAGTTCAAGAATTTGTTGCGTAAAGATAGGGTTGATCACATCGGAATCGTTCGCAAATAGTACTCGAATTTGCATTTCTTGTGAGGAGTCAACGTACGAACCACAACCGTCGTTGTCTATTTCGGCACCCAAAGGTGTACCCGGGCACAAATCTCGCTCGTTAATGACTCCGTCAGAGTCATCATCTATATGATCAGCCCACTGATCGGCAATTGGGGTATCTATGTAATCATATTCATCACCACGATCTGATGAACTGCATGCGGAGAGCATTAATGAGAGTGTAATAAAAGCTATGTGTTTCATAATTAATACTCCACTTCTTCTAGCCATTCTTTAGGCATTTCAACCCTTAATGCACTCAACAGTTGCCCAGTTGCGTTCATCACTCGATATTTGGCGTACTGCTCTGCGTATTTAGAATCTAAGTAGTCTTTACGCGCCTCAAAGAGCTCGTTTTCAGTGTTCAATAGATCAAGCAGTGTTCGTTTACCGATGCGATATTGCTTCTCGTAAGCAATTACGGTTTCAGACGCAGAGTCTACATGATCTGATAGAAACTCTTTTTGTTGTAATGTTAAATCAAGCGCACTCCAAGAAAGCCTTAACCCTTCTTCAACATTGCGATAGGCACCTTCACGCAAGTCTTTTGCTTTATTTAGCTGGTAGGCAAAGTTTTCTGAGTTCGCTGCATCACTGCCACCATTGAATAGGTTGTAGCGTAGACGCAGCATGGCAAGTGTCTCATCACTTCGACCTTTTAAACCATCAGCGTCGTCACGCCATGTTTGCGAAGCTTCAATTGAAATGGTTGGGTAATTAACACCTTTAGACTGTTTGTATTGAAACTTAGCCGAGTCTACGTCTGCGAGCGCCACTTGAATAACGGGATGAAGTTCAAATGCCAAGCCTACCGCTTCATCAACCGTGTACGGGATAAAGTTTTGGTCCGCTCTCGGAAAGATTAACCCTTGTGGTGTTTGACCGACTAAACGAGTGAACATCGTGTGAGAGTCATACAGGTTATTTTGAGCAGCAGCTAAGTTTCCGTGTGCTTTTGCCAAACGTGCTTCTACCTGCGTCAAGTCAGCAGTAGAGCCGATACCCGAGTTGACTCGTTTTTTAATGTCATCGTAAATATCTTTATGAACAGCAAGGTTGTTTTCTGAAAGCTTTAGGACTTCATACGCTTTAACAGCGTCCAAGTACACTTTAGTCACTTCAAGTGCCTTATCTGAAGCATCTGCTAAGAGTTGAAATCTAACAGATTCAGCATCAGCTGCGGTTCGATCAATATCATTTAATGTAGCGCTACCATCCCATATTAGTTGGGTCAGTGTCACTGAAGCTTCCTTTCGAGTGTAATCCGTGTCTCCTCGACCAACTTCATCTGACGGGTCTAATCCTTCATATCCAATTCCAGCATCTAGATCAACAGAGGGGAGGTAAGCACCTGATGAAGCTTCATTTATGTACTTCTGGCTCATAAACTCGTTAAATGCACTCTTAATATCGGGGTTATTTTGTAGCGTCTGTGCAACCGCTTGCTCTAGAGTTTGACCGAAAACTGGTGAAGACACTATTAAGCAACAGCAGGCTATATGTACTCGATTCCATCTCACGTTAGTTCTCCTAAAATCATGTCGCTCTTATTCTGTTTCATATTTGAGACGAGAAGTTACAAACAATGAATTTTCTTAGTGCGTATTATCAACTTGTTGATGTTTAAATGTTTAATTCAATAAAAAACAACAATCTTACTCTCTAAACTCTAGCATACGAGGCAAAGCTTGCTTGGTAAGTGGTCGATTTTTTCGTAGAAAACCTTTTTATCTTAAGAGCATAGCGGAAACTGGTTTAAATGAAGGCAAATTCTTCGGTTATTTTCCTTATTACTCTCAAAAAACTAAATCCTCTTGGAATAAAACGAAAAATTCATATTTTGTCTAAACTATAGACGTGTTTAGTGCAGTAACAAGCCTTTAATTAAACTAATACAAGGATGAAGAGCATGGATCGAGTAGCGTTAAGTTCATTGATGAGCAATGTCGTGGTTATAGGGCTTGATGGGAACCTGAGAAGTCTTGAAAGTGGTCAGCTACCTCAGCCTGGTGAATTAATTATTGAGGAAGTTTCTGATACATCAGAATTAATTGTACAACAGGTAACACCGCAAGGTAGTTCAATTAACGTTACTGATGATGTCACTGCGCTAATCGAGGCTATCGCTAGTGGAGAAGACCCGGCTGCTCTTGGTGAGGATTTTGAGCCAGCTGCAGGTGAGGAAAGTGGTTCTAGCCCCCAAAATACTGGTGCAATAGATCGTACTGGCGCTGAATTGTTGGCTAGTACGAATTTTGAGACCGTCGGTATTGATGGAATCGGACTATCTACAACTCAAGCACTATCTTTGTTGGATCTTTTCAGAGTAATTAATGGCCCTGTACCACCGACTATCTTAGTTCAAGAAATATCTAGTCCGACTATCAACGAAGGTGACCAAGTTGTATTCGATATTACTCTAAGTCAAACAACTGAAGACAACACTGATGTCATTCTTTCTCTCCTTGATGGAACCGCAACAGGCGGCTCAGCTGACGAGAACGGGAGTGACTACGTCAATGAGCGTGTCCTCATAACATTTTCTGATGGTACAACAGAAGAAGTTTCAGTCGGTGAAAGCGGAACCTTTACCATTTCGATCCCACCGGGTGAAAGTGACTTTACGGTCTCTATAGACTCTATTGGCGACTCTATATTTGAAGGCCCAGAAACGTTTACGCTCTCTGGCACGACAGAAGAACAAAGCACACCTGTTACTGGGACTGCCACTATTTTAGATGATGGTAGTGGACCTGGCTCAAATCCTGATGATGATCGCCCAGCGGTAACGATGAGTGATGCAGGTACGGTTAATGAGGGTGACACAGCGAACTTCAAAGTGACGCTGTCGAATGCCTCCGAGTCCGCTGTTCAAGTCGAGCTAGGCCTGAACTTAGGCGATACCGAAGTCGGTGACTTAGGTACCTTAGAATACAACACGGGAAGCGGTTGGGTGACAGTGCCAAACGATGGCGTAGTCACGGTGCCAGCAGGGCAAACTGAGTTTGATGTGCGCATCGCTTCCATTGATGATGCGGTGTACGAAGGCCCAGAAGATTTCAGTGTCACGGTAACCGGCATTGGCGCAGTACAAGGCAGCGATACGGGGACGGCAACGATAGTGGATGACGGCAGTGGCCCGGGTCCCGATCCGGATGATGACCGTCCAAGCGTGACTATTTCAGACGCTGGCACCATCAATGAGGGTGAGACAGCGAACTTCAAAGTGACGCTGTCGAATGCCTCCGAGTCCACTGTTCAAGTCGAGCTAGGCCTGAACTTAGGTGACACCGAAACCGGTGACTTAGGCACCTTAGAATACAACACCGGAAGCGGTTGGGTTGCAGTACCAAACGATGGCGTAGTAACGGTGCCAGCGGGGCAAACCGAGTTTGATGTGCGTATCGCTGCCATTGATGATGCTGTTTATGAAGGCCCTGAAGATTTCAGTGTCACGGTAACCGGCATTGGCGCAGTGCAAGGCAGCGATACCGGTACGGCAACGATAGTGGATGACGGCACGGGTCCGGGCCCTGATCCGGATGATGACCGTCCAAGCGTGACTATTTCAGACGCTGGCACCATCAATGAGCGTGAGACAGCGAACTTCAAAGTGACGCTGTCGAATGCCTCCGAGTCCACTGTTCAAGTCGAGCTAGGCCTGAACTTAGGTGACACCGAAGTTGGAGACTTAGGCACCTTAGAATACAACACAGGCTCCGGTTGGGTTGCAGTGCCAAACGATGGCGTAGTAACCGTGCCAGCAGGGCAAACTGAGTTTGATGTGCGTATTGCTTCCATTGATGATGCTGTTTATGAAGGTCCAGAAGATTTCAGTGTGACGGTAACCGGCATTGGCGCAGTACAAGGCAGCGATACCGGTACGGCAACGATTGTGGATGACGGCAGTGGTCCGGGCCCTGATCCGGATGATGACCGTCCAAGCGTGACTATTTCAGACGCTGGCACCATCAATGAGGGTGAGACAGCGAACTTCAAAGTGACGCTGTCGAATGCCTCCGAGTCCACTGTTCAAGTCGAGCTAGGCCTGAACTTAGGTGACACCGAAGTTGGAGACTTAGGCACCTTAGAATACAACACCGGAAGTGGTTGGGTTGCAGTGCCAAACGATGGCGTGGTGACGGTGCCGGCGGGGCAAACTGAGTTTGATGTGCGCATTGCTTCTATTGATGACGCGGTGTACGAAGGCCCTGAAGATTTCAGTGTGACGGTGACTGGCATTGGGGCGGTGCAAGGTAGCGATACGGGAACGGCAACGATTGTGGATGACGGCACGGGTCCAGGCCCCGATCCGGATGATGATCGTCCAAGCGTGACTATTTCAGACGCTGGCACCATCAATGAGGGTGACACAGCGAACTTCAAAGTGACGCTGTCGAACGCGTCTGAAGCGGAAACGCAAGTGGAATTGGGTCTTAATCTTGGCGATACCGAAGTTGGAGACTTAGGTACCTTAGAATACAACACAGGCTCCGGTTGGGTTGCAGTGCCAAACGATGGCGTGGTGACGGTGCCAGCAGGGCAAACTGAGTTTGATGTGCGCATTGCTTCTATTGATGACGCGGTGTACGAAGGCCCTGAAGATTTCAGTGTCACGGTGACTGGCATTGGCGCAGTGCAAGGCAGCGATACGGGGACGGCAACGATAGTGGATGACGGTACGGGTCCAGGACCTGATCCGGATGATGACCGTCCAAGCGTGACTATTACCGATGCTGGCACCATCAATGAGGGGGATACAGCCAATTTCAAAGTGACGTTGTCGAACGCCTCTGAGTCCACTGTTCAAGTCGAGCTAGGCCTGAACTTAGGTGACACCGAAGTTGGAGACTTAGGCACCTTAGAATACAACACAGGCTCCGGTTGGGTTGCAGTGCCAAACGATGGCGTGGTAACGGTGCCAGCAGGGCAAACTGAGTTTGATGTGCGCATCGCTGCCATTGATGATGCTGTTTATGAAGGCCCTGAAGATTTCAGTGTGACGGTGACTGGCATTGGCGCAGTGCAAGGCAGCGATACGGGGACGGCAACGATAGTGGATGACGGCAGTGGCCCGGGTCCCGATCCGGATGATGACCGTCCAAGCGTGACTATTTCAGATGCTGGCACCATTAATGAGGGGGATACAGCCAACTTCAAAGTGACGCTATCGAATGCCTCCGAGTCTACAGTTCAAATCGAGCTAGGCCTCAACTTGGGTGACACCGAAGTTGGAGATTTGGGCACCCTAGAATACAACACGGGAAGTGGTTGGGTGACAGTGCCAAACGATGGTGTAGTAACGGTGCCAGCGGGGCAAACTGAGTTTGATGTGCGTATTGCTTCCATTGATGACGCCGTTTATGAAGGTCCTGAAGATTTCAGCGTGACAGTAACCGGCATTGGCGCAGTGCAAGGCAGCGATACGGGAACGGCAACGATAGTGGATGACGGCAGTGGTCCGGGCCCTGATCCGGATGATGACCGCCCGAATGTGACTATTACCGATGCTGGCACCATTAATGAGGGTGAGACAGCGAACTTCAAAGTCACCTTATCGAACGCGTCTGAAGCGGAAACGCAAGTAGAGTTGGGTCTTAATCTCGGCGATACCGAAGCCGGTGACTTAGGCACCTTAGAATACAACACCGGAAGCGGTTGGGTGACAGTGCCAAACGATGGCGTAGTAACGGTGCCAGCAGGGCAAACTGAGTTTGATGTGCGTATCGCTGCCATTGATGATGCTGTTTATGAAGGCCCTGAAGATTTCAGTGTGACGGTGACTGGCATTGGCGCAGTGCA
>NZ_JAWPOX010000130.1:0-1115 GCF_033344475.1 Vibrio sp. 1288
GCGTCAGTTTAAGCAAATTTGTATTTTGCGTATCGCGGCGGCGGATATCGCTGGCGTGCTGCCAGTCATGAAAGTAAGTGACCACTTAACTTATCTAGCAGAAGCCATTGTTGAAGCGGTGGTCAGCCAAGCGTGGCTTCAAGTGTCTGAAAAATACGGCGAGCCAACACACGTGAAAGATCGTGAAGGCAAAGGCTTTGCCGTGATCGGTTATGGTAAAGTCGGTGGATGGGAGTTGGGCTACAACTCAGACTTAGATATCGTCTTTATGCACGACTGCCCAGTTAATGTATACACCGATGGGAAGAAGGAAATTGACGGCCGCCAGTTCTACCTTCGTTTAGCACAGCGCATCATCCATATTTTCTCAACCCGCACCGCATCAGGCATTCTATACGAAGTGGACACTCGCTTACGTCCTTCTGGTGCGTCCGGCCTGTTGGTGAGTCCAACCGATGCGTTTGATGATTATCAACATCAAGATGCGTGGACTTGGGAGCATCAAGCTTTAGTGCGCGCTCGCATGATTTATGGTGATGAACCATTGGCGATTGCTTTCCATAACACCCGTCATGATGTGTTGTGTAAACCGCGTGATGAGCAAACGTTGAAAAAAGAAGTCGTCGCGATGCGCGAAAAAATGCGCGATCATTTAGGTGGTAAGAAATCTGGTCGCTTCATGATCAAGCAAGACGTCGGTGGTATTACCGATATCGAATTTCTGGCTCAATATTTGGTGCTTAACTATAGTCACGAGAAACCTAAGCTTACGCGTTGGTGTGACAATGTCCGAATATATGAAACGCTAATTGCTCAAGGTGTCATGGAGGAAGACCAAGCGATGCAACTGATACGCGCGTATACGACGATGCGTAACGAAATACATCACAGAAACCTACTTAATTTGGATGCAGATGTGGTTGAAGATAAGTTTGTTGCAGAAAGAGAATGGGTGAAGCAAGCATGGAACCAGTGGTTCGCCTAAGTAGAAGTAGTGCTCAAGGTTCAGCCTAGAAAAAGGCTGTGCTAAACTCACCACGATTTAATTTTTGGAGACCAACAATGAAACCAATTCTACCTGATTACAACAGCGCTGGTGTGCTCATCATCGGTGA
>NZ_JAWPOX010000131.1:0-1113 GCF_033344475.1 Vibrio sp. 1288
CTACCCAGAGAACATTCAAGAAGTACTGACCGATCTGCGCTTAGAAAGCACAGACGATTTACTCGCAGCAATTGGCTTAGGCGAACTCATGAGTATTGTGATTGCTCGTCGTTTGCTGGGCGATACTGAAGAACTAACGACAACCAGTTCCATTCCAACCGACTCGAAGAAGAAACTTCCAATTCGTGGCGCGGAAGGTTTGCTGCTGACGTTTGCTAACTGCTGTCACCCAATTCCAGATGACCACATCATTGCGCATGTGTCTCCTGGTCGTGGCCTGGTTGTTCACCGTGAAACGTGTCCAAATGTGCGCGGTTACCAAAAAGAGCCGGACAAATACATGGCCGTTGCGTGGTCTGACGATTACGACAAAGAGTTTATCGCAGAACTGAAAGTCGACATGCTCAACCACCAAGGTGCTCTGGCAGAATTGACCAACGTGATTTCGAAAACAGGCTCCAATATCCATGGCCTGTCGACCGAAGAACGTGATGGCCGACTGTATACTGTCACCGTTCTGCTGACGACTAAAGATCGTGTCCACCTTGCAGGTATCATGCGAAAAATCAAAGCTATGCCGCAGGCGACCCGAGTCAGACGAAGAAAGAACTAAACTCATCGCCACCCACTCACACTGGGTGGCGATTTTTTTATACCCTATTTATTTACTATGAATTTAGAACGTTACCACCGTATCCATCAGGTGCTTAAAGCACGCCAAACCGACCTTACTTTGTGCCTAGAAGAGGTTCACAAACCTAATAACGTCTCTGCCGTTATTCGTACGGCTGACGCCACGGGCTTACACAAAGTTCATGCTATCTGGCCTGATAAAATGCGCACTTTAACCCACACTTCTGCAGGTGCTCGTAACTGGGTTGAAGTAGAAACTCACAACTCGATTGAAACCGCCATTACCGAGCTCAAAGCCCAAGGCATGCAAGTATTGGTGACCAACTTATCGGACACCGCGGTCGATTTTCGTGAAATCGACTACACCAAACCGACTGCAATCATCCTGGGTAGTGAAAAAATTGGCGCGTCTGAACAAGCGAAAAAACTCGCCGACCAAGACATCATTATTCCGATGATTGGAATGGTGCAATCTTTGAA
>NZ_JAWPOX010000132.1:0-1113 GCF_033344475.1 Vibrio sp. 1288
TCTACTGTTTATCTGACATTGCTGCGTTATCAAATTGAGTCATTTCGTTGTCGATAGATCCCGCCAGAATCGCAGGGATAATCATATCTGCAAAGCCAACCACGCTAGTTTGCGATGCTTGTACCGCTTCAGGAATTTGTAGCAACTCTAAGTAAGGAATGAATGGCTGACCAAGGATCTCAAACACTGACGTGTATTCAGCAATCACTAGTGCAACGGTACCCAAACCCATAACCACAGGCAGTACGCCAAACACCATATCGATAGCGTTGTGTACGCCTTCTTTGAATACAGACTGAACAGATTTTACTTCTGCAGCGCGTTTTAGAGCTAAGTCCATGCCCCATGAGAATGTCGTGTGACCTTCTGGCACTGCATCTACATCTTCTGCTGGCTTGCTGCCGTCAATGTAACGGTCTTTTTTCAGGCTTAGAGGCGGTAAACGAGGAATGATAACCGCAGCCACGATACCTGCTAAACAGATAGCTCCGTAGAAAGGTAGGAACAGGTGTTCAAGTTGAACCTGAGCAATAACAACTAAGCTGAATGTGATCGATACCGCTGAGAACGTTGTACCAACAACTGCCGCTTCACGTTGAGTGTAGAACTTGTTTTCGTACTGCTTGCTTGTCAGTAGGATGCCCACACTGCCATCACCCAACCATGATGCCATACAGTCGATCGCACTACGGCCAGGTAGGTTAAATACCGGACGCATTACTTTACTTAATAGCGCGCCAAATAGTTCTAGAAGACCGAAGTTAAGTAGTAGAGGAAGCAGAAGGCCAGCAAAAATGAATACTGCGAATAGCGTTGGTAGAAGACCAGTTAAAACAAGGCCGCCCGTGTTTTCTTCCCAAATCGCTTTTGGACCTACTTGGAAGAACGTCATCAATACCGCAGCACCACCGATTAGGCGAACAACAAGCCAAAGTGGAGACGGGTTGAAAAGTCCGTTTAAGAAACCGTTACGAAGGATCGCTGCTGGCTTGAAAATTTTACAAAGAACAGAAGCGACAGCCATGAAAGCGATAATAGCGGTAACGATAGCAATAAGTGCATCGCCAAGTAAGGCAGGAATGACTTTTGCCATGACTGCAACAGGGATAGTGA
>NZ_JAWPOX010000133.1:0-1105 GCF_033344475.1 Vibrio sp. 1288
TTACTTTGTTATTTACCTTGCAACTCAGTCAAACCCTAGGTCGCAGAGGCTAACGAACTAGCAGGTTAGCCCAAGGTATTCCATGGCGTTTAGCCATTGGTACGTTTAACCATTAGTGCTTTCAAAAATTTTGTCTGCTGATGCTGCAACAAATCCTGGATACAACTCGCCATTCTCCATTGGGTAACGTTTAGCAAACTCGTAAAAGCCACCTGGAATAATTTCCGAACCTTCTTCGAAGGTCACTGGCACTTTGTCTGCCATCGTCGACGATTGCTCAAGCAGCACTTCCGGCGAGCCTTTCACCTCACCGCCCGACTCATTGATCACAAACCCTGCTTGACGAAGATGGTCGTTAACCTGTTTGACTTCATCGTGTTGATTCAGCTGATTCACACTCACCGTAAAATGATTAGCACCATAACCGTGCGCGGCCAGCCAAGACGCATACTCGCTCTCTTTAGCCAACGTTTGGTAATCAGCAAAGCTTAGCTCCCATAAGCGACCGCCATGCAGAAATGCACTGCCCGACAGTTTTTCAGCATCCACTTGCGAAGCCAGTTTCGCCACAATATCTTGCAGCTCTGGCGAACACTCTTCGACTTTCAGCTCACTGATGAAGACTTTAGGCTGCTTCGGATCTGGGTGCTCATAGTGTTTTGCGACCAGTTTTTTGCTCTCAAATACGTAGTCCCCACACGCTTTATAGCCAGCAGCTAAAAACGGTTTCGCCAATGTCTCGATACCTAGCGGTTCAACATTGAAAGTGCGTAAAGCAATATGATCATTAATCAGAGCCTCATCTTCTTGTAGAAGCTGATGCACCTTAGCAGCAGAAGGACAAAGACGTTGGATGTAGTCTTGCCATAGCGATTCAAATAACACATCGGGCGTCATAACGACTCCTTGTTACGAGATGTAGGATTAAGATAAGAGTGTGGTCGCTCGTTCACAGCCCAAAAGCTGTCCAGAATAATGAACGAGCAACCATCAACCTGTGACGGTAAATGTCAGTCAGTCAAACACGCTTTTTGAGTCTGTGCTCACTTGCCGTGTAATGCCAACGCGTACTACCCAAACCTAAATGATGCGTCAGCACATTGGG
>NZ_JAWPOX010000134.1:0-1102 GCF_033344475.1 Vibrio sp. 1288
GCGGGCTTCGATCCCGTTAGTCAGGTTATATCGTTAACTTGTACCAAGAACAGTTCCTTCACCATTGGTTTAAACGATGGCGTAAATGCTTCAGGAGGCCAACGAAGGATGGCATCTGATGGTAACTATTTGGATTATGAAATCTATAAGTCTTCATCGACGGAGCGCTGGGGCTCGGCTGGTGCTGAGCGCCGCGAACAGAGCGATGTCGATACTGGCGACGCCATTCCAGATGGTATCACTCCACAGAACTACAATTATCGCGCACAGATAATGACAAGCCAAACTACCCCTCCAGCGGGCACTTATACCGACTCAATAATCGTTGATGTTCAATTTTGAGCATCATATCAATTGCATGACTAGAGGAGTTGATTCCAAAGTTTGTTTGCAATCATAGTTTCCACTCTGTAACGACCGAATCCTGTGAGATTAGTATGGCTTTGCTTTTACAACACTTCACTTGAAGGGATAAGGAAAATCATGAAAAAGTCACTTACAGCGATTGGATTGTCTTTGGTATTCGTTGGTTCGGCCAACGCAGCAAACTGGGGTTACGAAGGAAGTCACGGACCAGAGCATTGGGGCGAGTTTGCTTCTGAATGTGCGCAAGGTAAAAACCAAAGCCCGATTGATATTCATGCGGCGACGCAAGCTGAATTAGCAAAACTGCAATTGGATTACCAAGGCAAAGTGGTTGCGCTAACAAACAATGGTCACACATTGCAAACCAGCATTGAGGGAGAGAATGTTCTGACCATTGATGGCAAAGCGTTTGCTTTAAAGCAGTTTCATTTCCATACACCATCTGAAAACCATGTCGACGGCAAATCTTACCCATTGGAAGCGCATTACGTCCATGCCGATGAGCAAGGCAATTTAGCAGTAGTGGCGGTATTTTTTGAACAAGGCAAAGCCAATCCGGCGTTGGCTAATCTGCTAGAAAATGTGCCGGAAAGAGATCAAAACGTAGCGATTCGCGCTCCTTTCGATGCAAACGCGTTGATTCCTAGAGACAAAGATTACTACCGATTTAACGGCTCGTTGACCACGCCACCATGTTCAGAAGGCGTGCGTTGGCTTGTGATCAAAGATCCACAAA
>NZ_JAWPOX010000135.1:0-1099 GCF_033344475.1 Vibrio sp. 1288
CAGTAGAACGTTGTTCCACATAACGCACTTTATCGGCAGGCAACAAGCTCGCTTTGTAATCCAAACCAATTTGATGGGCTATCGCTTCCGCACTGCGTGGGTTGTCCCCCGTCAACATCACAGAACTCACGCCCAACATTTTCAACGTGGCGATTGCCTGTTGAGCATCTTGACGAAGAGTATCTTGCCACGCGATCACGCCAATAACTTCGTAATCGTGACGAACGATCACCACGGTTTTGCCTTGTTCTTCCAGTTCAATAACACGTTGTTCAACTTTCGAAGAAACAGGGAAGTCCGCTTTTGATGGCGCAATAACTTGCACTAATTTACCGTTCACCAAACCTGTTACACCAGAGCCGACTTGAGCAGTTTTATCACTTGCCTCAGGAATCGAAACGCCTTGTTCTTCAGCCCGCTTCACTAATGAAACCGCTAAAGGATGGCTTGACCCCATCTCGATAGAAGCCGTTAAACTCAGTAGTGTTTCTTCTGTTACATCATAAGTCACCACGTCCGTTACTTGCGGTTTACCTTGTGTCAACGTGCCTGTTTTATCAAACGCGACCGACTCCACTTTGCCAAGCAACTCAAGCGCTGCCCCACCTTTGATCAATGCACCACGGCGTGCCGCAGCAGCCAGACCCGACGTAATCGCAGCAGGCGTTGAAATAACCAAGGCACAAGGACAAGCGATTAAGAGCAATGCTAAACCACGGTACACCCATGTTTCCCAAGGTTGAGCGAACAGTAATGGTGGCGTAACGATAACGGCAAGAGACACCAGCATCATAAGTGGCGTGTACCAGCGACTGAATTTATCGAGGAATCGTTCTAACGGCGCTTTGCGCGATTCAGCTTCTTCAATCAAATGAAGGATGCGGTCAATGGCATTTTCACCTTGGCGGGAGGTCACTTGCACCTGCACTACTTTATCGACTACCACCGCCCCCGCCATGATTTTCCCGCCTTCTTCATGCTCAACAGGAACTGATTCACCGGTCAATGCACTTTCATCAAAGCTGGCTAACGTCGTCATCAATACACCATCAGCTGGCAAACGACCGCCAGGTGCCACTTCAATGACGTCCCCAGGTTG
>NZ_JAWPOX010000136.1:0-1098 GCF_033344475.1 Vibrio sp. 1288
TAAATTTTCAGTCCCAGCGGTTTCACCGTAAGCCGCAGTAAACTGACCTTTCACTTGCGTCGCCATTTCGCTTAACGCTTCGCTAAGCTGCTGTTTAGAAATGCCTGGCGTCCACGTAATTCTTTTCGCTAATTGGTCCGCGTCATCTTTAGTTAAAGTGATACCAATCTGGTTAAAAGCGTTCTGCAATTGCGTCGAGACGTTCGTAACAAAATTCGCTTCGGTTAACAGAAAATCAGATGCTTTGAGCTGGGCCAGGTTCACCGATGGCAAATGAGCAAACGCATTGCGAAGGAACGAAGACGCGCTCTCACGAACCACGCTAGAACTCATTTGACGCGCCAAATCATCAACAAATGAGGCAATATCCCCAGTCGCTGATTTCAGCTCTTCAGCGCTTAACTTTGCAATCTGCTGCGCTTGCGTGCTTTCGGTTCCAAGCTGAAATTGACTCACAAACTGAGTCGGCAATGACGAATCCACTTTGTCCGTAAGCTGGTCGGCAAACCAAGTTTGGAACTGACTTGCCAATGCATTGTTCATCTGCGTCGTAAGTTCGGCGGCGTCCACTTCACCGTTTGAACTCGCGCCTTGTAGCGACTTCATCCAAATAGATGCGCTGTCGCTGAGCGCTGCATCCGGAAATGCGCTGTTTTTCTCTTTCAATTGAGTCAGCGTATCGACGTAAAGTGCGATGCTCTGTTCGTCAGTTTGACCGTTAATGGTTGGTAAGTGTGCGATCAGTGAAGCAAGCTGCTGAGTTTCCGCATCACCTAAAATTGGGGTCAATTGCTCTGTTAGGCTTTGTCCAAACGTTGGCAGTGGCGTACTGCTTGCGGCGGCGGTTGCCGCTCCGGTTGCTGAGCCCGTTGTTGTCATATTCGTCATATCCAAACCTCTAGATCACCATACCGCGCATCATGGTTGGTCGCTTTCGTCTTTTACCCTGCACGCCTTGCAACTGATGCTGTTGCTGCCTGCGGCGCTGAACTTCTTCGATGAGTTCTTGCTCGGCGTGTTGCATTAACTTCGGCGAGGCGTTTAAACCACCAAGCAGAACTTCGCCGGCTACGGGGCCAACACCGAGTCCTTCTAATA
>NZ_JAWPOX010000137.1:0-1097 GCF_033344475.1 Vibrio sp. 1288
TGGTCACTCTACGTAGTGCGAACATGTTCCATGCGTACTGCTTCTTAGCAAAAGTATTTGAGATTTTAGCCAAGCACAAAATTTCGGTAGACCTTATCACCACATCAGAAATCAGTGTGTCACTCACACTGGATCAAACTGATACCTCAGGAGGCGCACCACAACTTCCTCAAGCAGCACGTGAAGAGTTGGAAGAGTTGTGTAAGGTCGAAGTAGAACATGACCTTTGTTTGGTAGCCTTGATTGGTAACAAGATGAGTGAACGTAAAGGCTATGCGAAGCAAGTGTTTGGTACGCTAGAAGATTTGAACTTACGCATGATCTGTTATGGAGCAAGCCCTCATAACCTGTGCTTCCTTGTGAATGAGTCGGTGGCGAAGCAAGCCATTCAGAAGCTGCATACAGAGCTCTTCGAACAATAATATTGGTTTGTTCCTCAAGTGCCCACTACCGTGGTTCAAAAAGCATAACGTGGTTTTTGAGGGAACAACGACAAATTAAAGGGCTGCACATTGGCAGCCCTTTTTATTGCTTGTTCACTTGATTTAGCCGTTAATGTTTGGCCCCAACCATTTTTCAGCTTCGATCCTATCCCAACCTTTACGATCAGCATAACTCTCTAACTGATCGTCTTGGATCTGAGCGATCGCAAAATAGCGAGAGTCTGGATGTGAGAAGTACCAACCGGACACTGATGCCCCCGGATACATTGCATAGCTCGTTGTTAGTGACATACCGATGTTCTCTTCAACATTCAGTAACTCCCAAAGCGGGCCTTTCTCTGTATGCTCAGGACAAGCTGGGTAACCCGGTGCAGGACGGATCCCTTGGTACTTTTCACGGATGAGCCCATCATTCGATAGATTTTCATCTGCTGCATAGCCCCAAATTTCTTTCCTGACACGCTCATGCAAGTATTCAGCAAAAGCTTCGGCTAAACGATCCGCCACCGCTTGAATCATGATTGCGTTGTAGTCATCGCCTTGCGCTTTGTACTCATCGGCCAACTCACGCTCACCGATACCGCCAGTTACTGCAAACGCACCAACCCAATCCTGTTTGCCAGATTCTTTTGGCGCGATGTAATCCGACAAGCA
>NZ_JAWPOX010000138.1:0-1082 GCF_033344475.1 Vibrio sp. 1288
GGTTACGGCATTGCATCGAAAGTCGTCATGGCGGCGATCATCATCTTTTTCCCCGTCACCACATGTTGCTACGACGGTTTACGCAATACACCAACTGGTTACCTCGATCTTGCCAAAACCATGGGCGCATCGAAATGGCAATTACTGCACCATATTCAACTACCTGCCGCCCTGCCAACGTTAGCGTCTGGTATTCGTGTTGCCGTGGTTATTGCGCCGATTGGTGCCGTGGTAGGTGAATGGGTTGGTTCAAGTGAGGGCCTTGGCTATCTGATGCTGCAAGCCAACGCACGCATGATCATCGATGAGATGTTCGCGGCGCTGTTTATTCTCGCCGCGCTGTCTATCGCACTCTATTTCACCACTGACAAATTACTGAAAAAAGCCATTCCCTGGGAAAACAAATAGGGAAAGAAAAAGGAAGAACCCCGTGAATAAAAACAAACTCATGAGCGCTGCTGCTCTGCTCGCTTCAATCGTTTCAACTAACGTACTTGCTGCCGAAAAGGAGCTTACTTTAATGCTGGATTGGTTCGTTAACCCGAACCATGGCCCTATCGTGATCGCACAAGAGCGCGGCTACTTTAAACAGCAAGGTTTGAAGATCAATATCCAAGAACCCGCCGACCCAAGCACACCACCCAAACTAGTTGCGGCTGGCAAAGTCGATATGGCGATTTCATACCAACCTAGCCTGACCATCGACGTAGCGGCTGGCTTGCCATTAATTCGCTCTGCGACCTTGATTGCTACTCCCCTCAACACATTGATGGTGTTGGATAACGGCAAGAACGACAACCTTGGCGACCTTAAAGGCAAGAAGATCGGTATTGCTATCGCAGGTAACGAAGAGGCGACAATCGGCACCATGCTTGCGCAGGAGAACGTGAAGTTTTCTGACGTGCAAATCATCAACGTCGGTTGGGCACTCTCTTCCTCTCTCGCATCCGGTAAAGTAGACGCTATTTGGGGCGGCTTGCGCAACTTCGAAACCAACCAACTTGCGCTAGAAGGCTACAAAGCCAAAGCCTTCTTCCCAGAAGAATACGGCGTACCAGCGTATGACGAACTGGTGTTTGTGG
>NZ_JAWPOX010000139.1:0-1082 GCF_033344475.1 Vibrio sp. 1288
ACATGAATACTGTTCATTTATACTCAGCGAACCTAACGCAGTAACAAGGAATCCACTTCATGAAACGCATTGCGCTTCTCTTTGCCATGTTTGCATTACTTTCTGGTTGTAGCAGCATGTCGCCAGAACAATGCCAAACCGCAGATTGGTATCGCGTCGGCTACCAAGATGGCCGCTCAGGTAACAACCCAAACATTTTGTACGAATATATTAAAGACTGTCGCGAAGCAGGCGTAACGCCAAATCACGTTGAGTGGCAAGACGGTTTTGATAAAGGCACCATTCTTTACTGTTCGCCAGACAATGGTTACACGGTGGGTGTAGAAGGAAAAACCTACTATGGCGTTTGCTCTAACGATCTTTTCCTTAAAAACTATCAGTTAGGCCATCAAGAATATCAGCGTCAACAACGCATTAACGCATTAGATGCGGAGATATCACGCCTTGATCATCAATTGGATGCAAACTTAGATAAAGACAACGCGAAGCGTATTAGAGAGAGAAGAAAACAACTGGCGCGTGAGCGTGCATCACTCATCTCGCCAGGAGCTAATTACTACTTTAACTTTTAGTTGCGACGGGCTACAACGATAGGGTCATAAAGCGGCTATTTGGATCAGGTTGATAGTCGCCAAACGGCTCGCAGTACGCGAAACCATGTTTTTCATATAGGCGATGCGCGGGTTCAAAAAATGCCATCGACCCAGTTTCCAAACTTAAACGTTGTATCCCCTGATGTTTCGCTTGCTCAATCACGTGATTGAGTAAGCGGGATGCCACGCCCTGTTTTCTCGCCGACGGCGTCGTACGCATCGATTTCAACTCTGCGTGACCATCTTCTAGTTGGCTCATTGCCACACATCCCAATAGCTGCTCACCATCCCAGCCCGTCCAAAACGTGATTGAAGGCAGCTTCAACTTGCTTACATCTAACGCATGCACGCTCTCTGGTGGCGATGTAGCGTACATGTCCTGTAAATGCTCTTCCAACAACGCAAGCACCTGCGGCCGTTCTAAATCTTCGATTTCAATTCTCATATTTCCATCCTTGGTGTTTTCCTAGCTAAAGCGGCTGTCTCATA
>NZ_JAWPOX010000013.1:0-132258 GCF_033344475.1 Vibrio sp. 1288
TGGCGCTGGACTAAACAAAGGCCCCCTTTTAGGGGGCTCACACAAAGCCACCTTCTTTAGAAGGTGGTAATTTACTTTAGGATATTGGTGTTTCCTAAGGAGAGGATATATGAAGCTTGAATTTTGTTTAAATCCAGATCAAACAGACCTTGATTTTGTTCGTGAAGGTATTCGATCTTATAACCGACTGCATTTACCTGAAGGGGAAGTGCATGCTGTAGGCTGTTTCGCAAAAGATGAGAATGGCAAGATCATGGGTGGCTTGACTGGCGAAATGTTTAAAAATACGGTGTTTGTTGAGTTTTTGTGGGTAGACGCTGAAAGTCGAACCTCTGGTCTCGGTAGTCAATTAATGTCGATGCTAGAACAAAAAGTAAAGCCTCATGGGGTTACCCATGTTTATTTGGATACCTACAGCTTTCAAGCTCTTGAGTTCTATCTCAAATTGGGTTTTGAGAAAGTGGGGCAGTACTCAGGCTATCCTGCAGAGGGCATCCACAAGTACTTTCTACAAAAGGAAATTGTAGGCTAGGGAAAGCACGGGTTAGCTTGACTTGTTCTAGTGAAAATCAAAAAAGAGGCGCGAATTTGCGCCTCTTGTTGTATCAAATATCTATGTTTCTCTTTGACTTACAAACTTTGCTGGTGCGCGTCGATAA
This sequence comes from Vibrio sp. 1288, assembly GCF_033344475.1. NCBI lineage: Bacteria > Pseudomonadati > Pseudomonadota > Gammaproteobacteria > Vibrionales > Vibrionaceae > Vibrio > Vibrio sp. 1288. The sequence continues at coordinate 660 of NZ_JAWPOX010000013.1, forward strand.
GTTCGTTCATCTTCGCTTCTGCTGCTTGCTGTGCTTGTTCATAGCTCATATCCGCAGGGAAGAGGTTGATGACTTCGTAGTAACATTTTAGTTTTGGCTCAGTACCAGAAGGACGAACAATCACGCGAGATTGATCTTCTAGGTGATAAATCAATACGTCACTTGCTGGTAAGTCAATGGATTCTTCAGAGCCGTCGTCAAACATGCGAACCGATGTTTTTAGATCTTCGGTTACTGCAACTTTTTTACCAGCAATCTCTGTTGGTGGATTGGCTCGGAGTTTGTCGCCGATTGGTGGAGAGTTCGGGTCGAGAGCGATGCTGCGTTGTGCGTTGAAGTAGAAACCGTGCTCGCGGTACAGCTCTTCCAGTTTATCCCACAGTGTTTTGCCTTGCGCTTTAAGCTTGCCTGTTAGCTGTGAAAACGCGACGATTGCAGATAAACCATCTTTATCCCACACCTTGTTACCCACGGTATAACCGAGCGCTTCCTCATAAGCAAACAAGAATGGGTTGGTTTCTGTCTCTTGTTCCATGGCAACGTTAGTAAGCCATTTAAAGCCAGTTAATGTTTGATAGTATTGTGCGCCATGCGCCTTAGCGATGCTGCTCAGCATTCTTGAGGATACGATGGTGTTGCCAATCAAAGCGTTAGGTTGCTGTTCCAGCAAGTAATCGCCAAACAGTGAGCCCACCTGATCACCTGTTAGCATTTGATACTCGCCATCTGGGCGTTTAACTGCCACGGCAAAACGGTCCGCATCTGGATCGTTCGCGCAAGCGATATCGGCATCTACGGACTTACCTAATGCCATCACCATATCCATTGCACCGGCTTCTTCAGGGTTTGGGAAGTTGACGGTTGGGAAGCTTCCATCAGGTTCGCGCTGTTCCTTAACACTTGCCACTTTTTGGAAGCCTGCGTCGGCAAGTAGCGTTTCCGCCATATTCGCGCCAACGCCATGCATTGCGGTGTAAGCAATAGATATATCGGTATTGTTGTCAGGAGTAAGCAGCGCGTTTTCATTCATTGTCTTACGGTAAGTTTGGTAGTAGTCGTCTTCCAACCAAACTAACAAACCGTGCTGTTTTGCATCATCGAGAGACATTAAAGGTAATGGCTTCGTTGTTGCGTCATCAATTTTCGCTGCGATTCCAGAGTCGTGTGGAGGAATAATCTGTGCGCCATTCTCCCAATATACTTTAAAGCCATTGTATTCTGGTGGATTGTGACTGGCAGTAACAACAACAGCGGCCGCCGCATTCAATGTACGGACACCAAACGCGACAATTGGGGTTGCTGCAACGTCATACGTTAGGTAAACCTTGATACCAAGGGCCGTCAGTACGGATGCGGTATCATGCGCGAATTGTTTTGAATCGGGACGACCATCGTAGCCAATAACGACACCACGACTCGCGGCATCTTTGACTTGCTCAAGCAAATAGTGCCCTAAACCAGTGGCGGTCTCTTGAATCACCAAGCGGTTCATTCGGTTTGGACCTGCGCCCACTTTTCCACGTAAGCCTGCAGTACCAAAGGCAAGGCGTGAGCCAAAGCGATCAGTAAGTTCTTGTTCATTGTTCGTATCGACGAGGTGTTGTAGCTCTTCACGAGTCTTAGGATCAGGGTCTCGTTCTAGCCATTGAGTAATTAGTGCTGTCATATCAGTCATTCCTTAGTAGGTGGAGCCTACTTTCTTGGACACTTCGTTTGGTAAGTATCTCAATGTTTTCTTTTAAATCAATGTAAATGGTTCTCAATTACATTTCAAAGAGGGCAATCGATAAACCGAATTAATTTTTCTTATCAGAACAAAATTTAATCATATTTAATTTCTTGAAGAACCTTGGAACTATAACTAGCCTTTTAACATAAATATAACAAACCGTGTCGAAATCGTAGTTTTTGTGATTTTTCGTAAAGTTGTTCGATATTTGCATCGGGACGCAAGGAAGCTCGCGTAGGCGTAGCGGCTGAGCAGAGGAGAGATCTTTTGAAAAGATTAACGACTACTCTAGCCTTATCACTGAATGTGATTTTAATCACATTTTCCTCTTTTGGTTGGTCAAAGGAAAATGACTACAACATGACAAAAGGGGTCACAGAGATAAGTGGGCAAGTGTATGAATTACATATGCTGATTTTCTATATCTGCTGTGTAATCGCTTTGATTGTTTTTGGTGTGATGTTCTATTCCATCTTCCGTCATCGCAAGTCAAAAGGAGCAGTTGCCGCACATTTCCATGAAAGTACAAAAGTGGAAATTATTTGGACGGTCATACCCATCATCATTCTTGTCGCTATGGCGATTCCCGCAACGAAAACTTTAGTCGCAATGGAAGACACAAGCCAATCGGATATCACGGTCAAGATCACAGGCTCGCAATGGAAATGGCATTACAGCTATTTTGGCGAAGATGTTGAGTTTTTTAGTTTGCTTGCCACCAGCCAAAAACAAATTGATGGAATCGAAGCTAAAGGCGCACATTACTTACTGGAAGTAGACAACCCTTTGGTGTTGCCTGTGAATCGCAAAGTGCGTTTTTTGATGACTTCTGATGATGTCATTCACTCTTGGTGGGTACCAGACTTTGCCGTCAAGAAAGACACCATTCCAGGTTTTATTAATGAAGCATGGACAAGAATTGATGAGCCAGGCGTATATCGCGGTCAGTGTGCGGAGCTATGTGGTCGTGCACACGGATTTATGCCAGTGGTGGTGCATGCGATGGAAGAAGAAAAGTTCGATGAATGGCTAGCGAGTAAGAAGGAAGAACTCGCGCTTCAAAAAGCGGCGGCACAAGAAGCGCTCTCTCAAGACTTATCTATGGACGAATTGATGGCGCAAGGCGAATCGATATACACGGCGCGTTGCGCTGTGTGTCATCAGGCAAATGGTGAGGGGATTCCGGGTGCATTTCCCGCGATTAAAGGCAGTCCTATTGCAACCGGAGATGTTACAGAGCACATAGATATTATTGTCAACGGTCGCCCGGGCACCGCAATGCAGGCTTTTTCTAATCAGTTAAGTGACAAAGAAATTGGCGCGGTTATCACATATCAACGAAATGCATGGGGCAACGATACTGGCGATACAGTGCAAGCATCCGATGTGAATGCCTTTAAGGCACAAGGCAGTGCTAAGGAGGAAATATGAGTAAGCCAATAGATAAGGCAGTGAAGTCTGCGCCAGCAGAAGCCAGTGCGAACAGTACCATTGCGATTGATGATGGTTACGAGCATCATGCCCCCCAGGGCATCACTCGTTGGTTGTATTCTACAAGTCATAAAGACATAGGCACCCTCTACCTTTGGTTTAGCTTTGCGATGTTTCTAACAGGTGGTGCGATGGCTATGATCATTCGTGCCGAACTGTTCCAGCCAGGGCTACAGCTAGTCGATCCGCAGTTTTTTAATCAAATGACCACGGTACACGGTTTAGTAATGGTATTTGGTGCGGTGATGCCAGCATTTACGGGTCTTGCTAACTGGATGATCCCGATGATGATCGGCGCTCCAGATATGGCGCTGCCGCGCATGAACAACTTGAGCTTTTGGATCTTACCTTTTGCATTTCTTATTTTGTTGAGCTCGTTGTTTTTACCTGGCGGCGGTCCTGATTTTGGTTGGACGTTTTATGCTCCGCTGTCCACGACTTATGGCCCGGATAGCACTGCGCTGTTTGTATTCTCTGTTCATATCATGGGTATTAGCTCCATTATGGGCGCGATCAACGTTATCGTGACGATCGTAAATATGCGAGCTCCGGGAATGACTTGGTTCAAGTTACCAATGTTTGTTTGGACTTGGCTAATCACCGCTTTCTTGTTGATCGCGGTTATGCCGGTACTAGCGGGTGCGGTGACCATGGTTCTTACTGACAAATATTTCGGGACTAGCTTCTTTGACGCAGTTGGTGGTGGTGACCCGGTAATGTTCCAACACATCTTTTGGTTCTTTGGTCACCCAGAAGTGTACATCATGATTTTACCGTCGTTTGGAATCATCTCCGCTATTCTGCCTGCTTTCAGTGGTAAGAAGCTGTTTGGTTATCATTCGATGGTTTACGCGACGTGCAGCATTGCATTGTTATCTTTCCTTGTGTGGGCGCACCACATGTTTACCACGGGGATGCCAGTTTTTGCTGAGCTCTTCTTTATGTATTGCACTATGCTGATTGCGGTACCAACGGGGGTGAAAGTCTTTAACTGGGTTGCCACCATGTGGCGTGGAGCTCTGACATTTGAAACGCCAATGTTGTTTGCCATTGCCTTTATTGTGCTTTTTACTATTGGCGGCTTCTCGGGACTGATGTTGGCGATTGTGCCGGCGGATTTCCAATATCATGACACTTACTTCGTGGTTGCCCATTTTCATTATGTGTTGGTATCTGGTGCGGTATTCTCGATCATGGCAGCGGCATACTACTGGCTACCTAAGTGGACGGGCAATATGTACGACCACAAGCTGAGTTTATGGCATTTCTGGTGCTCAATTATTTCCGTCAATGTCCTGTTTTTCCCAATGCACTTCCTAGGCTTAGCAGGCATGCCAAGGCGCATACCGGATTACGCCATTCAGTTTGCTGATGTTAATCAAATAGTATCAATTGGTGGGTTTGCATTTGGGTTGTCACAACTGATCTTCTTATGGTTGGTGATCAAGTGTATTCGTGGCGGGGAGAAGGCTTCTGCAAAACCGTGGGAACGTGCGGAAGGTTTAGAGTGGACAGTGCCAAGCCCTGCGCCGCATCATACGTTTACTACACCGCCTAAGATTGACTAGCAAAGAGTGGGGTGAGTGACATGAAACCGAATCCATCAAACAAGAAGCTCACAGTGAAGTTGCTTTTGGCGACCCTGTTAATGTTTGGCTTCGGCTATGCACTGGTCCCACTTTATGACGTGATGTGCGACGCACTGGGAATCAATGGAAAGGCAAGTGAAGTAGCCGCCATTCAACCGACAGGTATGCAACCGGACATGAGCCGAACTGTTCGCGTGGAGTTTATGGCGCATGTCAGCCCAGATATGCCTTGGGAGTTTAGACCCAAAGTGATTTCGATGGATGTTCACCCAGGTGAAGTCGTGCAAACCGAATACCTTGCATTTAATGAAAGCGGGCAGAAGTTGGTGGGGCAAGCCGTTCCTTCTGTTTCTCCCGGGACTGGAGCTGCTTACTTCAATAAGATTGAGTGTTTTTGTTTTAACCAGCAGCCTCTGGATGGTAAACAGCAAGCTCAAATGCCGTTGATTTTTTATATCGAACCGGACTTGCCGGAGTCTATACACACGTTAACGCTGTCTTACACACTCTATAAACTTCCCCCTCCTACAGGCTCTTAGCCACTCAGGGAGAGAGATACAGACCAAGGTTGGTCAGTAAGGAGAGAAATTATGAGTAACAAGCCAGGAACATATTATGTTCCCGCTCAAAGTAGCTGGCCGATCATCGGTGCATTTGCTCTGTTTTTGGTTGCTGTTGGCGCAGGCATGACCGTCCAGGGGACACAAAGTGACGGTGCAGTGGGAACCATTGGTGGCATTGTGCTAGCGGTGGGCTTCTTGTTCTTGCTTTACATGTTGGCTGGTTGGTTTAGTAATGTGATTACTGAATCACTGAGTGGAAAATACAGCTCGCAAATTACTCGTTCTTTTCGCCAAGGAATGAGCTGGTTTATCTTTTCTGAAGTGATGTTTTTTGGTGCCTTTTTTGGTGCCTTGTTCTACGCCAGAATGATTTCTGTGCCTTGGTTAGGTGGGGCAGATAATAACTTCATGACTAACGAAGTCCTGTGGCCAACCTTCGAAGCGATGTGGCCACTCACACTGACGCCGGGAGGAGAAACAACACAAGCTATGCCGTGGCAGGGCATACCCCTTACCAATACTATCTTGCTGCTATTGTCGTCTATTACGCTACATATGGCGCATATAAGCCTTGAACAAGACAAAAGAACGGCACTGATTGTTTGGTTAGAGATAACCATCGTACTTGCTGGCTTTTTCCTATATTACCAAGCGGTTGAGTATGTTCATGCTTATCAAGACATAGGGCTCACGTTGCAGTCCGGTATTTACGGTAACACGTTCTTCATGTTGACGGGGTTCCACGGTTTACACGTTTGTCTTGGGACTATCTTCTTGATCGTGCTGCTGTTCAGAATCGCTAAAGATCACTTTTCGCCAAAGAACCATTTTGCCTTTCAAGCGGGCAGCTGGTATTGGCATTTCGTGGATGTGGTTTGGTTATGTCTGTTTGTGTTTGTTTACGTACTTTAGGCGCAGTGTGAACTCTTGGTTCGACTAATAAGGGCGAGGGTTTGGTGCTAGCCAACCCGAGCTGAGCGCAATAAGCAAAAGGACGACCACCAAAGCGGAGAACATGACTCGACGGCCTAAGTAATGACTCATGGGTTTGTCTCTTTTTTCAGGATTATCTGGGTCTTCACGAACCATTTCGATAAGCGCTTTTGCGAGGTTGAAGATAATGAAAAGCAGCAAAAGGACAAGCGTCAGTTTGAATAGAAATACGGTGGACATGGCACCTCCGGTTTCATCATTGTTGTTATCAAGACAATTATGGCTATCGAAACGGTTTTGGGTTGCAGTTGGTTTAACTGTGGTTGTGTTTTCTCTTTTGGTCAAACTGGGTTTTTGGCAGTTTGAGAGAGGGCAAGAAAAACAAGCATTGGAACAAGCCATTCTCGCGCGTGCGGATAGTGCGTACCAAGCACTAAGCGTCGTTCTTGAAGACAACGACTGGCGAGAGGAAAGTATCCTCGGGAAAAAAGTGGAAGTTAATGTTGTTCCTCAGGCGTTTCCCGTAATTTTGTTAGACAACCAAACGCATCAAGGCAGTGTGGGATATTTAGCATTTCAGATTGTATTGACGATCGATGAGCCTAGTGCCTATGCGTTATTGGAGCTTGGTTTTGTCGAGGGAAGAGCAGAACGCTCAGTGTTACCAACGGTCACCAAACTCGATAATTCGACTTTCATCACAGGACGCCTGTACCGAAAATCTACTAATCCACTGAGTTCAGAGTTAATGCCGGAAGTTGGCGATGTTATTCGCGTGCAAAACCTAAACATCGCGCAATTGAATCAGCTACTGAATATTGAACTTATGCCCGCAGTCTTGCAGCCAGACAATTTAACTCGTTGGCCCTATGACTTTCCTTGGAATCCATTGCCACTCAATAGTGCCAAACATTTTGGCTATTCGATTCAATGGTTTTCGATGGCAGGTGTTTTCTTAATACTGACTTTAATTGTTTTTGTTCGTTGGCAAAAAAAGTTGCGTCACATGGAGGTGAAGCATGACATCTAAAGTAACCAAAGGACGACTAATGTTGATTGCGCTGGTTTGTACGTTCGCGCTTCCCGCTGTCATTGCAAAAGTCATTCTCACACAAGGGTGGTATCAAAGCGGAGTGACCAATAGAGGCGAGTTAGTCGAACCATATACGACGTTAGAGCAGCTTGGTCAAGAGTCACCTCTCAAAGACCATGGTTGGCAACTCGCTTATGTATTGCCTAACGAATGCACTGAACAGTGTAAACAGCAGCTTTACCTGCTTCAGCAAAGCCATGTTGCTTTAGGTAAGTATCAAGAGCGAGTAGTGCCAGTCGTTTGGCAGACTGAGCATTCAGAACCCATGGAAGTATCGATGTTAGCGATGCAAATGAATGAATTGGTTACCGCTAAAGTGAAACCTGGGCAAATATTGATCGTTGATCCTCTTGGGCAACTGGTGATGTCTTACTCGCCGAAACCAAATGAGGACTTAGTCCTATTGAATAAAGGTATGTTGGCGGACTTACGCAAGCTCTTAAAACTGTCACGAGTCGGTTAGAGGAAGTGCATATGAAATTAATTCAGTTGGTTAGATTCAGTTTGCTGCTAACTCTCGTGGTGATCATATTAGGGGCATATACTCGCCTTTCAGATGCAGGGTTAGGTTGCCCGGACTGGCCTGGTTGTTATGGGCACTTTTCTGTACCGCATCAAGAAGAAGACGTCATACGTGCTAACCTGAACTTCCCCGAGCGGGCAGTAGAGCATGAGAAAGCATGGCTTGAGATGATTCATCGCTATTTTGCGGGAACGTTAGGTTTAGTCATTTTTGCGATGGCAGCGATATCAGTAAGGTCTGAGCGTGTAAATTCAACCATTCCGATGTTGCTAAGCGTATTGGTGATTGGGCAGGCACTTTTGGGAATGTGGACAGTTACTCTTAAATTAATGCCCGTCATCGTGATGCTTCACTTGCTCGGTGGTTTTGTTTTATTGGCGTTACAGGCGATTTTTTACTGCCAATTAAAAGCGCAAAACAATCTCTATTTCTCTCCATCTTCTAGCTCTCTGAGAGGCTTTTCATTGTTGGTTTTTCTGGTTGTTTTGGTGCAAGTGCTCCTTGGAGGATGGACTTCGTCAAATTATGCTGCGCTGATGTGTACCACACTGCCGATTTGTGAGGGAGACTGGATGAGCCATCTCTCATGGAAAGAAGCGTTTTCTTTCTGGCAAACTGGATTCGAGAATTATGAATTTGGTGTCTTGGAGTATCCGGCAAGAATGACTATACACGTCACTCATCGTATAGGCGCTATTGTTACCGCCACCGTGGTATTGGCTTATAGTATTGGGCTTATGAGGCAAGATTCTCATCATTCACAGAGAATTGGAGGGTGGTTGTTATTCACTCTGGTGTGCCAAATTATGCTGGGTGTAAGCAACGTAGTATTTCAACTTCCTATCTATGTCGCGGTGGCGCACAACCTTGGTGCCGCTGTTATGTTGAGTCTCGTTTGTGTTAGCCAGTTTTACTTGTGGCAGGGTAAAACGGCTTGGAATTACACCGCGAAAGGAGTTCGCTATGAGTAAAGAAATCGCGCTGTCGTTAAATGGGCGAAAGCGACTAAGTTCCGTTTATTTGAAGTTAACGAAACCTAAAGTGGTGGCGTTAATGTTGGTGACGGCAGTAGTAGGTATGAGCTTAGCCCCGGTTGATGATTTCCCCTGGTTGCAGGCGGTAGTTGGCCTAACGGGGATTGGTCTGATGGCCGGGTCTGCGGCAGCGTTTAATCATCTAATTGACCGCCGAATTGATGCGAGAATGGCACGTACACACAAACGACCATTGCCATCGGGTGAGACTAAACCATCATCGGTGATAGCCTTCGCTACAGTTTTAGGTGTCTTAGGGTTTGTACTTCTCTATGCGATAGTCAACCCGCTGACGGCATGGTTGACTTTGATGAGTTTGCTCGGCTATGCGATGGTATACACAATGTACCTCAAACGTGCTACGCCCCAAAATATCGTCATTGCAGGGATTGCCGGTGCGATGCCGCCTCTTCTCGGTTGGACTGCTGTAACAGGGCAATTACATGCGAATGCCTGGCTGCTCGTAATGATCATTTTTATCTGGACGCCACCACATTTTTGGGCTCTGGCTATTCATCGTGTCGAGGATTACCGCAAGGTAGATATTCCCATGCTGCCAGTGACACACGGCATTGAGTACACCAAAACTTCTATTCTGTTGTATACGGTGCTATTGACTTTGGTTTGTGTCCTACCGGTTTTGGTTGGTATGGTCGGCGTGGTGTATCTTTTTGCCTCGCTACTCCTCAATGCTGGCTTTATGTACCATGCATGGAAGCTAAAATATGCACCAGAGCCAAATACCGCGATGGAGACGTTTAAATTCTCTATCTATCATCTTTTGGCGTTGTTCATTGCATTGCTTTCGGATCACTATATTGGTTTTTAACCTTTCTTAAAACAGAAAACGCCGCGTGGTTCGCGGCGTTTTTGGTTTTGATACTTTGGCTTTAAGACAAAGCTTTCTAGATTTATTGAATTTCTAGCAGTTCAACATCAAAGATCAAAACACTTGCTGGTGGAATTGGGCCAGAGCCACTCTTACCATAGCCAAGCGTGCTTGGTACGAAAAGGCGGATTTTCTCACCTTCTACCATGTATTGTAGACCTTCTTGCCAGCCTTTAATGACTTGGTTAAGACCAAATGAAATCGGCTCACCACGATTAACAGAGCTATCGAATACCGTGCCATCAATCAAGGTGCCGTGGTAGTGTACTTTTACTTTACTTGTTGCCGTTGGGTGAACCTCACCTTCGCCTTTTTCAAGAACCATGTATTGAAGGCCACTTTCTGTTGTGATGACGCCTTCTTTTTTCGCATTTTCTAGTAAGAATGCTTGGCCTTTGGCAAAGTTTTCATCTGCTACTTTATGGTTTGTCCAAGTACGGTAAATGAAAAAGCCCGCCAAAATAAAAATAATAAGAGGAAACAAAAATTTAGACACGTAATCTCCTTGTCTATTTAGGTTGTTTTAGCAAAAAGTTGATGGTTTCTGCCATGGCTTCAACGCTGTCATGACCACCAGTAATTACTTGATATTTTCCGTTTACGATAAAGGCTGGAACGGAGTTAATTTGGCCTCGCGTGGTGATCGCTTCTGCCTTAGTGATGTACTCAAACAGCGCTTTTTGCTGTGCTTCATCTAAATGGTAAGGGCTGATAAGGTTGCGAGACTCAAAGGCTTTCTCAACAGCGATTTGGCGTTCCTCAGCCGTTGCATCGGCACCCATTTGCACAGCAGTAAAAAGATCTGCCATAAACGCTTTATCTGGTGTTGATTCAAGCTGCATTACGGCAGTATAAAAGATGATGGCGCTCACTTGTGCACTTTCATTGAACGTTACATGCATTTTTTCAACGCTTTGATCGGTCAATGATTCAATTTGAGGGATAAACTCTTCCATTGAGCGGCAGTGGCCACAAGTTAAAGAGAATGCTTCAGTCAGGGGAGCTAAATCATATTCTTCAAGGGATACTGGCAAAACTTCGTATTGTTTGCCTTGCTGAGGCTGACTCTTGCCGCTATCGCATGCCGACAAAGCCATTACGGCAACAACAACAGCAAAGCCTTTCGATATGGTTTTTAACATAGTAGTGCTCTAAATGAGAAATTTGCGTTAGTTTATCGGTTAACGATAGTGACTAAAACCATTAAATAACAATAAAGTGAGACCATTGGTAACAGACTTAGCCTGACGTATGGGCTGTAAGGGTAGGGTATTTTAGTGTTGCTTTTTATTTGAGAGATGATTTGGCATTGACTCCAGTGGCATGAACGCTGCATAGACAAACCAATCGGTGGACAAAAGCGCTAAAGATTCGGCGTGTTTTGTCGACACAATGAACAAGAGTTTTTCTACGTTGGTAATGGTATGAAGCATTGGTTTTTAATTGTTTGTGGCATTCTGGCCGGGTGCAGTAGCCTCGATCAAGATATGGTCCCAGGTGGGAACATTTTAGATACAGCTCCTAAATCAAACACTGAGCTGAGACACCCAGAATGGGGATACCCGAGCGCATCCAATGTGGCTTCTTCCCCTCGTTCATATCAAACGGCGAGGGCGTCAGTAAAAAAGTCGCAAAACGTGACCTCTCTGGAAATGTTCCTGAGCAGGCATAACATTCCTCACGAGACGCTCAGTGGTGGTCACCTGATGATACGTTTGAAAGAGCAAGTGCATTTTCAAACGGGCTCTGCACGGTTATCTGCTCAATCTCAAGACTGGATTCGAAACATTGGTCACTATCTGGCGGGAAGAACTGATGTTGATGTCGTGATTGATGGTCATGCGGATAGTACGGGAGCTGAAAGTTTCAACGACACGCTATCTGAAAAGCGAGCTCGTGAAGTAGAAAAACAATTATTGGCGACGAGTATTCCACGTCAACGAGTGTTTTCTAGAGGCTTCGGAGAGTATGTACCGAAGTGCAGCAATGCGACAGCGAGTGGTAAAGCTTGCAATCGGCGCGTAGAGCTAACATTGATCGTGGATGAATAACGCAGACGTTGGGTGGTAATCTTCGTTGTGTTGTTCTTGCATACCCGTTATTTGCTTAGTGGAGTTTAAGTTCGGAGTTGAGCAAGAAGACTGAATAAGGAAAGCTCGCACGGCAACATTTAGCTAGAAAAAATAGAAAAGAGGCACCGTTAGGTGCCTCTTTTACATCCGCCAATGTTCATAGGGGGAACTTAGGCAAATTCTTTTTCAACGTAAGCGACGATGTCAGATGACTCGTATAACCACTGTGTTTCGCCATCTTTTTCGATACGAAGGCAAGGGACTTTAACTCGCCCACCACCTTGCTCTAGTTCAGCTCGATGAGTAGGATTATTTTTTGCATCACGTAGCTCAATGTTCACCGATTGACGCTTCATTGCACGGCGGACCTTTACGCAAAAAGGGCAGGCTTCAAATTGGTAAAGTGCGTATTGTTTCGCTTTTTCATCAATACGTTGCTGTTCTTCTGCGGTGCGCTTAATACCACGAGGTGAGAACACCGCGTTCAGCAATAAGATAACCTTGCCTAAAATCCAACGGATAAACTTCATAATGATCCCTTGACGTTCATTGGGTAACTGTCCTTTAAGAATGCAATCATGATGCTTGTTGCACTGAGCGTGAAGTCTATCAGTTGTTTGAAATGGATAAAACCATGTATTTTATGCGGAAAATAGACGTTTAAACCAACCCCAAAAGCCACTTGCTGAAGCCGGACGGGCTTCTTTACCTTGATAAAAACTTTGCATGAGTTCGGTTCTGAATGCATCAACGTCCATGCGTTTTATGACAAGCTCATGCTGCAATGTATTTTGAGTCTGCTCGGCATGATCGTGCGCCAAGCTGAAATCCATATTTAAATAGCCTTGCGTGTATAACCAAAGGTGGGTGACTAAGATTAGGTCTTCAGCAGATTGGTTAGTAAACTTATCCGCGAGCTCATTACCCAAGGAGTCAGTCAGAACTTGCTGCATACGCTGGGTAGAGTGAGCATGTTGCTCGTAGTTAGCACTTGCTTCAATATGTGATTTGGTCAAAAGGCCAAGCAGGTGAAGAGTAGGTGCTGTTGTGGGTTTGTTCTCACAAACTTTTGTAAATAGTTGTGACTGTTCTTTTAACCAACGCCGCTTTGCTGCTTTATGTTCTTTAACAAAGGGGATTTCTTCAAATCCCATCTCTTGACTCAGTTCACTAAGAGACGTCATGGTTTTTTAGTTCCTTCACCGTTACTTCGATATGTTGATCATTGATATCAACAAAAATTGAGCTGCCAGTAATCATAACAGAAAGGCTAGTACCTCGGTCAAGATGCTGACAAATCAAGTCGATAGCGTCATAGTCAAAGCTCTCTACGTTGACGGGAAGCATTGAGAACTTTCCTGACATTTTGTCCCACCAGACAGCCGCTTTGGTGTTATAAGTGTAAACTTTTACATGCTTTGCGAGGCGAGAAGCTTTCTTAATTCTGTCTGGTTCTGGTTCGCCAATTTCAATCCAGTGAGTAATGCTTTGATCATCGCCAACATGCCATAAATCAGGCTCTTCAATCGTAGAGAGTCCTTTTGTAAACTCCAGATTGCTTTGAGCATTTAAACAGTAAGCTAGAATGCGAGCCAACATTCGTTGCGGCTTTTCAGAAGGATGAAGGGCGATAGTTAGATTTTTAGAATCGTAATAGTCATTATTCATATCGGAAATGGCGATACGAAATTTGTAAATGGTTGGTTTAAGAGCCATAGATTTATATCGTTTTGTTGGCAAAATAAGTTTTAGGCAAAAAAATAGCCAGCTTTAAAAGCTGGCTATCGTATCAAATTCTTTAAGAATTAAAGTACTTTGATTTGCTCTGCTTGAGGGCCTTTTTGACCTTGAGAGATAACAAATTCTACTTTCTGGCCTTCAACTAGAGTACGGAAGCCGTCACCAGTGATTGCAGAGAAGTGAGCAAATACGTCAGGACCGTTTTCTTGTTGAATGAAACCGAAGCCTTTAGTTTCGTTGAACCACTTAACTGTGCCAGTAGCTGTGTTAGACATGTCTATTTCCTAAATATCTAAATAATGTAATCTTTCGCCTCAACGGCGCTTATAGCGTGGAAAAATAAATTGCTATTGCGTACCACAGGACGACGGGTTACAAGTAATCCAACGAAATGTGAAAACAAAGAACTTTCTTTCTAGCCGTGTTTGAGTCTAGGTTAATTCCACGAAGAGTCAACATATATTAGTGCTTTATGGACAAATATTTGTATTTAGTCACTATTTAACCAGCATGTTTTTGATTAAATTTCAAATAAATGACGGTGATGTGAAGTTTTTTAGCATAAAATTCAACTAAATCTATAAATTTGACTTATTTATATAATTATTGTCCAATCTGGTTCGACCATTAAGGAGGATTTATGGCAAAGCGTAAAATCAGTCCTCAACCGAGTGGCTCACAACATGAGACCGACTTCGGCAGAGGTGAAATCAAAGACAACGCGTTAAAAGCGGTTGTTACCAGTCAGCTGTTCCAAACACGAGTCGTTAAAGCGAAAAAAGGTAAAGGTAGCTTCAGCCGTAAAATGAAGCATAGAGGCAAAGAGCCCTATTCAAAGTTCTCCCCAAGGTGGATTTTGAATAGGGCTTTTTTGTTGGTACTAGGTGTTTGCAAAACTGATGATATTCAATTTTTAGTACCAGATAAGTTTTCCTAATTTATCATGTACTGCTTCAACTGCTTCAACTGCTTCAACTGCTTCAACTGCTTCAACTGCTTCAACTGCTTCAGCGAACTAGGCGTTGAAAGTACCAATTAAGTACTAAAACTTACTAAGTTAGATTCATATCAATAAGCGTCACTTCCTGTCTTATGCAACTCTACTATATCTTTAGTCTAATCAAACAGCCGAGATTATGGTTTAAAAAGACTGGTGAGAAGTAGGTATGTCATCGACGAGTTATGGTACTTATGGTTGCAAATGTAAAAAAGCGTGTGCTTCTTTATTACTACTGTGGCTGTCCATTTGTCCGATGGCGCATGCACACAAGTCAGAGTCTCATTCTTTAATTGTTGCTAACTCCAAAGCGTGGAAGCCGTTCTCTTACCTTAGCCCAGATGGTGAACCTAAAGGTATTTTAATCGACTTTTGGAAAGAGTACGCGGTGAACAACCAAATCGACGTTCAGTTTCTCCTTTTGGATTGGGATGCTTCTTTGCAAGCCGTAAAAGAGGGTAAGGCTGACTTTCACGGAGGACTTGTCTACTCGCCCGAAAGGGCGAAGTATATGGACTTTGGCGCAGTCATAATGCCTATCCAAACCAAATTGTACGTAAATAAAGATGTACTTTCGGTTGATATCAGGAGTGTTTTAACTGGCGAAATGACGCTGCCAATTGGCGTTGTTAAAGGAAGTTACGAGTCTGAGTTTGTTCAGACGAATTATCCGAATGCACCTATCGCAGAATACATTAACAATGATTCGATGATACAAGCCGCCGTCGATAAAAAGGTGCTGTACTTCGTTGCGGACCTGCAAGTTGCTAACTTTTATATGGCAACCACGCCGGGAGCGGGTATGTTTGTCCCGACAATTAGCTTATATAGTAAAGATCTTCGGATTGCAGCAGGAATGCACAGTGCAACTTCCATTTTAGAGGTATCACGAGCGTTTGAAAAAGTCATCGATACGGATCGTGAGCGGATCCTCACCCGTTGGAGTCTGGTGAAAACGGTTTATCCACTTTATCTTTTCCCTATTGCTATTTTCATTATGGCGGTCGCAACGCTTTATCATATTTTTGCCCTCAAACGTATGGTTGCTCTTCGGACAAGGCAATTAACGATTGCCAATCAGCAATTGCTAGAGATGACGTTGACGGATTCTCTCACAAAGCTATACAACCGTAGACACCTGATTGAGCAATTGGCGCTACTGAATCATTTGAAGCGAAACTTAACGGTGATGGTGTTTGATATTGATGATTTTAAATCAATCAATGATCGATATGGCCACCTTGCTGGAGACCGAGCAATAGTTGCCATCGCAGAAGCCGCTAAGTCGATGACTGATGACCGAATGACATTGGCGAGAATTGGAGGAGAAGAGTTCGCACTCGTTACGTCTTCTCTGTCAGAGCGAGAAGCACTCAATTTTGCCAATATGCTCTGTAAAGCAGTTTACGATCAGCCTGTTATACTGGGCGGACAAGCAATTCATTTGAGTATCAGTTTGGGCTGTGCTTACTATCCTGAGTTTACCCACATCGTGAGCTTGCAAGATGCTGACGAGTTGATGTATCAAGGTAAGTCTGAAGGAAAGAATCGTGCAGTTTTCCAAGTTATAACAGACTGTCAGCTTCAACCTGCGCTTCGTCAAGTGAATTAGATCTCGCTAATTCAACTGATACTTCAAACCATCCTCAAGCCTCAAAGTTTTAGTCAGAGTAACGTGGTAAGCGTTAACGATCACGTTGCGTTGTTTTCTTTGAGGCCAATTTGCGTACAAATACTTGCACTTTCATATATATAACCCCCCACCTGCTCACGTTTTTATCATAGAAGCAGTAATTGTTTTAAAGTGATAAGTGATTTCTTGGTAAAGATCAGAACCCCTGTCTACACTCAGTGTAAAGTAATGCATATAAAGCATGATGCATACAGTGTTGTACAAAAACAATTAAAGAAGATAAGAAATAAGTTGGCTTGAGAAGGACGGGGAATGAACAACGAATGCTTTGCTAGGTTCCGAGCTGTCACGGATGAACTGTCAATGAAAGAATCGTTGTCAGTTGGGAAAGACCCTTATGCTCACTATCTCAAAGATATTGTGGGGATTGATTTGTTGTCTCGTGAAGAGGAGTTGCATTACGCCAAACTTAATCGAGCTGGTGATGAAGAAGCGCGCGAAATGTTGATTGAGTCTAATCTTCGACTTGTTGTGAAAATCGCAAAAGGTTACCTCAAACGGCCAGGCAATAACTTTACTCTGCTCGATTTAATAGAAGAAGGTAACATTGGTTTGATAAAAGCGGTCGATAAGTTCGATCCTGAGCCAGGCTACCGTTTTTCTACTTATGCGGTATGGTGGATTCGCGAGAATATAGAAGCGGCATTAATGAACAATGGCCGCACGGTACGTTTACCTGCTCATGTGTGCAAAGAGATAAATAGCCTGGCTTTAAAAAAGCTCGATGCGTCAAAAAGTGAGAGCAAGGAGTTGTCTATTTCTGAACTCTCACGCTGCTCAGGGGTGAAAGCAGAACGTATAGATGAACTTGTTGCTCTAAGTGGTTTTATTGATGTATCGACCACTGCGGACCTACATCGTGTTCCATTTGTTCTTGAACTGTGTGAAAGTGAGTATACGCCAGATCCACAACAAGACTGTGAAAACCAGTGCTTTACTCAAGCTATTGAAAATATTATTAAAACTTTGCCAATTAAGTTGCAGAAAGTCTTGATCCATCGATTCGGATTATTTGACCAGAGAGTGAAAACCTTGTCGGAAATAGGCCTGTTATTAAACGTATCTAACGAGCGTGTTCGTCAGATGCAGATAGAGGCGGTTGAACGCGTGCAGAAACGTCTCCGATTCGATGGTTGGGTTTAAGATTTTTAGCCCCTTATCCTAGCTGATTAATTTACTGGCTTGCTACTCTGTTCTTCCGTAAGTAACAGCAGCTCAAGCTGTGCTTTAGCTGCTGCCTCCAATCTCCATACACTCAATAATCGGTTAAGTGCTGCGCGATAAGTACGACTTTTGAGTAAAAAAGCGAGCGTACTTGTGTAGTTGTTTACGACTTGCGCTTGTGTCTCGACCAAAGCAGTTTTGTTTTCGATGTCGATGTGTTGAAGGTTAAAGTCAGGAAGAAACGCACACTCATACCATACCTCTACAATTTCACGAATTTCGAGTTCTTCTTCAGGCACGTCGAAGTCTTGTAACTGGTAGTTTTCTGGTATCGTTGATAAATAAACCACATCCAATTTGTCTGCAACAAATGTATACATCGGATTCCTTAGTGTACGCGCTTACAGAGTAAATAGTCTCATCGTTTACATTTTTGTCAATGACCGTGCTCAAGTATGAATGATGAACCACACCACATTCCGAACTTAACTTAGACTTTTTAAGTACTTATCGGTTAACCCGAAATACTTCAGGTTGCCATCTGGCTCCAAGACTAAGCTCATATTGGATGTAGAGATCATGCCCGGATCATTCGTTGAGAAAATAACGGTCTTATTGAGTAGTTTGTCGCTAAATAACCGCTTGAAGTAGTGGGAATTTTCTTGCTCTGCACCATTAAATGGCTCGTCAATGATAATCAAAGATTGTTCGCAGTTGCCTAGCCCTAATGCGAGCCGCAGTCTTTGTTGAATACCATTTGGTAAACTTTTACAGATATCAACGCTCAATTGAGTGTCCAGGCCTTGTGGCAACCATGTATCGAGCTCAAAGAAACTCACCATTTCACGCATTTTTTCTGTTGGGATTAACCCATTATGCAAGATGAAGTTAGTCTCCAAGGAGCCTTCAAAAATATGCAGGTTAAACGGGATGTAGTTAATCGAGGTTCGATAGCGGTAACTGTTGAATTGTTTGATGTTATAACCGTCCACCGAAACTGAGCCTTGATAGCGTTCCTCTAGCCCAGCGATAATAGAAATGAGCGTCGTTTTACCGCAACCTGTTGGTCCACAAATCACAACTTTTGCGCCCGGTGGAATTTTAAAACCAAGATTAGTTAAGCCTGTTGCCGCACCACTATAACGATGGCTCACACCAGAGCCGACGATACTACCTTGAAAGAGGCGAATAGGGGGGCTTTTCTCTAACGTTAGCTTATCGTCATTCATCGCCATAAGGTTGTTGATTTGCGCAGAAGACGCCTTAATGGATTGGAACTTAGAAATAGAGTTGTAGATGCCCATAATAGGCCCCAACGCCTTCCAGACTAAAATTACGGTAGCAAGCATTGCACCTGCATCGGAGGTGCCGTCCATCACGCCGATAACGGCCGCGACGATACTTGCGGTACCAATAACCTGAATCAAACTCCCGCCTGCTGCCTGAACCCTGCTATTAGTCACTGAAACATGTTCTGCATCGTTGGTGCTTTGTAAATGCGATGCGCTAAAGCGGGACTGGATAACACGCAATAATGGCAAGCCTTGGATGGTTTTTATACCACGAAGAATCTCATTCCATTGGTAAGAAACCATGGCGTTGGCGCGAGAGCTCTTGGACGTGGCTTGCGAGTAGATGTAACGAGAATAAACACAGAACACCAACATTAGAATCAACCCCGCCATAACGACTAGCGCTGCGGTACCAGACATAAGAGCAATGGCAATAATGAATACGATAACAAACGGCATGTCGAAGTAGCTTAATGTTGACTCTGCGGTTACCAAACGGCGGAAAGTGTCGATGTCCTTCAATCGTGCTAACTGAGAAGAGACACCAGCGGTAGATGTCATCGAATAAGGAAGCCACAACAGTTTGGATATTACGTTTTGAGAAATATGCACCGCCAAATCCTTTCCTGATGTGGCGATGATGTTGACCCGCATTTTCTTGAAAAAGTATTCCGAGAACCCAACAATCACAGCAAATAACGTGAGCCAATAAAGCGTGGCTTGCGAGCTAGAGGTTAAGGCGAAGTTGTACACACTCATAATAAAAAAGGGCTGGAGTGCGCCGAGAATGCTGACCACGAAGCTGAGAATAATCAGGCTTTTGAGTTCATTGTTGTAGCGATAAAACGCGTATTTAATCCAGTTACTGCGGTCTTGAGATTCAGGTGGCGGCTCTCGGAATAAGCGGGAGTATTCGCTGATCGACACCAACAAGCACGGCTTCTTGCAGAGCGGGTATTCAATGGTGTTGTTATTGGTGTAATCAAACAGGATCAGTTTGCCGTCTTTGGTGCCCAAGAAAATCGCAGTGAGGTTTTCTATCTCAATAAAACAAGGATGAGGGTGCCCCTCGATGTGCTCCAACGTTTTTAATTTGGTGACGTCACAACGGTAACCAAGACGTTCAATGGTGGCAATAAAACTGTCGCTGTCTTTTGGTTTAGGGATAAAAGCGTCACTGAGGATAGAAGGTGTGCCTTCCCATTCAAGCGCTATGAGGGTATAAGCTAAACCACGAATCAAAGGTGACTCATTGTATCGCTCGTCATAACTGCGAGCCTCAAAGTCCAACAAGCGCTGAGGGACATTATTAAAATCAACCAAAATACTCATTGGTCACCTCCGGTAAGTTTGACGCGTTTGAGGCGATGATTGAGTTTGTCCATCTTGTTGCTGACGATGATGAGGATTTTGTCGTTGGCGCGATAGGCGGTGCTGGTCAAAACCAATCGAGCAAAGTCGTCATCATAAACACAGTCGATGTCGTCGAAGATCAACACACGTTTGTTCGCGAGTAAGGCACGCACTAACAACAAGGCATAAGCGACTTGGCGCGAGAATGGGTTGCGTAAATGTCCTTTAAGCTCGGTGTAAAAACCAGCGGGAAGGGCATCGATTTGTGCCTTGATGTTCATGGTTTCGCAAAGCGCAAATGCCGTGTTATTTAAGCTTGGGCGGAAACAAGTCAAGTTGTCGATGATGGTGCCTTCGACGAACGAACTGGTTTTGTCGACCATGAGCACGCTATTACGCCAGACGTTGTAGTTGACGTCATCGAGCGGTGTCTCGTTGATTTGGATATCGAGCTTGCTGTCGGTGTTTTGCCGCGTAATGCAATTGGCGAGGTGGGTTTTGCCCGCGCCGCTTTTCCCCGTCAGCAAGTAAGCCTGACCGCGTTCAAACTCGATGCGTTGTTTTTCCGAATACTTCACCGAGATGCGCTCGACTTCCGTCGTGTCGTTTTGTTGTTCTATAGATGCAGCAAGCTCAAGCAGCTCGGCGATACGTTGAATATGAAGCTTGTTCAACTCCCAGCGGCTCACCGTGCGCATTACTTGCTGGTATGGCGCGAAGTAGCGGTTGGTAAGCATGATGATGGCAGCCATGATGCCTTGGCTCGATTGCATGTTGATAACTGCCGTTGCCAAAACCACCACCACACAAGCGATGGAGAGCTGTTGTATGAGCGACAAGATAAGGTTGAAGTTTGATTCAATTTGCTCGTATTTGATGTTCTCGACTTCACGTTCTTCCACCATTTGTGTCATCAAGCTCTCAACGCGATATTCCATATTGCGCGCTTTGATATCGAGGGGGCTAGAGATGATCTCGATGATTTTCGACGTGGTTAAGCCTTCGATGTCGGATTTGTTTTCTAGGCTGTTGATTTTTTGCTTGGAAAGACTGAGTGCGAACACCGCCAAAATGATGGAGGCGAGCAAGATAGTCACCCCTGCCCAAATGTTGATCAGACCGATAATCAGAATGGTCAGTATGCTGACTGCAAGATTGATCAATGCCCGTACAGATTCTCCGCCAAAGAAGGATTTAATCTCTGGAATGGTAGCAATACGCTCTAGGTATTCACCGGGTTCTAGGCGACGAAACTTCGATATCTCAGCCAAACAGATGGATTGAAACACCTTGTTGGTTAAGTTGGTTTCGAACTGCTTCATGATCACCGACGAAATCTTCTCTTCCTGATTCTTTAAGTGATAGTCGAGGAAGATGGTGATCAAGATAATGGCAAACAGAAGAAACAGCGTGTCTTTAGCTTGGTTAGGTAAAACTCGGTCAAAGATAATCAGAATCGAAAAGGGCAGTACCAAACCAAACAGCGTTGAGATGACCGTTGAGAAAGTCAGGTAACACTTGTCAGCAAAGTTAATCTTCTGGGAAAAATGCTCAGTTTGCATTGCGACCTCCTTTCTTAATCGATGGTTTGGAGAGAAGGTGTTTTGGAACTAAGTCTTGATTGCTTCTGCCTTCGATATCGCTCATCAACTGCATGATGCTTTCGATGGATTGCACCGACAACATGCCTTTGATTTGTTCAAGATTGATCGATTCAATGATGTAGTCATAGCGCGCGCTCTCGTAATCACGTAGTGCGCTAAACAGTTTACTTTCCGCTGCCAGTAAGTCGGTAATGGTTCGAGTACCAAGCTGGTAAGCGCGCTGAATGCCTTTGTAGGAGGCGTAGTTAGCTCGGATGATGTTCTCGTAACTGCTAATAGCTCGGGAGAAGTCATTAATGTTGAGTACCGAGGTGTTAACGCTATTGCGCGTCGTGAACAACGAATCTTGGTAAAGTAGCTCCGTTCGCTCGATAGCAGTTGAAGATTTTTGATAACCGTAATAATCCGAACCGCCGGAGAAAATCGGCACATTCAAGTTCAAACCTACGCTGGTGGAATTACTGTCCCCTGTTGCGGTTGGGTCGGTTCGGTCATAGTTGTTCGCATCGTCGTAACGGTAACTGGCAGAGAGCGATACGGTCGGCACAAAGTTTGAACCGCTTTCTTTCAAGCCTCTTCGGCTGCGTTCTACGGTTTTCTTCGCAACCAATAAATCGTTATTGAGCTTCAAAGCTTGTTCAAGAATCGCGCGTTGTTCGGATTCGCTGATTTCCGCCAAGGGCACGCTTTCGTAGATGTCCTGCGACGGGGTGACTGGATATTGAACTTGAATCTCTAAACCGTTCAAAATCACACGTCGATCTTTCTCTAAGGTTCTTAAGCGGTTGGCAATGCCTTCTTTCTGAGCAATTACCTCATACAACTCGCTCGCCGCAGTGTTGCCAAGCTCCACGTTGCGACGCATTTGGCGTTCACGCGTTTCAGACGATTTAAGCTCGACTTTCGTGGCTTTGATTTGCGCGTTGTTTTTGAGGTACTCGAAATACTGGGTCGCGATTTCAGAAATGGTGCTCTGGATTTTGTTCTCGTGCTTGATTTCTTCAATGTTGAAATCAAGCTTTGCGGTGCCGTATTTGAAGATGTCGCCAAGGTTAAACACCGATTGAGATAAAGACACGCTGTAGCTGTTG
The DNA here is from genome assembly GCF_033344475.1 of Vibrio sp. 1288. Lineage (NCBI taxonomy): Bacteria > Pseudomonadati > Pseudomonadota > Gammaproteobacteria > Vibrionales > Vibrionaceae > Vibrio > Vibrio sp. 1288. Next base: position 23,510 of record NZ_JAWPOX010000013.1, read on the forward strand.
GAGTTGTAGCTAGAACGCGTATCCGGTGTTCCCGTTAATATGGTCTCGTTTTCATTCCATGTAGTATCAGCGGCACCGTTTAAAGAGGGCAGGAACTTAGAACGGCTAATGTCGATGTTGTATTCGTTTTCTTCCACGCCTTTGTCACTAGCGCGCAGAGATAAATTGTTTTCCAAGCCGAGTTTGACCGCCTCAAGCAAGGTGGTCGCCATTGCTGAAGGAGCATTGCTCAATGTAAGCGCTGCCAATACGCAGCTAGTTAAGTTTCTGTACCGCCACATACTTGTTGATCACCTTGATGATTTCGTCGTTTTTATAAGGTTTACTGATCACGTAATCCATTCCAGCTTCGATACAAGCTTGGTGTTCATTACTGCTGGTCAATGCTGTCGCACCTATGATGGTGCAGGGGTTTTGTCCGCTCTCTTGTTCGTATTGTCGAATGCGTTTGGTTGCTTCAATACCGCCCATGCCAGGCATAATGCAGTCCATAAAGATGATGTCCGAGCGTTGATTTATGAAGTGCTGAACAGCGTCTGCGCCATCGCCAACGGTATCTGCTTCGTATTCTTGCTTGCTCAAAATACGTTTGAGTAGAATCTGTTGAACACGGTCATCTTCCACAATCAGGAATGAGCTGTTCTCCATCTGATCTTCAGAGGCTTCCGCTTCCATGATTGCCAATAGGTTAGGGATGAACTCATACGGAATCCCAGGAGAGTTCAGAATCTTGTCGACAAAGGTATGGCTCTCTTGCGCTTGCTGAGTGCTAGTAACCGAAAGCAGCAATTTAGTATTCGGGTGATTGCGCAGTTGCGATTTCACCGTTTTGCTCAGTGAGGGCAGTTTGTTTGGCTCGAACGTGTCGGTCAGCATGATGGCATCGTAATCGCCAAAGGTTTTTGCAGCAGAGAAGAGCTCGTTCGGCGTTCGAATTGGTGTGATCTCTAAGCCCAAGTTGACCAGCATTTTGTTCATCACATCAATGCGCAGCTGAGAGTTGGCACACAGCAACAAACGTTTATTGTCGAAGCGAGTTTTCTCGGTGTGGAAGCTCTTGGCTTTTAAATCGAGCTGAATTTGAAAACGTTCCTGATTGCCCGATTGATACCAATGGCTCTCGTAATAGCCATAATCTTTCAGCACGCTTTTCGCCAAATCGTCTTTGGTTGCGGTGTGCTGTTTATGGTCGCTCCAGTGTAGGGTATTGAGCTTGGCAAACGGCACATCCAGTGTGGTTAAGAAGTTTAGATTGATGGTCAAGCGGGTGTTTTCAATGTCTGACGCCGCACCTGATTCAATGGTGACAAACAGTTTCTTATCGGCTTTGAGTTGGATGGCATTCGATAGCTGTAGGAACAACACCCAGAATAAGCTGGTGGATTGTCCTTCAACACGGTTTGGTAGGTTATCCGAGATAAAGCAGTCTAATTCACCTTCATTTCGCTGCACTTTTGAACTGATGTGAATCATCAATTCAGACAGCACATTAAGCAGTGAAAATTCTTTCGATTTGCTCTCGGTTCCTTGTGAAATGAGTCGGTTGTAGTTCTCTGCCAACTCAGACAGGGTATTGGCAGCCGAGGTTATATCTTGCGCCATCAACACGCCGCTCTCATCGGTCTCTTGTACGAGGTATTGCACGCCGCCGTTAATGGTGTTGGTGATGCCTCGAATCTCGTAACCAATCAGAGCATAGAGCTGCTTGTAGAGATCGTTATTGCGTTTTTGCTCTTCGAGTTTGCTGAAAATCAGTTTTAGGTGAGAGTAAATCTGACGCTGCTTCGGATTGATGCTCACTTCATTGAGCAACTCTTCCAACCTCTGTAAATCCAGTTGTTTGAGTTCTTGATAAAGTCCGTCGAATTCTTGATCAATGTCGCGCTCATTCGAACTGGATTTTCTCAGTTTAAGGATTGCCACTAAATTCGATAGAACGGCGATACCAACCAACACAACAACGACCATAAACAACCAAATGAAGAACTCGTTTTTCTCCATCATTAGGTCGCTCGCATGGTTGTTAAACATGGTGCGATAGTTGTCGTCCATTTGTAGGTAGTTATTGGTGAGCGAGAGATACAGTGCCAACACATCGTCGCGAGTTTTTGAGCTGTCCGAGAAGCGACTAATCGCCAGTTCAAGCTGCGTATATTCGGTCGCACCTACCAAGCTAAACTCGGTTTTGTTGAGTGACGCGAGAGACTTAAACTGGTCAATTTCGTTTTTCAGAACCTCAAAATCGAGCTCTGTTGTACTACAATAACGCGCGGCTAAACAGCGTTGCAGCGTTTGGATATCAAGTTCGATGGTTTGGTTGAGTTGTTGAGCTTGAACTAACAGAGGCGCGTTTTGCACTTGCTCCACTGAATCCACTTTTTCCCAAGAGACATACAAATAAAAGGCGAGGGCAGCCAGCACCAAGCTGAAAGCAATGCTAAGGCGCATAACAGGAACGGAAATATTGTAGGAAGGTTTGTTACTCATCCATTACCTCTCATCGAAGGCGTCTTCGATAGCCGACATAACCGGCTTCGCAGCGTATTCGATAACCCGACGCGACCCTGTTTTCACGTCGGCGGTAAACTCCATGTAAGGGGACAGTTTGTATTGTGTGCCTCCGCGCTCTAGATAGTTTTGGCTGATTTGGATTTCAGCGAGGTAGAATTCAGCGTCCTCTTCTTCATAGGACGAACGGCTGATCGACGCGATTCGACCTTCCAAAAATCCGTACTTGGCAAAGTTGTAGGTGTCCATCTTCACTTTGACTGCCTGTCCGATTTCAACAAAGCCCATGTCTTTACGTGGAATCTTCGCTTCGCCGTGAAGAGAATTATTAATCGGCGCAATGTCCGCGATACTTTCACCCGGCGGTATCACGGCAGAACGGAAATTAAAGTGCACTTTATCCACCACACCATCAATAGGGGCGTAGACCACAAGACGATCCACTTTGTCTGAGTGTTGAGGACGAAGAATGCGTTTCAGCTTGAGATCTTTCTTCGCTTGAATGATTTGCGCTTGGTATTCGGAGTTGCGATTTTCCACCAAGTCACGGTACTGTTTTTCTAGCTTGTCGAGTTGGAAGCGCTCATTCATGACTGACTCATCAAGGTTTTCAATCTCACGCACCATGTTTGACTCTTGAACCTGCATATTCAGAACATCGACATAAGATGCCATTTCTTCTTTATAGAGGGTGTTCTTGATATTGAGCTGCTTGCGAATCAAAGAAAGCTGGTTCTCGGAGCTTTTGCGGCGCTTAAGCATAGAATCAATCAACGAGTTCTTGTGATTGATGTCGTGAGTGATCAACTCTTCATTAGATCGGTTTTTGGAAAACTCTTGCTGCCAGGTATTCATATTTACCTGAACCAATTCTGGGTATTTTTCGATGTAGGCAGAGAAATCGGGCTCTACCATATCGCGCAGGCTTTCATAACGGAGTTTATCTAACTCAAGCTGAATGATTTCTGTGTTTACTGTATCGAGTTGAGTGTTTCTATCCAAAGAGCGAATGCGCGCAATGGGTTGACCTTCGTAAACCACTTCACCCTTGCGCACTAACATTTCTTCAAGAATACCGCCTTCAAGGTGTTGCACTTTTTCTACGTCAGATTCCAGCAATAGCTCACCGCGCACCGACACCACAATGTCGATACGAGCTTGAGACGCCACGGCGATCGCCACCATTGAAAGCAAAAAGATAACCAGCAGTGTTTTGTGTACGCTGGTCATCGCACTGGCTAGCACGATCGTATCGTCTGCGGTCACCTTCGAAGACTCGTTGTTGGACACGAGTGCTTTTCTGAGGTGGTGCTCGATCTGCTTGTTACTCATGATCCACCCCGGTTATTCATCATCTGCGCTGTCATCGATAGAGTTCTCGATATCTAACAGCTGGCTAATTTGTTTGTTCACGTTGTTGAGCTCAGTTTTGATGTCCTCAATCAATTCATTAGGTGCGGGAAAGTGGTGCTTACTTAAATGTTCTAGCTTTGCCATCTTGGGTGGTAAATCATCATCACAAAGCAGGACCAGAATGGCTTTCAGCTTTTTTGAGTAGCCGCTCAGCTCTTCAAAACGGTTTTGTTTATGCAGCATTTCGATGTTGATCGCCGCGCTGCTGAAATCCTTATAAAAATCTCCCAATAGCAATTGCAGCCCTTTGTGGCTGTTGTCGACTGAGCGCAACAGATTCGTCATGTTTATCATTGTTCCACCGCCCTAATTGCTTTAATGACAATAACTAAGGATCTTTAAATTGCGTTTTCAAATTTTTTTTACCTCTTTTTGGTTAAACAACATGAGTATGAAAAAAGTTGGATAAAAAAGTTGGTTTTCCAGAATGGTGTCCTTTACTGCCTCTAAACACGATCAGTTAGCTAATGGCAACGGAGGCTGTAATGGCAGGCGACACTAATCAAGAAAAAGACAATGAAAAGCTTAACGATGCGGTAGAGCAAACAGAAACGAAGGATACGGGGACAAAAGAAGAAAAACAGCAGTCGACCGTCTCTTCGACTGTAGCGACCGGTGCTGAAAGTGCAGATGCTGTTGATGAAGCCAATCGTGCGATGGAAGAAAATCCTAGTGGCGCGGGTACGGAAGAAGAAGCAGTGAGCTCGGGTGGCGCAGTTCAAGAAGAGGATACTGAAAGTAGCAGCGACTCTGACGCTGCACAATCCAATGTTGTTGATAGTGTAGCTTCTAGCGGAGAATCAGGTGACGAGGCTCTGGGCAGCGGTGGTTCGGATTCTGGGGCGGGTGCCCAAGCGGTCGGTGGTGGTGATGCCTCTGGCTCTGAAGGTGGTTTGGACGCAGAAGGCAATGAAGCGCAAGGACAAGCGGTACAAACTTCATCTGCGCCAAGTGCTTCTTCAGACTCTGAAGGTTCTCAAGGTGGTGACGAGCTAGATTCAGAAACCACTGAAGAGAGCTTCGCGGTGGATGTACAAGACACTAGCGAAGAAACCACGACGCAAGTAGAAGACGATTTCGACTCCGAAACTACGAGCGAGACGTTCCAAATTAAAGTCGAAGGTGAAAATGACGCGCCAGAAGTAGGGCAAGATCTGGCATACATCATGGATGAAGATGGCACTATTACCTTCACTCAAGAACAACTTCTCGGGTACGCGAGTGATGTTGATGGCGATGATCTTGCCGCATTTAACGTGCAAGTGGGTGCTAATGCATCCGTTGTGGATAATGGTGATGGCACTTATACCGTCACACCTGAAGCTGATTTTAATGGTGAACTCGACTTAACGTTTGATATCAGTGATGGTCAAGAAACCATTTCTAGTACGATTGATTTAACTGTTCGTCCAATCAATGACGCACCAGTGCCGGAAGATAAAACCTTTGAGGTGGAAGAAGACGGCACGCTGATCTTCACCGATGCTGACCTGCTTGCTGGTGCAACGGATATTGAAGGCGATAACCTAACAGTTGAGGGCGTAAGCTACGACGGTGGCGACGGCATCCTGACCGACAACGGTAATGGGACTTACACTTTTGCGCCAAATGAAAACTTCAATGGCGATGTGAACTTTAGCTTTGATGTGTCCGACGGCACGGATACGGTTTCTGCCAACATTGATGTAAGCGTTACGCCAGTCGACGATGCACCAGTATCTGGCAATCTTGCATACTCGGTGGATGAAGATGGCTCGATTCGTTTGAGCCAAGAGCAGTTGTTGTCGCAAGCTTCCGATGTGGAAGGCGATGCACTGACGGCATCTAATCTTTCGGTAGATGGCAACGCGACGGTAACTCAAAATGACGATGGTAGCTTCACCATCACGCCGGACGCAGATTTTAATGGTGATATCGACATCAGCTTTGATATCTCAGATGGCACGAATACCGTTCAAGCAACCGCTGACCTAACCGTTAATCCAATCAACGATCTGCCTGTTCCTCAAGACCAACAGTTCAGCGTGGAAGAAGATGGCACGCTGATCTTTACGGACGCAGACCTGCTCAGTGGTGCAACGGATATTGAAGGCGATAACCTAACGGTTGAGGGCGTAAGCTACGACGGTGGTGACGGCATCCTGACCGACAACGGTAATGGGACCTACACTTTTGCGCCAAATGAAAACTTCAATGGCGATGTGAACTTTAGCTTTGATGTGTCCGATGGCACAGATACGGTTTCTGCCAACATTGATGTTAACGTTACGCCAGTTGATGATGCGCCAGTATCTGGCAATCTTGCTTACTCAGTGGATGAAGATGGCTCGATTCGTTTGAGCCAAGAACAGTTGTTGTCGCAAGCTTCTGACGTGGAAGGCGATGCACTGACGGCTTCTAACCTTTCGGTAGATGGCAACGCGACGGTGACTCAAAATGACGATGGTAGCTTCACCATCACGCCGGACGCAGATTTCAACGGTGATATCGACATTAGCTTTGATATTTCAGATGGCACGAATACCGTTCAAGCAACCGCTGACCTAACCGTTAATCCAATCAACGATCTGCCTGTTCCTCAAGACCAACAATTCAGTGTGGAAGAGGACGGCACGCTACAATTTACCGATGCGGATCTGCTTGCAGGTGCGACCGACATTGAAGGCGATGACCTTTCTGTAACGGGAATCAGCTACGAAGGAACCGACGGCGTTCTAACTGACAATGGCGATGGCACGTATAGCTTTGCGCCAAATGAGAACTTCAACGGTGATGTAAACTTCAGCTTCGACGTATCTGATGGCACAGATACAGTTTCAGCGAATGTGGATGTGAGCGTTACGCCGGTGAATGATCCTCCGGTGGCTGGTTCAACGTCTTACACGGTTCACGAAGATAACTCTATTACCATTTCTGACGCGCAGCTGTTGGCAAATTCTTCGGATTTAGAAGGGGATGTCTCGATTGATAGCGTGAGCTACTCTGGTAGCGATGGTGTGTTGCAAATCAATGGTGACGGCACGTACACCTTCTCTCCAAATGAAAACTTTAATGGTGAAGTGACGCTTGATGTTGTCGTCGCTGATGAAGAAGGAGCAACGGATGCCACCACTGCTGGCATTACGGTGCTGGAAGTGAACGATCCACCAGTCGCAGGACCAACTTCTTACACCATTGATGAAGATTCAGTTCTGACCTTCAGTGAATCGCAAGTGCTGCTGAATGCCTCTGATGTGGAAGGCGATGTAGAGCTTGTTGGCATTAGTTACGATGGTCCGGATGGCATTTTCACCGTTAACGATGATGGCACGTGCAGCTTCGCGCCAAACGAGAACTTTAACGGGCAAGTTCAACTTGATGTGACCATTCGAGATGAAGATGGAGCAGAAGTTGATACCGTCATTAATGTGAATGTATTGCCAATCAATGATGCGCCAGTATCGGGTGATTTGGCTTACAGTGTTGATGAAGACGGTGCGATTACACTCAGCCAAGAACAGCTTCTTTCTCAAGCGTCTGATATTGAGGGAGATGGTCTGACTGCTAGCGATTTGACTGTAGATGGAAACGCAACCGTCACAGCGAACGACGATGGCAGCTTCACGATTACGCCAGATGCGGACTTTAATGGTGACATTGATATCCAATTCAACATTACAGATGGCACAGACACTATCAAAGCAACGGCGGATCTAACGGTTAATCCAGTTAACGATCTTCCTGTTCCTCAAGACCAGCAGTTCAGTGTTGAAGAAGATGGCACGCTTCAGTTTACCGATGCAGACTTGCTTGCTGGCGCGACCGATATCGATGGCGATAACTTAACGGTTGATGGCATTAGCTACACAGGCAGCGATGGTGTGCTGACTGACCACGGTGATGGTACTTACACCTTTGCACCAAATGAAAACTTCAACGGAGACGTCAGCTTTAGTTTTGGTGTTTCTGACGGTACTGAAACCGTACCAGCAAATGTGGACGTGAGCGTCACTCCAGTGAACGATCCTCCGGTTGCGGGTTCTACGTCTTACACGGTTGATGAAGACAACGCGATTACCATTTCCGACGAGCAGCTTCTGGCTAACTCTTCGGATGTGGAAGGCGCAGTGTCTATCGATAGCGTGACTTATTCAGGCACCGATGGCGTATTCCAAGACAACGGTGACGGCACTTACACCTTCATGCCGAATGAGAACTTCAGCGGTGATATCAGCCTTGATGTGATTGTGGCGGATGAGCAAGGTGCGATTGACGAAACGACTGCAGGCATTACCGTCATTGAAGTGAATGACCCTCCAGTTGCCGGTCCAACGTCTTACACGATTGACGAAGATTCAGTACTGACATTCAGTGAGTCACAAATTCTTGCTAACGCATCTGATATCGAGGGCGATGTAGAGCTTGTTGGCATCAGCTATGAAGGCTCGGATGGTATCTTTACCGTCAATGGCGATGGTACTTGTAGCTTTGCACCAAACGAGAACTTCAATGGTCAAGTTCAGTTGGATGTGACCATTCAAGATGAGAATGGGGCAACCGTTGATACGCACATCAATGTCGATGTATTGCCAATCAACGATCCACCAGTATCGGGTGATTTGGCTTACACCATCAACGAAGACAGCTCAATCACGCTAAGCCAAGAGCAGCTGCTTGCCAAAGCGGGCGATATTGATAGCGAGAACCTTGAAGCCATCAATCTATCGACAGATGACAACGCAACGATTCAATACAACGATGATGGCAGTTACACCATCACACCGGATGAAAACTACAACGGCGACCTAGATCTGACCTTCGATATCATTGATAACGATGGTGGCTCGGTACAAGTTGGTCTGGACATTACGGTTAATCCTGTGAATGACTTGCCACAAGCGCAAGATCAACAGTTCACGGTAGAAGAAGATGGCACCTTGCTGTTCACGGATGCAGACCTATTGGAAGGCGCATCGGATATTGATGGCGATGATCTGTCTATCGAAAACGTTCTCTACACAGGTGCAGATGGTGTGCTTACCGACAATGGCGATGGCACCTACAGCTTCGCGCCGAATGAGAACTTCAACGGTGATGTTCAGTTCACATTCGATGTGTCTGACGGTACAGGTTCAACACCAGCATTCATTGATGTCAGCGTGACTCCAGTGAACGATCCTCCGGTGGCAGGTTCTACGTCTTACACGGTTCAAGAAGATGGTCAAATCACCATTAGTGACGAGCAGTTGTTAGCCAACTCTTCTGATGTGGAAGGCGACGTAGCCTTGGCGAATGTTAGCTACTCTGGTAACGACGGTAGCTTCGTGGACAATGGCGACGGCACATATACCTTTACGCCAAATGAGAACTTTGACGGTAACATTTCGCTCGACGTTACGGTTATCGACCAAGATGGTGCAACAGATACGACAACCGCAGGCATTGATGTTATCGCGGTGAACGACGCACCTGAAACATCAGGCATTCAAGCTGAAGTGGATGAAGATAACGCCATCACCATCACGCAAGAACAGTTGCTTGCGAATGCGACTGACATTGAAGGTGATGACCTTGTTGCCAGCAATCTACAAACCAATGACCCAGATGCGACGATCGTAGCCAACGATGATGGTTCATTCACTATTACGCATACGGAAAACTTCAATGGTGAGTTGGACTTCACTTACAACATCAGCGATGGCGAAAATGATGTTCTGACCACGTTGGATCTGACCGTTAATCCGGTCAACGATGCGCCAGAAGCGGGCGACGAGATCTTTATTCAAGCGGAAGAAGACCAAACCGTGGGTGTTTCTCTGCGTGAAGAGCCTGCGTTACGTCTCGACCAAGCCCCTGAAAACGGCATCATCGAAGCGAATCTAAATGACGAATGGGTACAGCTAGAAGTCGGGCAGGAGGTTCCTGCAGATACGGAAGTGCGCTTCATTCCAAATGATGATGCGTTGGCGAACGGTACGCATACCACCCAAATCGGTACCTTTGATGACAACGCTAGCCTCGATGATTGGGGTACAGCTGTTGACCCTTACACACGTGAGTTTGTTGATGGCGATTTGAAAGTTACTGTTCAAAGTAATGATGACCCACTCGGTGCGTGGAATGGTAAAACACACATCGGTCACGGTATTGGCGATACTGACCGCCAAGGCTTGAGTGGTGATGAAAAACTAACTGTGACCGTTGAAGGTCAAGACATCAACGAAATCAGCTTCCACCTAGATGGTCTAGGCGGTTGGTTTATGGAAGAGTCTCGCCACTTTACCGAAGTCGAAATTCGCGCATTCAACTCTGATGGTGACTTGATCGACTCGATGACTTACCACAAAGAAGATCGTGGTAGCTATGAGACGGATTACACCCTAACGGTGAACGAGCCGGTATCTTACTTTGAGCTAGGTACGATTCAAGGTAACGGTACATACGTGGTTCAAAACATGACGGTTTCGCAAACTTGTCATGATGAAGCGGTGTTCACATCTATTGGCGTGGACGGCACGGAAATCACGGAAACGGTAGAACTGAATATCCGAGAAGGTGACAGTGAAATCGAACTGACGGCTGATCTGCCAAATGTGACCATCGATACCGAAGGTTCTACGCAGTTTGCCTCTGTGGTAATCACAGAAGAGCAGCTTCTCGCACAAGCGAGTGATATCGATAGTGACGTTCTTGATATTCAAAACCTAGAGCTGGTGGGGGATAACGCGGAGCACGCTACGTTAACCGACAACGGCGATGGTACGTGGACAGTCACACCAGATGAGAACTTCTACGGTGAGATTGAGCTTGGCTACCAAGTTACGGATGGTGAACTCACTGACGACAACATCATCAACATCAACTTCGAAGCAGTAAACGATGCGCCAATCGTTTCTGGTCCGATTGTGTTGTCGACTGATGAGGATGTGGGCATTACGTTTAGCGCGGACGATCTGCTTGCGAATGCAAGTGATGTGGAAGGCGATGTGCTGTCTATCTCTGATATCTCTTACAGCGGTGACAATGGTGAGCTTGTCGACAATGGCGACGGCACTTACACCTTTATGCCGAATGAAAACTTCAATGGTGAAGTCGACATCGACTACAAAGTCTTCGATGGCACCGATGAAGTCGATACCCATCTAGATCTGACCGTTATTCCGGTCAACGATGTGCCAGTTCCTGGTGCACCGCTACATACTCAAATGCTAGAAAACGGCACCATCATCATCGAAGCAAAAGACCTGTTATCAGGTGCGACTGATGTGGATGGCGACATTCTGCATATCGAGAATCTACTGCTTGTCGACCAGTCACAAGGTACGTTGACAGACAACGGCGACAACACCTTTACCTTCGAACCAACTTCGAACTTCTACGGTGAAGTGAACCTGACCTTCGACATCAGCGACGGTCAAGCAAGTGCACCAAGCACAGCGAAGATCGATGTTGAGATCGTCAACGAAGGTCCAGAGGTCAGCGGTCCTGTTGATGCGGTCGTTGATGAAGATGGCTCAATTACCATTACTCAAGAAGACTTGTTAGCGAACGCGACGGACGTGGATGGTGACAACCTTGAAGCGGTGAACCTGTCGACCAACGATCCTAATGCAACCATCGTTGAGAACGCTGATGGTAGCTTTACGATTACACCGAGCGAAAACTTCTTTGGTGAAATCGAATTTACTTATGACGTAACTGACGCGATCGAAACCGTCGCCGCGGATCTAAACCTCACCGTTAATCCAGTGAACGACCTGCCAGATGTACCTGATTTGTCCTTCACTACAGAAGATGGCGAGGCTATCACGATTACTGAAGCAGAGCTGCTGGCTCAAGCGACGGACATCGAAGGCGATGATCTGTCTGTTGTTAACGTGACGAGTTTAAGCGACACGGTTCAAGTGACAGACAATGGCGATGGCACTTACACGTTAACGCCAGAGCAGGGCTTCTTTGGTAATGTTGACCTCACGTTTGATGTGAGCGATGGCACCGATGTGGTGGCGGCAAACATCGACTTGAAAGTTGAGTTCGTCAACGACGCACCAGAAGCAGCCCCAATCGTGGCAGACGTGGACGAGGATGGCTCTATCCTCGTGACACAAGAAATGCTGCTTGAAAACGCCAGCGATCAAGATGGTGATGAACTATACGCAACGGCACTAGAAACCAATGATCCGAATGCCTCTATCGTGGACAACGGAGACGGCACCTTTACCGTTACGCCTTCACAGCACTTCAACGGAGACATCGAGTTTACTTATGAAGTGAGCGACGGCGAATTGAGTGTTGCCAATGAAATGACATTGACGGTGAACCCAGTCAATGACATTCCAATTGTTGCACCTGGCATCTACCACATTGAAGAGGATGGCAGCATCCTGTTCACGCAAGAAGATCTTCTAAGTGGCGCGATTGATATTGATGGTGATGACCTCACCGTTACCAGCATTAACTACTCGGATGATGAAGGTACTGTAACGGACAACGGTGACGGTACATTTAGCTTCGTACCAGAAGAGCACTTCAGTGGTGACTTGCAGTTCAGCTTTACGGTTTCTGACGGTACTGATGAAGTTGAGCAAGACATTAATGTCCATATCGAAGCCGTGGCAGATGCGCCAGACCTAGTCATCACTGATGGCGATGGTCGAAACGTGGATGATCAAGCAATCTTGGTCGAGCCAGGCGGTATTGTTGAAGTGAACATCGCTGCAGCATTGGTTGACCAAGACTTGTCAGAAACGTTGACTGTGACCGTTGATGGTGTTCCAGAAGGTTCGGTGATCAGTTACGACAACGAAGGGGTACTTAACGATCAAGACAACGGTATCACCAGTTTCAACGATACTGAAATCACGGTTACGTTTGAAGGTGAAACCGCGGGTTACCAAAACACAGCGGGTTACTACAAAGTCGATGAAGATGGCAACATCACGGGCGTTGAAGTGGTGTACGAAAACGCCTCTCAAGTTGGCGGCGGCGGTGACCTCGTTCCGGGACAAGATCAGTTCAGCTTCCAAATCTCGGAAGGGGAAAGCTTCAACCTATTCTTGATTCCTAACGGTCATAACTTCAATGACTTTGCATCCATGCAAGATGGTCAGTACGAGTTCCGTGCAGCAGATGGCTCTCCTGCGAACATGGATACAGTTGACCCACAACTCGTGTTTGTTGGCGCTGATGGTTCTGAAACCGTGATTCAAAGCCAATTCGGTGATGCAGTCTTTCATGGTGGTTCAAGCTCAGAGCTCAACCAAGATGGTATTGAACATACCCGAACTACTGTGAACGAAGACGGTGAACTGGTTTACGGCTTTGAAGATCTCTACGGTGGCGGCGATGCCGATTATAGTGACTTCAACTTCACCATTGATGTAGGTGAAGTGAACAGCCAGATCTACAGCGGTGAAGTAACAGTCGGTCCAGATGGTTCTGTAACGCTTCCAACCACAGCAATTGAACAAGAGCTACAGATTCAATTGCCAGAAGACTTTAACCAACAGCTAGAAATCAATGTAACGGCAACGGCGACAGAGCTATCAAATAATGATTCTGAAACCGTTTCTCAAACCATCTACGTCAATGCAACGGGTGCTCACATTGAACATACGCCTGAAGCATTGCCTGTTTCTGCTGTGGTTGAAGAAGATGGTTCAATCCTAATCACGCAAGAAGATTTGCTCGCTAATGCGCGTGACTTGGATGGAGACCAACTGACAGCACTGAACTTGGCAACGGATGATGAAAACATCACCATCACAGACAATGGTGACGGTACTTACACCTTAACGCCAGATGCGGACTTTAATGGTGACATCACCTTTACGTTCGATGTGTCTGACGGCGATGATGTTGTCTCAACCAACCTTGAGTTATTGGTGTCACCAGTTAACGATGCGCCTGAACCACAAGATCAAGCGTTCACCATTGGTGAAGATGGTGTGCTGACCTTTACTGATGCGGATCTCCTAACAGGCGCTACCGATATTGAAGGGGATGACTTATCTGTTGAGGGCGTCACTTACACAGGCGCGGACGGTGTTCTTACTGACAATGGTGATGGCACATATAGCTTCGCACCAAACGAGAACTTTAATGGCGACGTGAACTTCACTTTCGATGTTTCCGATGGCACGGATACCGTGACGGCGAATATCGACGTAAGCGTGACGCCGGAGAACGATCCACCGGTTGCAGGCAGCACGGCTTACACCGTTCATGAAGACAATTCGATTACCATTAGTAACGAACAGCTGTTGGCTAACTCGTCTGATATAGAAGGCGAAGTGGCGATTGATAGCGTGAGCTACAGCGGTAACGATGGCGTGCTGGAAATCAACGGTGATGGTACGTACACCTTCTCACCAAACGAAAATTTCAGCGGCGAGGTGAGCCTAGATGTTGTCGTTGTTGATGAAGAAGGTGCAACGGATTCTACCACTGCTGGCATTACTGTGATTGAGGTAAATGACCCACCAATCGCAGGTCCTACCGCATACACTATCGATGAAGACCAAGTTCTAACCTTTAGTGAATCTCAAGTGCTACTGAATGCTTCGGATGTTGAAGGGGATGTTGAGCTAGTAGGCATCAGCTACGACGGTCCAGATGGTATCTTCTCAGTAAACGGCGATGGTACTTGTAGCTTTGCTCCGAATGAAAACTTCAATGGTCAAGTGCAGTTGGATGTGACCATTCGTGATGAAGACGGCGCAGAGGTCGATACTTACATCACAGTCGATGTCTTACCAATCAATGATGCACCAGTTTCGGGTAACTTGGCGTACAGCGTCGACGAAGACAACTCAATCACGTTGAGTCAAGAGCAGCTTCTTGCTCAAGCATCGGATGTAGAAGGCGACGCGCTAACCGCATCTAATCTAATGGTTGACGGTGATGCAAGGGTTACGGCAAACGACGATGGTAGCTTCACTATCACGCCAGATGCGAACTTTAATGGCGACATTGATATCACGTTCGATATCAACGACGGCAGCGACACTATTGTTGCAACAGCGGACCTAACCGTTAACCCAATTAATGATTTGCCGCAGCCAGAAGATCAAGCGTTCACCATTGGTGAAGATGGTGTGTTGACCTTCACTGACCAAGACCTGCTTGATGGTGCAACGGACATTGATGGCGATGACCTATCGGTAGAGGGCGTCACTTACACAGGCGCAGATGGTGTCCTAACTGACAATGGCGATGGTACGTATAGCTTTGCACCGAATGAGAACTTCAATGGGGATGTGAACTTTACCTTCGATGTTTCTGATGGCACGGATACCGTGACCGCGAATATCGATGTGACAGTCACTCCAGAGAACGATCCACCGGTGGCAGGCAGCACGTCTTACACAGTGCATGAAGACAACTCGATCACCATTAGTGACGAGCAGTTACTGGCGAATTCATCTGACGTCGAAGGAGATGTCGCGGTTGATAGCGTTAGCTACAGCGGCACAGATGGTGTGTTCCAAGACAATGGTGACGGTACGTACACCTTCTCGCCAAACGAGAACTTCAATGGCGAAGTGAGCCTAGATGTTGTCGTGGTCGATGAAGATGGTGCGACGGATTCGACTACCGCAGGTATTACAGTACTTGAGGTGAACGATCCACCAATTGCAGGCGCGACCAGCTACTCAGTGAACGAAGACGAAGTCATCACCATTAGCTCTGAGCAGTTATTGGCGAACGCTTCTGACGTTGAAGGTGAAGTTGCGATTGATAGCGTAAGCTACAGCGGCTCTGACGGTATCTTTACTGATAACGGTGACGGCACATTCAGCTTCGCACCAAACGCAAACTTCGATGGCGATGTGAGCCTAGATGTTGTGGTTGTTGATGAAGACGGTGCAACTGCGTCAACTAATGCAAACATCGATGTATTGCCAATCAACGATGCGCCAGTATCGGGCAACTTGGCTTACAGTGTCGATGAAGACAATTCAATTACGCTTAGCCAAGAGCAGCTTCTTGCTCAAGCATCGGATGTAGAAGGCGACGCGCTAACCGCATCTAACCTAGTGGTTGACGGTGATGCAACGGTTACGGCAAACGATGATGGCAGCTTTACCATTACGCCTGATGCGAACTTCAATGGTGACATTGATATCACGTTCGATATCAACGATGGCAGCGACACTATTGTTGCAACGGCGGACCTAACGGTTAATCCAGTTAACGACTTACCACAGCCAGAAGATCAAGCGTTTACCATTGGTGAAGATGGCGTCTTGCTGTTCACTGATGAAGATCTGCTTGATGGTGCAACGGATATCGATGGCGATAATCTATCGGTTGAAGGTGTCACTTACACAGGTGCAGACGGTGTCCTAACCGACAATGGTGATGGCACTTACAGCTTCGCGCCAAACGAAAACTTCAATGGCGACGTGAACTTTACCTTCGATGTTTCTGATGGCACGGATACCGTGACGGCGAATATCGATGTAAGCGTGACGCTAGAGAACGATCCTCCGGTTGCAGGCAGCACGTCTTACACGGTGCATGAAGATAATTCGATCACCATCAGTAACGAACAACTATTGGCTAACTCATCTGACGTAGAAGGCGAAGTAGCAATCGACAGCGTGAGCTACAGTGGCGCAGATGGCGTGTTCCAAGACAATGGTGATGGTACTTACACCTTCTCGCCAAACGAGAACTTCAATGGTGAAGTGAGCCTTGACGTTGTGGTTGTCGATGAAGACGGTGCAACGGATTCAACCACTGCGGGTATTACCGTTCTTGAGGTGAACGATCCACCAATTGCCGGTGCAACTAGCTACTCAGTCAACGAAGACGAAGTGATCACCATTAGCTCTGAGCAGCTATTGGCGAACGCATCTGATGTTGAAGGTGACGTCGCGATTGATAGTGTCAGCTACAGCGGCTCCGACGGTATCTTTACTGACAACGGCGACGGTACATTCAGCTTCGCACCAAACGAAAACTTCAACGGTGATGTCAGCCTAGATGTTGTCGTGACCGATGAAGATGGTGCAACGGTAGCAACCAATGCAAACATTGATGTATTGCCAGTCAACGATGCTCCAGTATCAGGTGATTTGGCTTACAGCGTGGATGAAGATGGTTCTATCACTCTCAGCCAAGAGCAGCTTCTTGCGCAAGCAGGCGACGTAGATGGCGATGACCTAACCGCAGCGAACCTCACTGTTGACGGCAATGCGACCGTTGTTGCGAACGATGACGGCAGCTTCACTATCACACCAGATGCGGACTTCAATGGCGACATTGATCTGAGCTTCAACATTACGGACGGCGATGCCACCATTCAAGCCACTGCCGATCTGACTGTGAACCCAGTGAATGACTTGCCAACGGTTGGTCAGCCACAGTTTGTTACGCAAGAAGACACAAGCTTCACCTTCACCGAAGAGCAATTGCTGCAAAATGCAGGTGATATCGATGGTGATAACCTAACGGTTGAAAACGTTGCTTCTGACAGTGGTACGTTAGTCGATAACGGTGACGGCACGTACACCTTCGCGCCAAACGAAAACTTCGATGGCAACGTGAACGTGACGTTTGACGTCAACGATGGCACTGCAACGGTTCCTGCTGAAGCGAACATTGATGTTCAATCTGTGGTTGATATGCCAGAGCTGTCGATTGCTTCAGACTTGGTGATTGCCTCTGATAACTTCGAGTCTGGCTCGAACGGTTGGAACGCAAACACCGAAAGTTCACAAGGCTTCGAAACGGGCGACATGTTGGGTCGTATTGGTGGCACTGGCGGTGATGAAGCGGTCAGCAAAACCTACGAGATCCCAAGCGATGTCAACGAAGTGAATATCTCGTTTAGCTTCTACGAAATCGATTCTTGGGATGGCGAGTCGTTCCAAATCTTTGTAGGTGGCGAACAGCTAACCACCTTGGAGAACTCCGCGTTCCGTACTCAAGATGGTACGACAACGCTTTACGACTCAGATGGTAATGAAGTGGGTGAAGTGATCCACGGAGCCTCTCAACGTGAAGGCTTCAGTGGTTGGAACGACCAAGCACACCAAGTGAACTTAACCGTTCCGGTGGAAGATGGTCAGCTTCAGTTAGGCTTTGGTTCTACGCTAAACCAAAGTATTCCTGACGAGTCATTCGGCATCGACAACATCGAAATCACGGTAGCGGACGCGGATTACCAAATCATTGGTACCGAAGATACACCAGTGCCGCTTGATATCGATGCAGCGTTAACCGATACCGATGGTTCAGAAAACCTCTCAATCTTGATTGAAGATGTGCCAGAGGGCAGCGCACTATCAGCGGGTGTTGATAATGGCGACGGCACTTGGTCACTACAACCAGGCGAGCTAGAAGGATTAGAGTTTATCCCTTCTGCGGACTTCAATGGCGATGTGACGCTAACCATGAACGCAACTTCTACCAATGTGGATACAGGTACAACGGCGACAGCGACGCAAGATGTGACGATTCATATCTCGCCAACCAATGATGCACCAGAAGTAACGGGTGATATCAGTGCCGTTACCGCCGAAGACAACAGCATTACGCTAACTCAAGAGCAGTTACTGGAGCATGCCGTTGATATTGATGGTGACGACCTAAGTGCAATCAACCTGAGCACCAATGATGAAAATGCGACGGTTGAAATGAACGAGGATGGCAGCTTCACCATTACACCGAGCGAGAACTTCTACGGTGACATCGAGTTCACCTACGATGTGACTGACGGGGCAGAAGTGGTTGCGGCTGGTCTCGACTTAACGGTAACGCCAGTCAATGACGCACCAGAGCCACAAGATCAAGCGTTCACTGTGGGTGAGGACGGTCTTCTTACCTTCACCGATGCTGACTTGTTAACAGGCGCGACGGATGTAGAAGGTGACAACCTAACAGTTGAAGGCGTGACTTACACAGGTTCAGACGGTGTTCTCACCGACAATGGTGACGGCACTTACAGCTTCGCGCCGAATGAGAACTTCAATGGCGATGTGAACTTCACTTTCGATGTGTCAGACGGTACGGATACGACCTCTGCCAACATTGATGTGAGTGTGACGCCAGAGAACGATCCTCCGGTGGCGGGCAGCACGTCTTACACAGTACATGAAGACAACTCGATCACCATCAGTGACGAGCAACTACTGGCTAATTCGTCTGATATCGAGGGTGATGTTGCGATCAGCAGCGTGAGCTACAGCGGTAACGACGGTGTGCTAGAAATTAATGGCGATGGTACTTACACCTTCTCACCAAACGAAAACTTTACAGGCGATGTTAGCCTTGATGTTGTCGTGGTTGACGAGGACGGCGCGGTTGATACAACAACAGCGGGTATTACCGTTCTTGAAGTGAACGATCCACCAATCGCAGGCACAACCAGTTACACCATTGATGAAGATGAAGTCATCACCATCAGTGCAGAACAGTTGTTGGCAAACTCTTCCGATATTGAAGGTGAGGTAGCACTAGATAGCGTGAGCTACAGTGGCAGCGAAGGTATCTTTACCGACAATGGTGATGGTACGTTCAGCTTTGCACCAAACCAAAACTTCAATGGTGAAGTGAATCTTGATGTTGTAGTCGTGGACGAAGATGGTGCGACCGCTTCGACGACGGCAAACATTGATGTTCTGCCAATCAATGATGCTCCAGTATCGGGTGACTTGGCTTACAGTGTCGACGAAGACAACTCAATCACGCTAAGCCAAGAACAATTGTTGGCACAAGCAACGGATGTAGAAGGTGATGCACTAACTGCATCTAACCTAGTGGTTGACGGTGATGCGACGGTTACGGCTAATGACGATGGCAGCTTTACCATTACGCCTGACGCGAACTTCAATGGCGACATTGATTTCACGTTCGATATCAACGATGGCAGCGATACTATCGTTGCAACGGCTGACCTAACGGTTAACCCAGTTAATGACTTGCCGCAGCCGGAAGATCAAGCGTTCACCATTGGTGAAGATGGCGTCTTGCTGTTCACTGATGAAGATCTGCTTGATGGTGCAACGGATATCGATGGCGATAATCTTTCGGTAGAAGGTGTGAGCTACACTGGTGCAGATGGTGTCCTAACCGATAACGGTGATGGGACCTACAGCTTTGCTCCAAACGAGAACTTCAATGGTGATGTGAACTTCACTTTCGATGTGTCAGACGGTACGGATACGACCTCTGCCAACATTGATGTGAGTGTGACGCCGGAGAACGATCCACCTGTGGCGGGCAGCACGTCTTACACCGTACATGAAGACAACTCGATCACCATCAGCGATGAGCAATTACTAGCGAATTCGTCAGATATTGAAGGCGATGTTTCGGTTGATAGCGTGAGCTACAGTGGCGCAGATGGCGTGTTCCAAGACAATGGTGATGGTACTTACACCTTCTCGCCAAACGAGAACTTCAATGGTGAAGTCAGCCTAGATGTTGTCGTGGTAGATGAAGACGGTGCGACGGATTCAACCACCGCTGGCATTACTGTTCTTGAGGTGAATGATCCGCCAATTGCCGGTGCAACTAGCTACTCAGTGAACGAAGATGAAGTCATCACCATTAGCTCTGAGCAGCTGTTGGCGAATGCTTCTGACGTTGAAGGTGACGTCGCGATTGATAGCGTCAGCTACAGTGGCTCCGACGGTATCTTTACCGATAACGGCGATGGCACATTCAGTTTCGCACCAAACGAAAACTTCAACGGTGACGTCAGTCTTGATGTTGTTGTGACTGATGAAGATGGTGCAACTGCGTCAACCAATGCAAACATCGATGTATTGCCAATCAATGATGCTCCGGTATCAGGTGATTTGGCCTACAGCGTGGATGAAGATGGTTCTATCACGCTAAGCCAAGAGCAACTTCTTGCGCAAGCCGGCGACGTAGATGGCGATGACCTAACCGCATCCAACCTGACTGTTGACGGTAATGCGACCGTTGTTGCGAACGATGATGGTAGCTTCACTATCACGCCGGATGCGAACTTCAATGGCGACATTGATCTGAGCTTCGACATTACGGACGGTGATGCAACCATTCAAGCGACTGCCGATCTGACTGTGAACCCAGTGAATGACTTGCCAACGGTTGGTCAGCCACAGTTCGTCACGCAAGAAGACACCAGCTTCACCTTTACCGAAGAGCAACTGCTGCAAAATGCAGGTGATATCGATGGTGATAACCTAACCGTAGAAAACGTTGCTTCTGACAGCGGTACTTTGGTTGATAACGGTGACGGCACGTACACCTTCGCACCGAATGAAAACTTCGATGGCAACGTGAACGTAACGTTTGATGTCAACGATGGCACTGCAACGGTTCCTGCTGAAGCGAACATTGATGTTCAATCTGTGGTTGATATGCCAGAGCTTTCGATTGCTTCGGACTTGGTGATTGCGTCTGATAACTTCGAGTCTGGCTCGAACGGTTGGAACGCGAATACTGAAAGTTCACAAGGCTTCGAAACGGGCGACATGCTGGGTCGTATTGGTGGCACAGGCGGTGATGAAGCGGTCAGCAAAACCTACGAGATCCCAAGCGATGTCAACGAAGTGAATATCTCGTTTAGCTTCTACGAAATCGATTCTTGGGATGGCGAGTCGTTCCAAATCTTTGTGGGCGGCGAACAGCTAACCACCTTGGAGAACTCAGCGTTCCGTACTCAAGATGGTACGACAACGCTTTACGATTCTGACGGTAACGAAGTGGGTGAAGTGATCCACGGAGCCTCTCAACGTGAAGGCTTCAGTGGTTGGAATGACCAAGCTCACCAAATCAACCTGACGGTTCCTGTCGAGGATGGTGAATTGCAACTCGGCTTCGGTTCAACCTTGAATCAAGACGTTTGGGATGAATCGTTTGGTATCGACAACATCGAAATCACGGTAGCGGACGCGGATTACCAAATCATTGGTACCGAAGATACGCCAGTGCCGCTTGATATCGATGCAGCATTGACCGATACCGATGGCTCAGAAAACCTCTCAATCTTGATTGAAGATGTGCCAGAGGGCAGCGCACTATCAGCGGGTGTTGATAATGGCGACGGCACTTGGTCACTACAACCAGGCGAGCTAGAAGGGCTAGAGTTTATTCCTTCTGCGGACTTCAATGGCGATGTGACGCTAACCGTGAATGCAACCTCTACGGATGTGGATACCGGTACAACGGCGACAGCGACGCAAGATGTGACAATTCATATCTCGCCAACCAATGATGCACCAGAAGTAACGGGTGACATCACTGCAGTCACTGCCGAAGACAACAGCATTACGCTAACTCAAGAGCAGTTACTGGAGCACGCTGTTGATATCGATGGCGATGACTTAAGTGCAATCAACCTGAGCACCAATGATGAAAATGCAACGGTTGAAATGAACGAGGATGGCAGCTTTACCATCACTCCGAGCGAGAACTTCTACGGTGACATTGAGTTTAGTTACGATGTCACAGATGGCGAAGAAGTGGTTGCGGCTGGTCTCGACTTATCAGTAACACCAGTCAATGACGCGCCAGAGCCACAAGATCAAGCGTTCACCGTGGGTGAGGACGGTCTTCTTACCTTCACAGACGCAGACTTGTTAACAGGCGCGACGGATGTAGAAGGTGACAACCTAACCGTTGAAGGTGTGACTTACACTGGCACGGACGGTGTCCTAACCGACAATGGCGATGGCACGTACAGCTTCGCGCCGAACGAGAACTTCAATGGCGATGTGAACTTTACGTTCGATGTGTCAGACGGTACGGATACGACCTCTGCCAACATTGATGTGAGTGTGACGCCAGAGAACGATCCTCCGGTTGCGGGCAGCACGTCTTACACCGTACATGAAGACAACTCGATCACCATCAGCAACGAGCAACTACTGGCTAATTCGTCGGATATTGAAGGCGACGTAGACATCAGTAGTGTGACTTACAGTGGCAACGATGGCGTCTTCCAAGACAATGGCGATGGTACGTACACCTTCTCTCCAAATGAGAACTTCAATGGCGAGGTTAGCCTAGACGTTGTGGTTGTCGATGAAGAGGGTGCGACAGACTCAACCACTGCGGGTATTACCGTTCTTGAGGTGAACGATCCACCAATCGCAGGTGCGACAAGTTACTCTGTCAATGAAGATGAAGTCATTATCTTCACGGAAGAGCAACTGCTAGCGCAATCAAGCGATGTGGAAGGTGACGTGAGCCTAGAAAGCGTCTCTTACAGTGGTAGCGACGGTATTCTAACGGCGAATGACGATGGTACTTATAGCTTCGCGCCAAATGAAAACTTCAATGGTGGCGTAAGCCTAGACGTAGTAGTGGCTGATGAAGACGGTGCAACTGCGACAACCAACGCGAACATCGATGTATTGCCAGTCAACGATGCTCCGGTATCTGGCGACTTGGCTTACAGTGTCGATGAAGACGGTTCAATCACATTGAGTCAAGAGCAGTTACTGGCTCAAGCGGGTGACGTCGACAGCGATAATCTAGAAGCAGTGAACTTAACCGCGGTAGCCAATGCAACCGTTGTTGAGAACCAAGATGGTAGCTTTACGATTACGCCTGATGCGAACTTCAATGGCGATATCGACCTAAGCTTCGACTTGATTGATAACGATGGTGCGAGCGTGGAAGTGGGCGTTGACCTAACGGTGAACCCAATTAACGATGCGCCGCAATCAACGCCAGTGAATATTGCTGGCACCGAAGATACCACCATTCTTATCACGCAGGACATGTTGCTTGCTAACGCGACAGACATCGACAACACCTACGACGAACTGTCTGCTGTCGACCTAGTGATTGATGAGCAATACGGTGACTTGCTAGACAACGGTGATGGCACTTGGTCATTCACTCCGGCTGAGAACTTCAATGGTGATGTGCCAATGTCGTTTGGTGTCAGCGATGGTGATTTAGTGACGCCGGTTGAAGGCAATCTAAACATCGAAGCGGTTAACGATGCACCAGAAGCGCCAACCATCCAGATGCAAGGCGAAGAAGATGTGGTCATGGTGATTGACCCAGCTTACATCGCTGATCAAGTTACGGATCTTGATGGTGACGAAATCAGCGTAGAAAGCATCACGGTTCGTGCGCCTGCAAACGCGACATTAACTCAGCAGCCAGATGGTATGTACCACTTGGTAACCACTCAAGACTTCAATGGTTTGGTGGAACTGGGCTACACCGCGACGGATGGTGAAGAAGTGGTTGAAGGCTCGTTGAATGTGGATGTCATTCCAGTCAACGATGCTCCATTCAATGTGGGTAATGCCTTTATGGCAACTGACGAGGATGGCGCATTCACCTTCGACGCTGGCGACCTGATGAACTTGTTCGGCGATATCGACACTGAAAACCTAGTCGTATCACGCATTATCACCGCAGAAGGTGAAGATGGTGGTGAGGTAACAGACAACGGTGACGGTACTTGGACATTCACACCGACTGGCGATTTTGCAGGTGTTTCTGACTTGCAAGTTGTGGTAAGTGACGGTGAGTTTGAAACGGTACTTGATGTACCAGTGTTTGTTCGCCCTGTTGCGGATGGCGCGGTCATCACAACCGACCATGATGGTCCGTTAGTCTTCGGTGAGGACGAAACGGGTCACCTAGGCTTGAATGTCGGTCTAATCGACGATTCAGAAACGCTAAGTAACCTAGTGATGACTGGTTTCCCTGTTGGCTTCGAAGTTACGGATGGTGTGAATACCATTACCATTACGGAGCCGGGTCAATACATCGACTTGAACGAGTGGGATATTTCAGACCTGCAAATGACGCCTCCGGCTGACTTTAATGGCGAGTTCTTCGTAACCGTGACCGCAACAACGGTGGATTATGGTGACGAGCCAGAAGAGTTCGAAGATGGCATCGATTCAGGTGACTTCGAAACCCTAGCGGGTGAGCCAGTTATTCTAACCGCTGATGACCTAATCGGATTGGCAGAAAACGTGGACGCTGATGCGGGTGATGAAGTGAAATTCGTTCACCTAGCTGATCGCAGCCAAGGTGAGATTGTCGATAACGGTGATGGCACATGGACATTCAATCCAGCACCGGGCTTTACGGGTGAAGCGGATATCGCTTATGTGATTGATAAAGACGGTGTGCTTCATGATGAGCAAACAGGCGTGGTCGTGAAAGAAGACGCACCACAAGAGAATGCTTCTCCAGAAATCGACAGCATTTCTACCACAGAAATGGCAGCGGATGGCACCCTGTCGTTCACCAATGACGACATGCTATCGGCATTGAGCGATGCAGAAGGCGACAGCTTGAGCATTGAGTCAGTGAGCCTAATGGAAGGTCAAGGTGTGATAGAGACTGATAACCAAGGTAACTACCAATTCACACCAGCAGAAGGCTACACCGGAGATGTTCAAGTTGGCTTCATTGCAACTGACGGTGAAAACCGCATTGAGAGCTTCTTTAATGTCGACATCCAAGGTGAAGGTGAAACCACTACCAGCGAAGGCTACGCACTGGCTGATGATGGTTCACTAACACTAACGGAAGCACAGTTGATTGATGAGCTTGGCATTAGCCCTTCTGCAGAAGTGTTGGATGTCGCCGATGCAAACGATGCTGGTTTCTTCGCGAAATCAGGTGATGAAGAGTGGACATACTGGCCGAACGATGACTTCGATGGCAATTTGGCTATGGATGTTCAGGTCAACGACAATGGTGAAGTATCGACTCAGAATCTGAGCATCCAAGTTGCAGACGATTCAGCGCAAAACGACGAGCCACAGATCCAAACTGCTCAAGCATCATCAGAGCAGCAAGTCGGCGAAGCGCAACAGCCTGAAGAGCAAGCAGCAAACGGTGCAGACAGTGAAGAGGAGAGCGCAGCTGATGTGACTGCAGCACCAGGGGATACCATTTCTATCTCGGTTCCAGATGAGGTCAGTGGTAACGAATCGGTGGATTATGCAGAAATGTCCGGTCTACCTGATGGTGCATCAGTAAGCAACGCACTGGATAACGGCGATGGCAGCTTCACATTAAGTGGCAACCTGAACCAACCAGTATCGGTTGACCTACCAGAAGGTTACGAAGGTACGAGCGAAATCCAATTCCAAGGTTACGACGAATTGGGCAGCGCAGTAGAAGGTGCGAGTGGCACAGTTGAAGTTGAAGTCGATGACCAATACACCATGCAAGGTTCTGCTCAAGATCAGCAACCAGACATGGCGGGTATGGAATCTGGCGGCAGCGACTGGACAAGTGCGGGAGGTCAAGATCAAGGTGTTGACTTCACGGATGACTCTGGCAGCTTCGACTCGGATACTCAAACGGGTACTGACCAAGGCAACGATTTCGATCAAAGCTCAATGTAACCAGTCCTAGACGAGGGCAGTGTCATTGCTGCCCGGACCAAAGCCATGCAGGTTCTACTTGCATGGCTTTTTTGTTGGTCTTCTTTCTATGAGCTCTAGAAAAAAACTTGGAAATTGAAAAAAGTATTCTTAGCTAGTTTATACCCAAGTAACCTCGAGATGTTAGGTTCAGCGAGAATGGCTTGGTTTGTAGACGCGGCGGCGATTTAAAGGTCTAGTGGGTCTAAATCAAGAATCGACAACAAAGTATACAAACCAAGACAGCTCGCCCTTCGGGAGCGTGTCATTGACTCGGCTTCTGTGTCAAACAACTTGGAAAGAGCTGACTATTACGCTGCGTTGTTTTCCTTGACCCCGAATCAATGACAACGCTCTGAATCCTGCATCTTGAAGTCACTTGGGTATAAGAGTCATTTACAAGGAGGAGCGACATGTACCGTTATGTCAGTTCACCAAAAGCGTCAAAGTACATAGTACCGCCGCCACTGCATCGTGAGTTGTCGTGTATGGATGTGCCGGAGTCAGAACTTGAGATGCGTGAAATTCTGAACAATTGGTTTGCCGATGGATTGGCGCCCATCATTCAGAATGAAGACAATGACATCTCTGCTAATGAGCAACAGCGCTTTGAGCAGCTAAGCCGTACGGTGGGCGTGCTACTGCGTAATAAAGATTACTACTTTGCCACCAAGCGGATTCTCTCGTTGTGGGAGCAAGACTGTTTAGAAACCACTTACGTTAATTATCTGATTTTACGTAGTGAGCGCATACCATACTTCGAATAAGTCCCATTTCTTGGCTTGAAATAGTCGTTTACATGGTTTTCTTAGTAACTTTTGATACCTGTGTTTAACATTTTTGTAAACATCGTTATATTTAAGGCTCATCGTTGTCAGGAGTTTATGGATGAACCTTACGATATCAGGGAAGTTGCAGCTCAGTTTTGTGCTGCTAGCCGTACTTTTTATGGCATCAGCGGTATTCACGTATCGCAACGTCACCACCGTAGAGCAATACGCCTCTTCGTTACTTAAATCCGATTTACCGACCGTCGACACCAGTCGCGGTATCCAACAGTCCGTTCAAGCGTCGCTGTCTTCTATTCGAGCCTACATGTTGCTAGGTGGCGATGAAGAGGCGAGTGCACGTCTGAGTGAGGACGTACGCAATATAATGGCATCTACAGACGAGTCGCTTCCGACTTTGCAGGCTTTGATCTCTGAACAGGATTTTCAAGCGATTCAAACCCAGTGGGATGCGGTAAAAGTTTCTCTAAACAAGTTGATTGAACTTAGCCACAGTGATGAGAACTTACCCGCGCATAACCTCTTTATTAACGAAGCGGCACCCATTGCAGAAGTTGCACTTGATCAGCTTCAAAGCTTAATCAATGAAGAGTCGGGAAACCCATTTGGTGGAGACAGAAAACGTCTGTTTAAAGTCTATGCCGACAGTTACACCTCCCTCGCCAATGCTCTGTCCGCCTTGCGAGATTTCCTGTTGTACGGGCAGCAAGATCACCTAGACAAATACCACGACTTGATTAAGTACCACAATCAGTCCGTGGCGGAAATCGACAGCAAACTCGACAGACTGACCGATAACGACCAATCACTGTGGTCACTGTTTAAAGAAATGCAGCAACTGTACTTTCCTTTAGCAGAGCAGGTGGTTGCATTGCGTCAATCGCCAGAATGGAACGAATCAAACTTGTTAATGGCGAATGAACTGTTGCCAGCAGCGGATGCACTAGACCAAAGTTTAGAAACGATCGTATTGGCTCAGCAAAGTCGTGCTGATCAAAGTGGACAGGGTATTAATCAGTCGATCAAGAACGTACTGACCACTATGTTGATTGCAGCAGCATTAGTTTTGTTTGCCGCAGTAGCGATTTCAAAATACATGGGCAACACCATTGGTCGCCGAGTGAAAAACTTATCGGAGCGTGCAAAGACGATCGCTTCAGGAGACGTTTCTCAGCCTCCGCTCACCGTTGTTGGGAAAGATGAATTGGCAGACCTTACCGATTCGATTAACCGCATGAACCAATCGTTAGCGAGCATCGTGGCTGGGGTGAGTGAGAAAGCGCACCAAGTGGATACCAGCATGGGGGCTTTATTGGAATCGGCGCAAGTCACTTCATCGAATGTTGAACAGCAACAGACCAGCATTGTTGAAATGGGAAGCCAATTGGATGAAATCGCTTTAGCCGCGCGTAACACCCTAGATCAAGCCAATCAATCGGTGCAGAAGCTTTCTGATTCAAAAGGCGAGATTGAACAAGGTCGTGATGCTTTAGAGCAAAACAAAGTCACCATGGAAAGCTTGCACGGCAGCATTGAAACCGCGAGTACGCAAGTGACGCAGTTAAGCAAAGAGAGCGAAGCCATTGGTCGAGTTACAGAGGTGATTGAAGGCTTAGCAGAACAAACTAACTTACTGGCATTGAATGCCGCGATAGAAGCAGCGCGTGCGGGTGACCAAGGGCGAGGCTTTGCGGTTGTGGCGGACGAAGTACGCATGTTAGCGACGCGCACCACTCAATCGACGACAGAAATCAACGGCATCATTAATGCGATTCAACGCTCGACCAATTCGGTGGTTGAGGAGATTGAACACAGTCAATCACTTGCGGAGCAGGGCGCTGAGCACATTGAAAAAGCGGTAACTCGTCTGCTTGTTACTACTGAGCAAATAGGTTCCTTGAATGAACAAATGGCAGAGCTTGCGGCAGCGGCAGAGCAGCAATCTCATGCGACCAATTCGATCACTGGATTGATGTCCGGTATTACTCAATCAGTGGATGAGGTTTCGAATAACAGCCAACGCGCATCAGAGACATCATTGCAAGTAAAAGAGCAAGTTACTGAGCTGAATCAACAGATGGCAACTTTTAAAACGGCGTAGATAAGATTTACGTCTGTTCATCTACTTTTGAACGTTAATCAAATAGTAAAAAAGCCCCAATCCTTTTTACACAAAAAGGGTTGGGGCTTTTTGTTGGATGATACGCCGATATTCGTCTACTTGCTCATTGGATTTAGCTATTTAAATCATAGTTAAAACCAAATTTTCTTCACCAAGCCGGAGTTGTAATATGACTCCATCGGCAGCAAATACTGCAAAAGAATTTTTAAACTTTATACCAATCCCGGTAAGAGAATCGTTCGTTACTACGATTGGTATCATCCTCCTAGGAGCAAGATTATGAACAAACAAGTAAGCCTAATTGGTCTAGACAGCGAACAATCAGCACAACTAGCTCAACAGCTAAATCAACTGCTAGCGCATTACCAAGTGTTGTACATGAACTCTCGCGGTTACCACTGGAACATTAAAGGTGCGCAATTCTTCGAACTGCACGTAAAATTTGAAGAGATCTACACGGATCTACAAACAAAAATCGATGAGCTTGCAGAGCGTATTCTAACTTTGGGTCATACACCAGCGCACGCATTCAGCAACTACTTGGAAGCAAGTGAAATTAAAGAACATCAAAACGCGACTTCTGGTGAGGAGTGTGTACAAGGCCTAGTTCAAGGCTTTAGCGTTCTACTTCTAAAACAGCGTGAGATTCTACAAAACGCGGGTGAAGCAGATGACGAAGGTACAGCGGCATTGATGGGTGACTACATCCGTGAGCAAGAAAAATTAATGTGGATGCTTAACGCTTACCTACAAGGCTAAGCAGCGCATCACCCAAGCAATCCTTGGGAACGCATGAAACAATCGGGAATAAGTCATAAGGGGCACGTTGGTGCCCCTTTTTTTGTTTGCGTATTTTATATGTGTGCTTTATTTGCGTGGTAAGGACTCGAAATGGCTCAATAAATCACTGAGTTCATTAAGCGCCAACGAGGCTGAATCATTGAAGGTTTCTTGATTACCGTGATGAACAAGGCAAGAGGGCATCTGCGCGTTATACGCTGCCTGTAAGTCATAGAGGTAATCGCCGACATAAAGCACTTCATCAGGCATCAAACGCCACTCTTTCGCCAATACTTGCAGAGACAAAGGGTCTGGCTTGGGCGGGAAGCATTCACGAGTGATGACTCGCTCCACAGAGATTTGGTTGTGCTCTAGTTTGCGCTGCGTAGCGATTTGGCAGTTGCGCGTCACGATAGCGGTTTTGATTTCATTTTGATGCAAGTGGGCGAGTAATTCATGGCAGCCAATCATTGGAGCAGACTGCTCAGCATCAGAAATCTCGTAATCAAATATCACGTTATGAGCGTGCTCTCGATGATGAGGATGCTCAAGTGCGTCGACAAAATCCAATAGATCTTCACTCTGCGGACAACCTAGCTGTTGTCGCAATTCGCCGAAGTTCATATCAGAACTCACCAAGGTGTTGTCTAAATCAAACACCACGGCTTTAATTTTATCGAGCTGTAAAGGGAATGGAATCATAATGACCTCGTACAACTTAACCGAACTATCGTTTTAAAAAACAAAAGGTTATTGTTAAGTTTAGATTCTTCTGCTTAGATTGTACGAAAATAAATCACTAGTACGTCACAAATTAAATAGTCTTAACGATTTTAGTGTTCGATTACCTTTCCTCAAGACGAAAGATTTTGCCGCTGTCGGTAGAAAAGTAGATATAACCATCGGGGCTGATGGTTATATCTCTTACTCGCTCACCAAGATTCTCCATCAATCTTTTTGATTCGGTGAGCTTGCCATTCTCAATAGAAACCACGTTGATGTGCGCCAGCTTCAAGGCACCGGCGAGGATCTTTCCGTCCAACTCAGGGTACTTATCGCCACGGTACAAAATCATGTTACTTGGTGCGATAGAAGGGATGTATACCAGTCTTGGATCTTCCATTCCCGGTAACGACTTAGCTTCACCGACGTCCAACGGTCCCCAATATTCTTTACCATGAGAGACTTTTGCCCAGCCGTAGTTCGCGCCTTTCTTGATTAGATTAATTTCATCGCCGCCGCGTGGTCCATGTTCAATAGACCACAGCTGTTTTGTTGCTTCGTCGTAAAACATACCTTGTGGGTTGCGGTGCCCGTAACTCCATATCTCAGGAAGAGCTTGGGAAGGTTTGAATGGGTTGTCTTGTGGAACCGAACCATCAAGGTTAAGGCGCAGAATACTGCCAGCATGGGTTTGAGTGTCTTGCCCATTATCACGTTCGCCACGGTCACCGATTGAGAAATAAACTTTGTCGCCAACAAATGAAAGTCGACTGCCGTAGTGACGCCCTGTGTCGGTGATGGCATCAGCAACAAAGAGATCGTTCCAACCCACAAGTTGATTGTTTTGCAATTGCGCCGTCGCTAACGCCACCGTATTGCCTTTACTCGTGCGCTTGCTGTAGGTAAAGAAGAGTTGCGGGTTTTGCGTATCGGCATTCGGTGCGAGTGCAACATCCAATAAACCAGCTTGTCCACTGGTGTTCACATTGGGGACGTTAAACAGCATTTGAGGTTTGCCTGTGGTGATATCCAGCAACGAAACCGTACCGTTTTTTTCATTGACGATAACGCGTTGGTTATCTAAGAACTCGATCCCCCAAGGGATCTGAAATCCATTCGCCACTTCGTTGGCGCGGTATTCGGCAGTGTTGGCAGAAAAGGATAAACAAGCGAGTAGAGTAGCAGCAATCGTTCTCATGGTTCCTTCCAATATGAATCGTGTTAATACTTAAAAGCTAACACTAAAAGACTATGTTTGGCAGAGATTCACTTGTATATGAATGTAAAAAATCCCCGATACGAGATCGGGGATTGAATTAAGGCTAGAGAATTGTTTAGCTAGCGAGATTACATCGCTTCTTCGAAGATCTTAGAGATTTCTTCGTGAGTTGCTTGTTTAGGGTTAGTGAAACCACAAGCGTCTTTCAGTGCGTTGTCTGCTAGTGTTGGGATGTCTTCTAGTTTCGCACCAAGCTCTTTAATACCTGCTGGGATACCCACATCTTTCGCTAGAGTAACGATAGCGTCGATTGCTGCCGCTGCACCTTCTTCAGCAGACATGCCTTCTACGTTTACGCCCATTGCTTTCGCTACATCACGTAGACGCTCAGGACATACTTGCGCGTTGTAACGCTGTACGTGAGGTAGAAGAATCGCGTTACAAACACCGTGTGGAAGGTCGTAGAAACCACCTAGCTGGTGTGCCATTGCGTGTACGTAACCTAGAGAAGCGTTGTTGAACGCCATACCCGCCATGAACTGTGCGTATGCCATTTGTTCACGAGCTTCTAGATCTTCACCGTTTTTCACTGCTGTGCGTAGGTAAGCTTGGATAAGCTCAATCGCTTTGATTGCTACCGCATCAGTGATTGGTGTTGCCGCGATAGATACGTAAGCTTCAATCGCGTGAGTTAGGGCATCCATACCTGTTGCCGCAGTTAGCGAAGCAGGTTTAGCGAGCATTAGCTCTGGATCGTTTACCGAGATAAGCGGTGTTGTGTGCTTATCAACGATAGCCATCTTGATGTGACGCTCTTCGTCAGTGATGATGCAGAAACGCGTCATTTCAGATGCAGTACCTGCCGTCGTGTTGATTGCGATAAGTGGCATCATTGGTTTTGCAGACTGGTCTACGCCTTCGTAATCTGCGATTTTGCCGCCGTTAGAAGCAACAAGCGCGATACCTTTCGCACAGTCGTGTGGTGAACCACCACCTAGAGAGACAACGAAGTCACATTCGTTATCAGTAAGAAGTGCTAAGCCGTCGTTAACGTTGCTGATAGTTGGATTTGGTTGAGTACCATCAAACACAACGGTTGCTACATCGCGCTCAGTGAGAAGGTCTTGAACTTGTTTGACTACACCGATTTGGTTAAGGATCTTATCCGTAACGATCAAACCTTTTTTAAAGCCTTGAGATTGGATGCTGTCTGCTGCGTCTTTCAAACAACCAGCGCCCATTAGGTTTACCGTAGGGATAAAAAATGCACTTGTCATATTGGATAGCTCCGTCGTTATTTTTAATAATCTTTCTTAATTTGCCATTTACTGTCGCACATTCGTTTCCAGATTGAAGTTGATCTGAAGCAAGTTTACCTACTTAGAGGTACTTGCAAGAGAAAAACTGTGACAGTGATCTTGTTGCACTGCGTATAAGTGCAACACTGATATAAAGTAGAACAAATATGAAACTATGGACGCAAACGATTGGCGGAAATTGACTTCTGACGCGGATATATCTCTAAATTCGACTAAAGTATAAAAAATCCCCATTAATAACTTAATTATCAATGGGGATAGGGAAGTGTTTTATAAGCTAACTACTAATAATTAAGCTATTTTAATCAGTTTTGATACTAATTTTTCGATACCTGAAGCCGCTTGAGAGATATTCTCTGCCAACATGTAAGCAGGGGTTGAAAGTACGAGGTGTTTTTCATCAAAAATGATGCCTTCGACAGGGCACGTGGTGTGTTCACCGCCCATTTGATTAAATGCTATTGAGACTGCCTCATCGTTGCCTACCGTTCCTTTCACGCCTTGCTCATAAATCATCGGAATAATGACAGGAGAAATACACAGATAGCCAGCTGGTTTCTTCGCATTAGCAAACGCGCGACAAGCTTGAGCTACGTGTGTGTTAATGGAGCACTCCGCACCTGAAACGGCGAAGTCGGTTAAGTTTTTCGCAGCACCAAACCCACCTGGAAGCAGTAGGGCATCGTATTCATCGACGTTAAGTTTGGCGACATCGTCAATATTTCCGCGTGCAATACGAGCTGATTCGATCAATACGTTACGTGTTTCATCCATTTCGTCACCAGTTAGGTGATTGATGACGTGGAGTTGGTCAATGTTAGGTGCAAAGCAGTGCCAAGTTGCACCTGCCTTCTCGATGGCGTAGAGCGCCAACACTGCTTCGTGGATCTCAGAACCGTCGTAAACGCCTGAACCACTTAAAATGACTGCGACTTTTTTCATGTTTGGATTCCTTTACTCTGAACGTTCCTTAGATTGCTCTTCGCTATCTAGACCATGCGTTTCCGAATGTGTTTTAACGTTTTCACTCTCGTTGTCATCTTCATCATAGTAGCGCACAACAAAGGGTGTAAGCATAACACTAGAGGGCAGAAAATGTTTCATATCGACTCCAACGGCTTAATAGAATGATTTTTATACTGATTTTTATAAAACAGTACGTTGAACCTGATCATTTTTGAGTTAAGCTGACGTTTCCTTTGGCATTCGTGAGTGGTAGGTCACATGAAATCAGTGCAATTTCGTTTCACACTTTATGGTTGTATCGCGATTCTCTCTTGGAGTTGTCTGCTTGGCATCGCGAGGTTGGTTACGGAGAGTTTAGGTCCTGTAGGCGGGGCAGCCATGTTGTACTCTCTTAGCTCTGTTTTCCTTCTTATCGTGGTCGGTATTCCAAAGTTGTCTTACTTTTCTCCCAAGTATCTTGCGCTTGGTGGTGCGATGTTCGTCTGTTATGAAATATTTCTCGCTCTATCTTTGGGATATTCCAACTCGCGCGCGCAGGCAATTGAGGTGTCGATTGTCAATTACCTTTGGCCCGCACTGACGGTTTTATTTGCGGTCCTTGGCAGCAATAAAAAAACAAACTGGTTGCTTTATCCCGCAGTTACGCTGGCGTTTGTTGGGGTTGCTTGGACTGTGAGCGGTGAGAATGGCTTATCCATAACTCAGATCATGTCCAATGTTAGTAGTAACCCTCTGGTGTATTTTATGGCTTTCGCTGGCGCGGTTATATGGGCTTTTTATTGCAACTTAACCCAAAGGCAGCAATCTAAACATAATGCGATTACCCTGTTTTTTATTGCAACAGCTGTTTCGCTTTGGGTCAAATACGCGTTTACGGATGAGCCACCAATGACATTCAGTTGGGAAGCGATGGGGTACTTAGTGGCCTCTGCGGCTTTAATGGCTGGTGGTTATGGTTTATGGAATATCGCGATCGTTGGCGGCAATATGGTTTTTCTCGCCACCTTGTCTTACTTCACACCCATTTTTTCCGCTTTATTTTCTTCCATTATTCTTGGCGTAACTCTGAGCCATAGCTTTTGGCAGGGCGTTGTGATGGTAACGGTGGGCTCGCTGATGTGTTGGTTAGTCACCAAAGAGAAGCGCGAAGCGGCTGGGTAAGTTACCAACGAGATCAGAGAATTTAAGTGAGCAACGAACAGATCTCCCTTGCGAGCTGTATTCGAATACGAAGAAACTAAATCGAAAAAATTAAAAAAGCTCCCGAGATTGGGAGCTTTTTATTGAGTTTTAACGGCTCTTTGGTGGCACTCTAATAAGCGACGTTCAAGTGTAGTTGAAGCTTGAATCTGTGCTTCGACAGTCGCTTGATAAGCTGCTTACGAGTGTGCTCTAGTGTATCAAGCTCCAATGTGTCGTCATCAATATGTACGTCCACATTTACTCGTAGCTCTTGGCCAACCTTCGTTACGCCAGCCAGTTTCAATTGATGCTCAGTTACTTTTTCAATCTCAAGAACATCTTTGCCAACGCTCTGACACAGCTCTTTGCTTGGTGCCATCATTAGTAGTTCACGTAAGGCACCTACTAGCATATCGAACGGTACTTTGAGGAAGTAAAAGCCCATTAAAACCATCATCATGGGGTCGGCATATACCGCATACTCAGAGAATGGCGTTAGTGAAACAGCCCAAGCCGAGATAAATCCTACGGTCACCGCCACACTCAACAAAGTATCCATTTGCCACTGTTTTTTCTCCGCTTCAATCAAGCCTGATGAGAAGCGGCGGCTGCGTTTCGCCATAAACCACCAAGCGTAACCACAACCGATAACATTCACGATGCCGAATAAGGTCGCAATAGAAGCATCGACCTCGCGACCTCCAGACATCAATGCTGATATCGCAGAGTAGAGAGAGAAGCTTACAACCACTAAAATGACGGCTGCTTTTATCGCAATAACGATTGGTTCTAAGACCGCTTTTCCAAATGGGAATACAGATTTTGAAGGCTTGTTAATATAGTAAGAAGCGGCCAGTGACAATAAAGTTAACAGTAAGCTGACCAAAGAGTAAACACCGTCAAAAACGATGACAATTGAGCCTACAAGCAAGCCAAGTACCATACCACCAGCAGCGAACCCAGATGCCAAAAGGGCTGAAATGGTTAGAATACGGTTTTCGTTTTTGCTTGTCCTGTCACACATAAAAGATGCCTTTGAATTTTAATACCTTACTATTCTTCGCTCATAAGGTAATTTAGGCAACCACAAAGTGACCAGTAACTAATCTAAAAAATTGCGCTTTTATTTATGTTCTTATAAAACAACGGCTTACTGTGGTTTTTTGGTGTCAGTAAAATTGACGCTCACTGATAAAATGTTTAGAAGTCAAATAAATACTCGCTCAATTTATCTGCTAACCACGTCATTGCAGGGTGCTCAGCATGGCCGTTAGGTGAAAACATACAGTAGTCTTCTTGCGTCAATCCGTATGTGTGTTTGATAACGGCGAGCTTCTGCTGACGAAGGTAATGGCGGATTAATGGTTCTGGAAGCACGCCCCAAGCGTCTTCTTCTAAGATGGTGTTCAGCATGTAGTCAAAACTCGAAAAACCAATATATCGAGTCGAGAAAGGTTGCAGTTCAGGGTTGTCTTTCTCATTTAGGTACACCATTAGTGCTTGCATTTGACTACGTAGATCTTCGTCTGAGACACGGCGCATCTTACTTAGGCGGTGTGCTACACTGCATACTGACATCATACGTATCTTGCCTAATGGGTTATATACGATACGAGGATCGTCTACTCGCTCATAATCAACGCCGAAAGCAAAATCTACTTGGTGGGTACTGACCAAGTTGGCTAAGTCGCCACTGGATGCCAAGATTAAGTTGAAGGTTGTTGAAGGAAAGCGGTTATTCAATGTATGAGATAATTCTTGCCAGAGATCATCAGGTAAGGAGTCGTCACGTGCTACCCAAACTTCCGCGTTAAACCCTTCCGAGATTTGAGCGCAGGTCTTTCTGACCCGTTGTGCGATGATAAGTAGGTGTTCGCAATCTTTGTAAATGGCTTTCCCAGCTTCAGAGAGGGTGAGCTGGTTGCCAGTTCGGTTAAACAATTCAACGTCGAGATCTTTCTCTAATGCCTTAATCGACATACTGAGTTTGGTACGATTGCAGTCGAGTTGCCTTGCCGCTTCAGAAACAGAACCACACTCAGCGATGGTGCAGAAGGCTTCTACTTGAGTTAAGTTCATGATTTGACACAACCAATAAATGAATTCAAATAATTTGGGTATTATGCAGATGCGCTCCCAAAGCCATGAAAGATTATCGAAAAAAACGCGAATCCGCTAGATAAGTCTATGGTCTTTTAACGGTTTTGCGGTAATCTATGTGGGTTACAAAAAGTGAACATGGAGGCCACGATGGCACAAGATTGGGACGGCTTAGCAAAAAACTGGGAATCAAATCCAGCAACAGAGCAATTTGCGCAGTCGGTGTTTGAGCAGTTACAACAGCTAACTCAGCTTGATGGCATTAAAGTACTAGATTTTGGATGCGGAACAGGGCAGTTAAGTCAACGATTGTCACCGATGGTTAAAGACATCGTAGCATTAGACGCATCGGAAGCCATGATTGAGGAACTCGATAAAAAAGAGCTCGTCAATGTAGAACCTGTGGTAGATGCATTATCTCGCGGCTTGGTCGCTCAGCACCCTGCGTTTCGTGGACAGTTCGACTTGGTGGTTGCATCATCAGTTTTAGCGTTCGTGGAAGACTTAGACGCGTCATTAACGATCTCGCATTCTCTACTTAACCACGGCGGTTATTTTGTTCATTTTGATTGGATTGCAGAATGTGAACAAGACGGTTTTACCCTTGCGAAGTCTGAGCGTGCACTGAAAGAAGCGGGTTTTACTGAAGTTGAATCGCAACACGTTTTTGACATTACGTCTGATGGTAAAACAATGTCGGTATTAATGGGGCTTGGCCGTCGCTAATACCGCTGAATAAAGAACAAAAATTGACAAAAGCGAGCTAACAAGCTCGCTTTTTTCTTATCTGCTGAGGGTATGTGTAACTTTACTTGTTCTAAACAAGTCGTCGTGGTGCAGGCAAGGACATACTCGAACAACTAAGTCTTCGGAGGTTATTTTTAGACGATTATCCTGCGTATCTCCTCCAGCACTTCAGGGTTGGCTATTGCGCCTAAATTTTCGACGTTTCGGTTGTTAACGACTTGCTTAACGGCTAACTCGACCAGCTTTCCTGAGCGTGTCTTAGGTATATCGCTTATTGCGTAAATCGCACTAGGTACATGCCTTGGAGAACATGCAGACTTTAGCTGTGCTTTGATGGAAGCGATCATCTCGTCATTGAGCTCTACCCCTTTGACTAATTGGACAAACAGCCATATTTGTTCGTTGCGATCGACTTCTTTTCCTACTGCGATCGAATCTAGAATACCGTCTATACAGTTCACTTGCTGATAGATTTCGGCCGTGCCGATTCTTACGCCACCGGGATTCAACGTGGTATCACTTCGACCATAAAACACGTATCCCCCAACGCGAGTCTGTTCAACATCATCGCCGTGGTGCCAAATATTGTCGAACTTATCCCAATAAGCGCGATGATATCTCTCACCGGTGTCGTTCCAAAAGCCAGCAGGGAAGTTGGGTAATGAATTGGCACAAACCAACTCACCGCGCTCTCCTATTACGCTATTACCTTGTGGGTTAAAGACTCGGACATCGACCCCTAACCCTGCTGATTGGCACTCTCCTCGATAAACGGGAGAAATAGGGTTGCCTAATATAAAGCAGCCACAAATGTCTGTTCCGCCAGAAATCGAGGCGAGGTGTACATCTTCTTTAATGTGCTGATAGACATAATCAAACTGTTCTGGATACAGAACAGAGCCCGTTGAGCAAATAGTTTTCAGACTTGGAAATGCATCACTTTTCTGCGGAGAAAAAGATGCTTTTTCCAGCGCCTCTAGGTATTTTGCTGAGGCTCCAAACAGCGTCACTTCGGCTTGTTCTGCGAGGTCCCAGAGCACATTATGAGTGGGGTAAACAGGGCTACCATCAAAAATCACCAAACATGCACCGCTCGCGAGTGAAGAAACGTGCCAGTTCCACATCATCCAACCGCAGGTCGTGTAATAAAACACTCGGTCGTTCGGTTGGATATCGCAATGCAGTTGATGCTCTTTCAAGTGATTAAGCACCGTTCCGCCGACGGAATGAACGATGCATTTCGGTTTGCCTGTTGTGCCTGAAGAATAGAGCACAAATAGCGGATCGTTAAAATTCACACGAGTAAAAGTCAGCGCTTCGGGGGTGTATTGATTCAGGACATTTTGCCAATCTTGGGTGCAGACATCGCATTCAAAAATGTGTGGTTTAAGGTAGCTAATTTGGCAAACTTGTTTAAGACCATCAAGATGATCCGCAATATGCTGGTTTTTCTTAGACATATCGAAAGTTTTGCCATTGAATGTATAGCCATCACAAGTAAACAGGATTTTGGGTTTCACTTGACCAAAGCGCTCCAAAACGCTTTCGACGCCAAAATCAGGTGAGGTGGAAGTCCAGGTCGCCCCTAAACTGGTGGTTGCTAGCATAGCTATTACCGTTTGAGGTAGGTGAGGTAAATAACCAGCGACGACATCACCTTGCTTAATTCCACATTCTTTCAACCATTGCTGCACACTCGAAACTTCTTCGCACAATTGTTTCCAGGTGTAGGTCTGTTTTTCTTCACGTTCATTTTCAAACCAAATCGCGAGATCATCGGGTTGGTGACACGCGTAGGTTAGCAAATTTTCGGCGTAGTTAATTTGCGCGTTTGGGAACCATTTTATATCCCTATTTTCAACAGGTTGCTGCCAGCGACTTTCTGCTCGCTCTTTTATGGTCTCTCCCTGAGTGCCAATGACGTCGCAGAATAGCCAAACTTCCTGCCAAAATTTTTCTACATGATCGAGTGACCATTGATGCAGATCAGCGAAGCTTTCAAGGGTATTTCCTTGTCGATTAATGTGTTCAATAAACTGTGTAATGTTGGCTTCTTCGATACGACTTTCGCTCGGTTGCCATACTTTGCTGCTCTCGCGCATAGGCCCCTCTATAACAAAGTGATAACAGGTTTTAGTGTGAGAGGAATACAGGATAAAGTCAAACAAGCCAGATATTATATCGTGTCATAAAAATCATGCAGTTACGATGGATTGTAAACAATATGTTACATCAGGATAATGCTGAGAAAATCGTGCAGGGATTGGAAGCTCTTAAGACTACAGATAGGCTTAATGTAAAGGATTTGTTAATGGAGGTGAGCCATGACCCAGTATCGTTCTAAACCCGTAAACCAGGAAGGCAGGGTTGAATGGAGCCGTGAAGAAGACGCCATTTGGCGAGATTTGGTAACACGACAAATGGGTGTGATCCAAAACAGAGCTTGTGAGGCTTATTTACACGGTTTGACGCTGCTTGATTTACCTCAAGACCGCGTTCCTCAGTTGCCAGAAATTAATCGTGTCTTGATGGAGACAACAGGTTGGCAAGTGGAGCCCGTTCCCGCGCTTATTGATTTCGACCGATTTTTTAATCTACTCGGTAATAAGCGCTTTCCAGTCGCCACATTCTTGCGTACAAGAGATGAGTTCGATTACTTACAGGAGCCAGATTTCTTCCACGAAATATTTGGTCATTGCGCGATGTTAACCAACCCAGACTTTGCTGCATTTACCGAGCATTATGGTCAACTAGGGCAAGCCGCTACCCCAAAACAAAGAGCCTATCTCGCTCGTCTCTACTGGTTTACTGTAGAGTTTGGTTTGGTGAAAGAAGGGGACAAAACCAAAATTTACGGTGGTGGTATTCTTTCATCTCCTGGCGAAACCCTCTACGCATTAGAGAGTGATGCAGCAATTCGTGACCCATTTGAATTACAAACAGTGCTGAGAACGCCTTATCGTATCGACATCATGCAACCGAAGTATTACGTGATTGATGACTTTTCTCTGCTTTTTAAAATCAGTCAGTTAAATTTATTGAAACAAGCCGATCTAGCGATTGAAGCTGGACTGCTTCCTCCACTTTTTGAACCAAAGGAACCTGCTCATGTTGAATGAACAAAAATGCGAAGCTTGTAGTATCGATGCCATTGCACTAAGCAAAGAAGAACAACAATCTCTGCTGCTGCAATTGTCTGATTGGCAGATCATTGAAAGAGAAGACATACCTCAACTAGAAAAGGTGTATAAATTTAAGAACTTCAAACAAGCATGGGCTTTCAGTAACAAAATCGCGGAACTGGCAGAAGATGAGTTCCACCATCCTTCTATTTTGTTGGAATGGGGTAAGGTTACCGTAACGTGGTGGAGTCACTCTATCAAAGGTCTGCATAAAAACGATTTTATCTGCGCATCAAAGTGTGACGCGCTAGCATCGGCAGAGTAGGACATAACCTCATACAAAAAAACGCCCGGCTTACGTCGGGCGTTTTGGTTCTAAATGACTTTTACATTACTTTATAGATTGATTCGGAAGACGGATGTCGTGCCCGATACCTCATTGCCAACGGCGATAAAATGACCACCATTACGGGTAAAGTAATTAATGGATTCTGGGCCTAAATCGCCTGCTTTTGGATTGTATGTGTCGTTCATGCATTCGCCATCTTCCACTTGTGTACACACTGGCTGATTGTAATCACGGCGGTTGACGTAATGCATAAACTGCGCTTGTTTCGGGTCTGTGATGTCATAAATCATGATACCGCCTTGACGCTCCAAGCCGATAAACGCGTAATGACGACCGTTAATTTGTGCTACTTCAATCGCCTCTGGCTCAATACCTTTATCATCACTTCGGTCATCGCCACTATTATTGTTATCGTTGGTGCTGTTGAAGTTCTTGCCTTCATTCAGCAGCGCGATAGTCGCGAAATCGTCACCACTATCGAAGACCAACTTGCCGTTTTCATCCCAAATCGAGAATGAACGCGCGCCAAATGATTGAACATTCTCTTGTGCAGAAAGCGTTTGTTCCGGCTTAATCACTTTTAAACGCGCGAGTTGCTTGTTGTCTTTTAGTGCCTCTGCCAATGGGTGTTCTGCTGCTACTTTCAGCTTCTTACCGCGCACTTCATCAATATGGCTTAAACAGGTTCCTTGCTCAGATGTGTATTCATCTGTACCGAGGTAATCGTCTTCATCCCACATAAAGCCAGCTTTGTCGCACAGTTCTTGAGTGGTTTTGAATCCGTACTCACGCCCGTCGCCTTCATTTGCCGATACGATGTAAGTACTCCCATTCACTGAGTAGCTGTCGATAGTGTCAGGCATAAATAAGCCAACCAGTTGTGGGTAGCTTTTCAAGTTCCCAATGATTTTGTCTTTGTTGGATGCATCGAGTTTAGCGCCCGACCAAGACTTCTCACCCAAGCCAACAATTCGCTCTACTGATTTGCTCTCTGGATTGACGATTGCCATGGCGTTATTTTCTTGTAGCGCGACATAGATTTTGCCGTTATCTGCAAAAGTGAGGTATTCCGGCTCTAGATCTTGTGCGATGGTGGCGTTTGCCCCCGAAATACGCACATTCTTTGGAAGCTCTGCTTTTCGTGAATCATCAAATTCGTTAAAGCCAATTTGTGACACTTCTGCTTGAGTAACACCAAGGCTCAGATCGATCAAAGTGATACTACCTTCAGGGTCAATGCTGTAATCGCTGTTTGGTTCTCCTTCATTAGCGGTTGCGATGTATCGGCCATCTTTAGAGAAGCCAACCATGTCTGGCAATGCGCCTGTTGGAAACGTCATGACTAATGACAAATCGTCGGAGCGGTACAAGCCAACAATACCATTCGCTTGTTTATTACTGTTTTCAATCGCAACAGCTACCAAACCATTGAATACAGCGACACTGTTTGCTGCGCCAATTTCAATGCCCGCTGCTTCGCCAGCGCTGTTGAGATCAATGAATGCGCTTTGCGTTGGTACGCCGTTGTCATCCATAGAAAGTACATCGATACGTTTTGCTTGAGCATTCACCACATAGAGCTTATCTGTACAGGCGTCATAACTCACGATTTCAGCTGCCGATGTGTCGAATGGAGCATCAGCAACGGATGTTCCGATAAACGTTAAACCTTGAATTGACGTTTCCCCAGTAACGGGTGCAGTGGTAGGTTTGCATTGTGTAGCGAATGAAGCCACGGTATCTTCGGGTTGTGATGAACACGCGATGGCAAGTGATGACAATGCGAGTACACCGATTGCCTTTAAAGGGGTGATCATGATATCTCCTTATCAATCCGATAGGTTGTCAATCAGCATGGGTTTTATGCTGCTGTCCATTTCCGCAATTGGAATGATAGAGCGCTGAATGACGTTTGATTTGGTAAGGCTCTGAATATATGTATGATTGATGACTCTTATATTGGCTTTTTATGAAACTAATGTGTCATCAATATGATGAAGTAGGGATAGAGGAATAATGGAATTAAAATCGTTTTTAGATTTATTGGCAGCGTCACCAGAGCAGGTCGAATTTGAAGCAACGATGGCGGTGATCGAAGATAACTATACGTTTGAGCCAACCGCTTTTGTAAATGGTGAGACACAAAACAATGCAGGCGAGAACAACGGTTCGTGTAAGATCTTCGCTTTCGGTTTGCTAAACAACCTAGACAAAGAAGCGACGCTAGCCTGCTTTGGCCGTTTTTATCGTGAAGATGTATTGCAGCATCCAGAGAACAGCGATCACCAGAATATCCGTAATTTTATGGTGACAGGGTGGGAAGGCATTAAGTTTGAAGCGTCCGCTTTAACCGCTAAATAAACACCAGTCAGAAAACGATGATCAGTAAGCCAGTCGCATTACGGGACTGGCTTTTTTTCTAGACATTTTCGGCACAAACACAGCTGGTTGGCGCTTGGCTTGGGTAAATCACGGGTTTCAATAGTAAAGCACCAGCATGTCTCTTTGCCTGCGGCGATATCACAATGGGCTTGAGTCCCGCATTCAGGACAACTGTGTGTTGAATCTTCTCCTGCGATTTGTTCGATAATCGCATCTCGTTGGAGATCGGTTTTGTCTTTCCATTGGATGATTTCATCCATCGTCCGGTGACAACCAGAGCATATTCCGGCGTTATTTTTACATGCAGCTCGACAAGGTGACTTCATTGCTTTCTCGTTCTCATTTTTTATGCCGCGTACTCTAGCACAAAGCGAGTCAAGGCCGCCAAAAATAAACGTGACTGCGATTTGCTGGTGAGGAGGGAGAACCAGTGTTACCCTTGGACGAGTTACCTTAACTCTCTGTCACTTATGTTAGAAAAAGAAAACCTCATTAAACTCGCTAGAATGCAAATGCCATTTGGGAAATATGCAGGGCGAGTGTTAATCGACCTGCCTGAAGAATACTTACTGTGGTTTGATAAAAAGGGCTGGCCAAGCGGCGAGCTAGGGGATTTGCTCAAGCTATGTTTAGCGCTCAAAATTGAAGGCTTAGATAGTGTCGTGAAGCCTTTGAAGCGTATGTAACTAGCCACAGAAACTCCCACTCTTAATGAAAAGACTTATTATGAATTTTGATATCGATGCACTGAAACATCACCAATTGGTCGAAGATGGTAAACTAGAGGGAT
This sequence comes from Vibrio sp. 1288, assembly GCF_033344475.1. Lineage (NCBI taxonomy): Bacteria > Pseudomonadati > Pseudomonadota > Gammaproteobacteria > Vibrionales > Vibrionaceae > Vibrio > Vibrio sp. 1288. Next base: position 68,354 of record NZ_JAWPOX010000013.1, read on the forward strand.
GTTACATTCATCAGCCAGCTCAAGGTAGCCAACACAATGACAAAGCTGTTTTGGCAGAGCGCCAAGCGTTGGAAAAGTTGGGATATAAGGTAATACAGCTTAAAGCTAAAGGCGGGACAACAACGTTTGCCGAGGCGATGCAAAAGCTTGCGAAGGAAACTGGTCACCTGCCTAAGGAGTAAGTGAGTGTAACCTGCCACAGCCTTACAAGTTCTCCCACCAGACTATTTTTTCATTCAAAAGAGCCAGACCGTTAGGCTGACTCTTTTTGGCCCCAAAGTGTGTTACGCCTCGAAATGCGAATTTAGATAATTGGCAATTTTATACATACAAAACTCTGCTCTTTGCCATTCAGGCAGAGTGCCCCAAAACTGGTAACAATGATATGAATGTTATCGTCGCTAGGCTGATGTTGAACACGCGCTGTCTTAATACGGTATTGAGATAAATACGAATTTTTTTACCAACCCAGACCCAAGTAATATTTGCAAACAGTCCGAATGTCGTAAACACGAAAGTAATCAATGTAACAGAGAACCAATAGTTAGAAGGGAGACTATAACTTGTGACCAAAGCAAGTGATGCCATCCAAGCCTTCATATTACCCAGTTGAAACAACGTAGCCTGAGTTACGTTGATTGGTTTGCTTTTAGTGGGTTTGCCTGCGAAATGGTTAGTACATAGCAGCTTAATCATCAGCCAGAACATGTAAACCAGACCGATGTATTTTATAGCGAGATACCAACTTGGATGAGTTTGTAGGGCAACACCGACACCACATGCACAAAGCAGAATTAACCCTATTACGCCAATACGGATACCAATTAGGTGTCGCCATGATTTCCTTATACCAAATTGTGCCCCTGAGTTGGCGAGCAATAAGTTATTTGGGCCGGGTGTTATGGCGGTGACAAACGCAAATAAACTCATCGCTGGAGTTAGGTCCCATAATGTTGTCATTTCTTTTCTTCTCAAATTAGTGCTGATAAGCCAAGAATAAAGGGATGAAGTGAGAGAGACCTACAGTTAATGCGTCATGGTGACAATTCTTTGATTTCATTTTCGTCAGGCCTTATTTATCCTGAATACAAGAGTTAATTGTACCCCTTCGGAGAGAGACAATGTTAGTCCCTGATATATCGGGTCGTTCCGGACCTAAGTTTATGGCACTGGCTGAAGCGATTGCAGAGGTGATAGAGAGTGGTGAACTCGAACCAGACACTAAATTACCTCCTCAGCGTATTTTATCTTATCGCTTAGGTGTGACGGTTGGAACGGTGACGAGGGCATATAGGGAGCTAGAGCGGAGGGGCTTAACGGAACCAAAAGTAGGAAGCGGTACTTATGTACGTAACAGAGAAACTGAACTGAACCACTTTTATCATCCGGTATTGGAAGAAAAAGGCATTGATCTGGCACGTTGCCGACCTTTGCTATTATCGCAGCCGAAATTTCTTGCGAATGCGTTGAAAGAGCTATCACACGAGGAAATTGCGCAGGCAGCCGTGCTGGATTACTACTCCGCTGATGGCATTCGGGGTCATAACGAGACTCTTCGACAATGGCTGATGACCAAATTCAATATCGATATTGATGCACGGCGTCTAGTGTGGACTCATGGAGGGCAACACGGGATATCGTTGATTATTCAATCTCTAAGCCGCCTTAAAGATACAATTCTTGCTGAAGGGCTGTGTTATCCAGAGTTCATCTATGCATGTCAGCAATCCGAACGAAAGCTAGTGCCAGTAAAAGTCGATGAACATGGATTAGATCCAGAAGATCTGGCTTTGCACTGTAAGAGGCATCGCCCAAAACTGCTTTATCTTACGCCGGGAATACAGAACCCGACCGGAGCTCAGTTAACGGATAGCCGAAGACTAAAAATCATAGAGATATGTCGTCGTTACAATGTGTTGATTATTGAGGACGATGTTCTCTACTGCCCACCGTCTCATCGAAAGAGTCCCTTAGTTGCTATCGCTCCAGATATTACCTTATACGTGGGCAGTTTTTCTAAGTACTTTGCAGGTGGATTGCGGCTGGGTTTCATCATTCTGCCTTTGTCGTTCAAAGATTTACTGCAACGTGCGCTACGAGCCAGTTGTATGTATGTTAGCCCTTTGATAATCGACCTTGTTTGTCGTTGGTTAACTAGCGGAGCTATGCAAGCCGTGGACAAAGAGATAGCGATGGAACTCAGTGCACGTCATCGGATCTGGAAGGCAGTATTTCCCGAAATCCAGATTGGTGTTCCTGGTTACAATGTGTGGCTACCTTTGCCTGAGCCATTAACAGGATATCACTTTAACCAGTCGTTGTTGAAACATGGTGTCAGAGTGAGGGAAGCGGAAATGTTTGCTGTGGGTCGGTATGAAGTGCCGGCAGCAGTGAGGATATCACTTGCAGGTCCATTAAGCCGATTACAATTGCAATCAGCTTTAGATATCGTAAGAGAGCAAATCAAACGGTTAACTTAAGTTTCATAGTTCACATGGATTGCTCAATATCTAACTATTCAATGCTCTATTAGGATTGAACACACCGATATACATAAAGTGCTCGAAGTTGTGCTCAAAGTCTCAAAAGTTACTTGAAATCTGAAACTCGCTTAGACGTCTTTTGGGCAGCATCGAGTTGATTCATCTTTGTCGAGAACCTTCACGTTGAGTACTTTCCAACGCAAAAGTGCCCCAATGTGTTTCAGCATTCTACAACCCCACATACTGAGCTATTCACTTTGGGCTACTTTTTCTAATGCTTGATGAGCCTACCTTTAACTCTGATGCTTTATTCTTAGCTTGTTGCAAGCGATGAATTTTTCTTAACACCCAGCTAGAACTATTGACGACAAAGATACCAGAAAGGATGAAAACTGAGCCTATCAGGAATTGCTTATCGAGGTGTTCTCCCAGCAAGATGTAACCAAAGACCACACCAAACAATGGTGTCATAAATGAGAGAATGCCAATTTGTGACGCTTGATAACGGCCCAGCAGCCAAAACCAGACTAAAAAGGCCAGAAACGACACGATTACTGATTGAAATATTAGATTAACCCACACCATAGGTGTCGAATTAAAATGCCACTGTTGAGTTACGGTAGAGGTCATCGCCAGTAAAACAAATCCAACAATGAGTTGATAGAAGACCACTTGTTTTGCTGGTACTTTCGAAAGGGAAGTACATCGCACAATCACCGTTGTCAATGACCAGGCTAAGGCAGCCAGAAAAGCAAGAATATCTCCGATGAACGTACCTGAGGCATCCATTGAACTCGGTTCCCAGAAAATGATGCCGATACCGGAAAACGCAATCAGAATCCCACCCCATTGAAGTAACGACATTCTTTCTGATGGAACAAATAAATGAAGGATTAAAGCGGTAAAGATGGGAGAACTATATAGAAACACAACGGCGTGAGCTGCGGTCGTTCGGGTTAGAGCTTCTCCCAATAAGAAAAATTCCAATGCAAAGAAGATTCCCGCAAGAATTCCATATTTTATTGCACCGGATTCAGAGACAAAACGTTCTTTTTTAAAACGCATGTACGTTAGGATCAAAACGGCTGCAAATAATGAGCGTAAAGCAAGTTGGACGATTGGAGCCATGTCAGTACTGACGGCTTTAATGGCGACTTGCTGCCCTCCCATGATCATACAAAAGATGACCATCAGAGAGAAGGAGGTGACATCGATAGCTTGTCGTTGTTGCATGATTGTTTATCTTCTGGTGATTGTTGTTAATATTTATATTGCCTGTGACGCATTCAAAACATATAGTTTAAAACTGACATGCAACCGCGCAGAAGTGACACTTTGGGTTATGAAAAAAAATTGCAGTTTAGTTCCATTTCAAAACCACATCCCTGAGCCGATGTATTTTCGCGTCGCGGAAATTCCTGCCGATTCGAGTTATCCTAACCACAGTCATCCTTGGGGAGAATTTGTCTATTCTTACAATGGCGTTATGGAAGTGAGGATCGGTAGACGCTCCTACTTGGCTCCGTCTCAGTATGGGATTTGGCTTCCACCGGGAATCGAACATCAAGGTTTCAATCAATATGAGGCAACACATTGTTCGTTATATATTGAGCCGTCTTATGCTAACGCATTGCCAAACAGAGTATGTGCTTTACAAGTCACCCCATTGGTTCGCTCCGCGCTTGAACATTTAAAACAATTTTTACCAGTGTCGCCTTATTCGGCCGAGCAAACTCGCCTAATTCGGGTTATTTACGATCAACTTAAGCAGACTAATTCTATCGAGAGTTTTTTACCTTCGACTGATGATGCAACGTTATCGCGGGTACTTGACCATATCGAAAATCATCTTGATCAAGACATTCCTCTTAAAACGCTGGCTTCTCATTTTTACGTTACAGAGCGTACTCTCATGAGAAAAAGCAACAAAGAATTGGGGATGCCGCTCACGGAGTGGAAGCAAAAGCTTAAAGTACTGAAAGCCATGAATCGATTGGAGTCGGGCGATAGTGTTGAAGTTATCGCCCTTGAGCTGGGTTATTCCAGTTCGTCTGCGTTTATCGCTATGTTTAAACGAATCATGGGAGTGACACCAAAAGAATACGTTAAGATGAACGTATAATATTTTGAGCAATATGGCTCCACATACTGACAGGGTTTGAGTACATAGGGAAATGCCCGCAGTACGGTATTTCTGCCAGTTTTACGCCTTGGCTCTCAATATGAGATAAGTAGGACAGATCTTGATTCTGCTCCCCATACATGAACATCTTAGGGCAAGGTAAGTTAAGAAACTTATCCATCAATTCACCATCATCAGACAGTTCAACCATAGACGTAAAGATAGGTTTAACGGCATCTGCTCGTACTTTGTGGCGCAAACTAGCGGAATACAAGGCACTTGCGTAGTGTGGTGCATGGCGAGTTCGCATAATAAATTCATCAAAAAATTCTGCTGCGTTGTCCGATGGATAATTGATAATCTGGCGGCTCAGAAAACAATCTTCTGGTGCTATGTTCCCTTCAATATCGGTGAAGCTGAGAACGCGGTTTGGGTACTGATGTGCCAGCATTAACGCGGTTAACCCTCCCATGGAATGTCCCACAAGATGAAACCGTTTGAACCCAACTTGATCCAGTATCGCAATGGCTGTTTTCAGCAGAAAAGGGATCGTCACGGATGTGGGGTCGCTACATTGTGTTTCGCCGCATCCTGGTGCGTCGTAGGCAAGAAAAGGATGACCGTTAAACTCTGCATAGTAAACGATGTCGGCGTAATCTTCTTTGGTGGAACCAAATCCATGGAGAAAGACAATCGGAGCTTTTTCGCCCGATCTGGTTATCGCGGAAACGCTAAGGTGTACACCTTCGATTAAAAAAGGGAAACGTTGGCTTGAAAATAGCTCCATACAATACTCACATCTGTTGTTGATGTTGCCAATGTACAGCTTTTGATTGATAGTTGAATTCTAATATTAGTATCTATGTGATACGAAAATAGAATTAGCAGTATAGCATTGGGCATTTTAACGTACTTCATTATTGCGTCGTTAGGGACTATTGATGAGTAAAATCGATTACAGGTTGATAAAACAGCTTTATCTTTTTCTGGCAGTTGCCGAAGAAGAGAACTTTGGTCGTGCGGCAAAGCGACTGGGAATGTCTCAGCCTCCTTTAACGGAGCAAATCAAAATACTTGAGCAGTCGTTGAAGCTCACTTTGTTTGAACGCTCTCGACGCGGTACTAAACTTAGCGCGTCGGGAAAAGCTATTCTTCCTCATGTGCAAAAGTTTGTTGTTCAAATGTCATCTCTGGAAAAGACCGTTCGAGAGGTGGCGCACGGACAATCTGGTGTCATTCATATTGGTGCCATCACATCTGCTATGTTTGAAGTTGTGCCAGCTTTTCTAGAACACTTCAAACAACGTTACCCAAATGTCACGGTTTTTGTCGATGAAATTGACAGCGCTGAAGCAATCACATCGTTATCTTCTGGTGAATTGGATCTGGCGTTTGTTCGGGTGGAAGGTGAGGTCGGTATGGGATTAAGCACGTTTCCTTTAACAGAAGATAAGCTCGGCGTTGCGTTACCACTGAATCATCCAATGGGGGAAGCGATGTGTATCTCGCCGAGAGATCTAAAAGAGGAAGCATTTGTTATGTCTTCCAGACGGGTTAATCCAACGTATTTCGATCTATTAACTTCAGCCTGTAGAAATCATGGGTTTAACCCACGCATACTCTACGAAGTTCGTTCGGTTACTGCTCAGATTGCCTATGTGAGTTGTGGCCAGGGGGTTGCTTTAGTACCTATGAGCATGGTCAGCATGATCCCCAGTAATGTAAAGCTTGTCCCGCTTGAAGAGCTGATATCCATCGTGACCGCCGCGTTAGTATGGGATCCTAAGCGAGGACACCCTTTAGTCGAATACGGTGTTAAGTGGTTGAAAGAACATGTCACTGATAAGAAAAACGTATCAAACTATTAGTTAAATAGTATTTTTCACTAATTCAAGAACGACTGACAATAGTACTTCTTTCTTTACTATAACGAGTGTCATCTTGGATACCTATTTCAGTTTTGCTGCAATTGCATTAGCCGTCGTATATATGCCTGGCCCAGGTACTTTAAAATCCATCACGAACGCGATTAACTTTGGTTTTCAAGGTTCGGTCGTTGGGATATCAGGTTTAACGCTGGGCGTTTGTTCTGTCGCTCTGTTCTCTGCTACAAGTCTGGGGCTGCTGTTGGTGTCCTCTCCTATGGCTTTTAAAGTGGTTTCTTATTGCGGATCCGCCTACTTATTTTATTTGGGACTTAAACTGTGGTTTAGCAGCCGCAAGGCTCAAGTTATTTCTACGGACGTGGTTTTCAAAAAGAGGCAAGTGTTTGGGGAAGGTGTCCTGTTACAATTTAGTAACCCGAATGCTATCCTGTTCTTCTTTTCTGTTTTCCCTCACTTTATCAAGCCAGATGAAAGCTATGTTGTACAGTTTTCGGTGTTGGTAGGGATATTCAGTCTGGCATTTATCTGTGCGCATTCAACCTATGCGTTACTCGCCTATAAGGCCAAAACACTCTTTCTGGGCGAACATCGACACTGGTTGAATAAGATCAATGCTATCTTGTTTATATTGTTGGCTGTCTACTTAGTATGGAGTTCATCCGTTTAATCACGTCATAACTTCAAAGGAGAAAGGAATTTGAACATTAAGCGCCTCGACCATTTTGTTTTAACCGTGGCTGATATTCCGACATCGGTGGCTTTCTTTCAATCGGTGATGGGTATGAATGCGGTCACCTTCGGAGAAGGGCGAGTCGCCTTGGAATATGGCCAGCAAAAGATCAATTTGCACCAGCTAGGCAGTGAGTTTGAGCCTAAGGCACGACATGTACAAGCGGGTAGTGCCGATCTCTGTTTTATCATTGACGGGGATTTAGAAAGCGCAATGCAACATGTTCAGGCTCAAAAAGTTAAAATTATAGAAGGCCCGGTTAATCGTACTGGAGCGCTGGGGCCGATCACTTCCTTCTACTTTCGAGATCCTGATGGAAATCTGATTGAGTGCTCCGTGTATGAGTCTTAACACAGTGAAGAGTAAGAATGGTTCGGAAAGAAACTATGATTTAAACCAGTTTTTACTCAAGCACAGGGGAAAGTTGGATCCTACCGATTATGGTTTTTCGACCTACCATCGCAGAGTCAAAGGGCTACGCCGTGAAGAAGTGGCACAACTGGCCGCCGTCAGCGTAAGTTGGTACACATGGCTAGAACAAGGTCGTGATATAAGTATCTCGATTGAAGCCATCAAACGAATTGGGAAAGTATTAAAGCTCAGTTCTGATGAGCAAGAGTATTTCGAAGCGACGGTTTTTGGGACATCATATTCAGCTCACAGTGATATACAGCTACAAGACGAGCTAAAACAAATGATAAAGGCTCTTGACCCTCACCCAGCGTTTGTTCGTAGTGAGAATATGGACATTCTTTATTGGAATAAAGCCTCAGAGCAAAAAATCTTTAACTGGTCGAGTGTTGATGACTTGGACAGAAACTCACTGAAATTGATGTTCCTGAACCCAGAATACAAAGAACGCATTCCTGACTGGTCTGCCGCCGCCCAGAGTACCATCGCCTCTTTTCGCTCATACTATGCTTTAAGCAGCAATAAGCCTCGATTTGAAACCGTGATTAACGACCTGCTGCTACGAAGTGAAGAATTTAAACGGATGTGGCAGGAATATGATGTAAAGAAGACCAGAAAAGGGAAAAAATCGATCATCGATTATTCTGGGAACCTGAGACATTATTCTTACACTGCATTGAAGCCAGAAAGTATGTCTGACGCTTTCCTTATTTTTTATGCAGAAATAGAATGATCCCACCAGCATAGGAATGTGCAGATTCTTTATTTTATGCGTAAATAATCGACATCAGCGATGTATCACGAAAAGGCTACGTAGATAAAAACTGCGTGGCCTTTCGTTATAACACGTCCATGACCGACTCAGACAACTGGAGACCAAAGGTCATAATTTAATGTGTACTGGTTGTTTTCTCGCTTAATTTTACCAGAGGCAGGCAAGTTGAAATGCATACCACTCACAGAAATATGATCTGTAGAGACTCTATCTAAAAGGGTTTTACGCATCTTTGCGGCTTCCTCTGGATTGTTGTCAAAGGCAATAGACACATCTGGATTTGAGGTCTGAATATGAGGGAAATGAACAATATCACCCCATATTAGTAGTGATTCATTACCACTACCGACTAAAAAGCCGCTGTGTCCAAGTGTATGCCCGAATAAAGGTACAGTCTGGATATCAGTCAATAATGACTCTTGATTAAATGGCACTAACTTATCTTTGTAGGCATCAAAAGCATTTCTTGCTACGTTAAAGAATGGTTTAAACCCATCTGGTGCCGAAGACATAATGGTATCATTTCTCCAAAATGCGAGTTCTTGTTCATGAACGTAAAGCTCTTGAACATTTGCAAAAAAAGAGTCGCTAATGGACCCGCCAACCCACCAACGTGGTCAGGATGAGCATGCGTCAAAAGAACGGTATCAATATCGAGTGGATCGAAACCAGCCGCTCTTAAAGCAGCGGGGAGTCTGCCACCCCAACCGTTAATTCCACCTGCACCGCTATCAATCAGTATGGTTCGATTTGATGTCTCGACAACATAGGCATTGATATTCATTCTTGGAAGAGGCTCTACCCCCTTTTGTTCAAGAGCAGCCTCTGCTTGAGAAGCTTCTATGCCATTTAATAGTTCAAAAGATGCATCTAAGTATCCATCACTCAGCATCGTGACAACTGTGTCGCCATAACGTTTCTTGTTGACCGCAGGCGCTTGATATAAATGTTTTTTCATCATTGTATTAACTCGTTTAAATAAGATGCAGGGTTACTTGCGAATCACAAGAAGTAGGCCAATGATGGACATTGCCATCCCAATCAACATCGAGGTCGTGATTGGTTCACCAAAAAGCGCCCAGGCTTCTGCGGCTGTAAGGACCGGAACAAGATAAAAATAGGTAGCGACTTTGGTGGATTCGCCACTTTGGATCATAAAAATCAGTAACAGAACCGCAGTCACTGATACACCAAGAACTAACCAGGTCAGACCCAAAGCAAATGGGATATTCCAATGGACAGGAGTGTGCTCAAACAGAACACTCATAATACCCATGACAACGGTCAGTGAAACATATTGGAAAAATGTAGCACTCAACACATGACCGTCACTGTTGGAACTCTTTTGATACAGTGCTCCGACGGTAACACCAACAAGTCCAGCGATAGCGCATAAAAGACCTAACGCATTGAGGTGAAAATCTTGTTGTCCTGGCGATAAAACAAAATACACACCAAAAAATCCGATGATGATTCCTATCCACTTACCAATGCTTAAGCTCTGTCTGTGCAGGGTCGACACTACAATCGCTGTCAGTATCGGTTGAAGTCCGGTGATCAATGCTACGATGCCTGATGGTATACCCAAGTGCATTGAGTAAAAGCAGCCACCAAGGAAAAGGGCGTGTAAGAACAGCCCAACGACGAGCTGTTTCGCGATTCCTTTGACTGAAGGAAATTTGGCTTTAAACAATAAAGCTAATATAAAAAACGCCAAGCAAGAAAAAAGCCCGCGTAGAAAAAGTAGATGAAAAGGTTCACTGTATTGAACCGTAAATTTGGCCCCAACAAATCCGGTACTCCATAGGAAAACAAATATCCAAGGAGCTAAAACTATAAGTAGCTTTTTTGACGACGATACTGGAGAGGCAATATCCAGTTCGCTGATGTTTTCTGAAGACATAACTTTGACTTTTAAGTTTGTGATTGAACAAAAAATGATGTGGCGTGCATTTAATATCAAAGTGTGCAGGAGGAAAAGAGGGGCATTTATCCTATGATAATGAGTCATAGTTTGGTGTGTATTGGCTTTACATATTTAGTTACGGAAAGGACTTTCCCATACTTGAGGTAATTCGTGGTTAGCTAATTTAGCAAAGTCACTGGCACGTTTCTGTCCATCTTCGAGCCAGCTAGAGCTGTGCTGGCTCATTTATGCCCCAAGATGTGTTTAGAGCGCAAGAAGCCGTCATGAGATTTATTTGTGAAACAAGCTGTTTCCCAATTGTCCAACAGGTTGTTGGACAAACTCTAGTAACCAATTATGCAAGAGGGTCTTGCATAATTGCGAAACAGGTTGTTTCGTAAATCACCTCTGCTCCAACCCGCTTCTGATCTCGTCGCTTCGGCAATAGAACTAACTAATGCCCCTTTTCTTCTTAGGCCAAATGCTTTTTGTCACTAATTCATCGCATATTGCCTTACATTTTTAATCTTGTTAGTCAATTTACTCATTAAAGGTTATTAATGGCAAGCACGAACTCATGTTCACTTAAAGGCCTTTAAAAGCGGAGCCTCTAGCTTCGAAATGGAATATGTGTAGTCGTGCTAACCAAGGGGGGATGCTCGTAATGTCAGGTGTTTGCAGTACTGAGCAGTTTAAACTTTGATCCTATTCAATGTGCTTGATGATACGTGCTGGGTTCCCAGCAATGATGACATTATCGCCAAAGCTCTTCGTTACAATTGAACCTGAGGCTACGACCACATTGTTTCCAAGTGTGACACCAGGATTTATAGTTGCATTCCCACCAATCCAGCAGTCATTGCCAATTGTTATCGGTTTCGCAAATTCTTTTCCAGATCTGCGTTCAATTGGATCCAGAGGGTGGCAAGCGGTATAAATACCCACTTGAGGGCCAATTAAACAATTGTCGCCGATATTTACCTCTGCGCAATCCAAAATAACGCAATCATGGTTTGCATAAAAGTTGTCACCTACTTTGATGTTTATACCGTAGTCACACCAAAAGTTACGATTGAGTGAAACCTGCTCTCCAACCTTTCCAAAAAGTTCTTTAACCGCCTGTTTTTGCGCAGCCTCATTTGTTGAAAGTGCATAATTAAATCGTTCAAGCTTATGTTTCGTTGACTCTCTCAATGCAACGAGCTCTTTGTTAGCAGGGTCGTACAAAAGCCCTGCCGTCATTCTCTCAAATTCAATCATTTACATATACCTCTATTTGTTGAAGTCAATTTTTGTGTTCATTAATGCTCATTGGTCTGTTCATTTTTGATCATTACGATATAGTGTCAATACTTATTTTTTGAGGTGGGTATATGAAAAAGTGTATCGCTGAACAGCGACAAAGGTTGTTGTTAGACATATTAGCCAAAGAAGGAAGTTTGAATGCTAGCGATGTTGCGCAACGATTGGAGACAACCGGCATCACTATTCGAAGAGACCTGAATAAGCTTGCAGAAATGGGGCTTTGTAAGCGAACTCACGGCGGAGCAATACTCAATACGCCTGCTTCTGGGAGTGTTAATGAGCGATGTAGTCAACACGTTGATGAAAAACAGAAACTAGCGGAAGTAGCCATCTCTCTCCTTAAAAAAGGTCAACTTATTTTTATAGATGCGAGCAGCTCAAATATGGTTTTTGCGGATAGGGTACCTACTGATCTTGAACTCACCATTGTGACCAATTCTGTTCATATCGCTATGAGCCTGTTCAATTCTGGGCAAAAAAATGTCATTTTGATTGGAGGACAGGTTGACTGTTCACTTGGAGCTGTAGTAGATGCAAAAGCGGTATCAGAAATCCAAGCTTTTAACTTTGATATGGTATTTATTGGAGTTTGTGGCTGGTCAAAAGAAAGTGGTTTTACAGCCCTAAATTATTCTGACGCGAATTTTAAGCAGCAATTGTTCAAACAAGGTGGAGCGTTAACAGTGATATTTACAGAGGAGAAAGATCAGACATCTGCACCTTATCGTTTGATGGATGTTTCGGATATTGACTATTTGGTGTGTGCTGGGGATAACACATCAGTCGTTGGAGAAGCAACAAAGAATGACGTGTCTATTCTATACCCTATCATTTGATGGATTAGTATGGGTGTAGTGGATGAGTTGAATTGGTCCTTCAATAAGAGGTTTTACTATACGTAAGATAATGCGAAATATATCGAATTAAACATAAGTACTAACACGCTTTTGTCCAAGAGAGTGCTGGCGCAGTTCAAAGTAGGCACTTGCTTTGGGTTACTCGACTCCGAGTCACTTTATTGCTATGTTTCGCAAAATATATGGAGAATCTCCTGCGCGTTATTTTTCTAGATGCCGTGCAGAAGAATGTGTTTGCCGGCTGAGGGAAAAATGAAAACCAAAATAATAATGTCTTTTCTACTCGCTACATTGTGTGTCAGTGTCAGCGCCAGTACGAATGAGCCGAAATACCATTCTGCGCTAACAGTCAAAACGGGATTCAGTGAAGACAGAGACAAGCCTGTGGAAGTCTATTATTGGTATCCCACAACGAACGAAAAAAACAACTTCTCGTTTGGTAGGGGGAACATTTTTAAATCAGTCGAAACGCAGTTAGATGCCCCTTTAGCAAGTGGAAAATTTCCCGTTGTGCTTTTGTCGCAGGGCGGAACACGGTCAGCGTTTTCCCACAGTGGTTGGATAGCCTCGAGCCTGGCGCAACAAGGTTATGTCGTTGTGGTACCAAAGCCTCCTGCACCGAACGAAATCAATGCAGAAATGGCTGCTGATGAAATCACATTCAGAACCAGTGATTTGGTGCTTGGACTGAACGAATTAAGTTCGGCCGGGATACTGTCCGGAGGTGTAGATACTGATGAAGTGCAGGGGGTCGGCTTTTTTCTGGGCGGCACATCTATGCTGATGCTCTCCGGAGCGCAAATAAGCCCGGAGAAATACCGAACATCGTGTCACAACGCCACCAATGTAGACTGTCATTGGTTACGTGAAAATAACGTTGATATTACCAGCATCCCGGATAAAAAATTCCCCCGATTTCAGTCTGAAAACAAACTGAAATCGGTCGTCGTTATCAACCCTGAGTTAACGAAAACTTTTGTCCCTGAAACTCTGGCCTTGATGAACAATGCTATCACCGTGGTGATGCTTTCTGATCGGCTACATCCCGCACTGACACCAGCCGAATCACTTGTTGATCTTCCCAATGTGACGTTTCAAGAGATTCCTAGTGCGAGTCAGTTTAGTGCGTTCGCAGAATGTACTGAGCGTGGCATTAAAATTCTCGCATCAGAAGGGGAGGAAGCACTTTGCCAGGAGCGTGATGAGGTTTCCAGAAAGGACAATCATCAGCACATTTTGGATGTAATTCTGGCCAGGTTAACAAAGTCATAAGAGTGCAACAATGAGGAGCTTTCTTACACATTGTGTGCTTGGACCAGCAAAGCGAGAAGTAAGTTTTTGCAGGCTTATCCTTTCACCATAGTGCAAGGCCTACTAGTGACCGTGTTATTTGCTCTAACTAAGTACTTGTACCAACATTTTGAAACTTAGAAGAACACACAAAATACCAACGATTTTCTTAAGAACTTTATTTGGGAAATACTCTGCACAACGCACGCCGAGGCTAGTAGTTAAGTAGCTACTAATGGAGAAGCTGAGCATTGCAGGAAGGTATATGTATCCTAATACTAAGTTGTTCCAATCTGTGTTTCCCCATCCGTTTAACATGTAACCGAGGCTTCCTGACAGCGCGATAGGGAAACCTATCGCAGCAGAGGTACCAATAGCACGTTTTACCTCAAAATTTTGCTGGACAAGATAGGGGATGATCAACCCCGCACCGCTTATAGAGACAAGTGCTGATACAGAGCCAATCACCGAGCCTACAGTGATATTACCGATAGCCCCATGTGGGTTAGGGTTGTACTCATTTTCAGTGTTGAGAAACATCTTATAAGCAACATACAACATGAATACGCTGAAAAAGCCTGCCAGATAGACTCCTTGTAGATACGATGCTACGAATGTGGCGCAAAATGTTCCGACTAGAACTCCGCTCAACATTTTTACTACCATTGTCGAGTCTACATTCTCTTTTTTGTAGTGAGCGCGCATGCTGCCCAATGTTGTAATAATCATCGAAGCCATTGATGTCCCTAACGCAAGATGCACTACTTCCGTATCAGCTATTCCCTGTAGTGAAAATAGAAACGCAAAAATAGGGACGGCCATTCCACCACCACCCACACCAACGAGTCCAGCGAGAAAGCCAATGCCCAAGCCTGCTGTAATGTAATAGATAATAAAGATAGGTTCGTTCATGATGGTTCTGCCTTCGATAAAATGGTCGTTGCTAAAATGTTACTCGAACGCTAACTTGCTATGGTAACGTTAAGAGGACAGAAAATAATGAATAATGGCCAAAATGGAATTGAGTAAATAAAGTGACAAACTCTGATTACAGCGAATGGAAAAATGGCGCCGCACTGATCGTTAAGGAGTGGCAGCATGAAAGGAGCGACTTCAACCATTTGGATCAACGGCCACATAATTGGCACAGTCATCATCGAGGCCAGTTACTGTGTATAGATGAAGGGCTAATTCAGGTCAAAACCGATGAAGGAACGTGGATACTACCACCTCACCGAGCTGGTTGGATCCCCCCGGGTGCGATGCACAGTGTTTATTTTTGTGGTTCTCTGAAAGGTCGTTCATTACTGTTTACTCCAGAGAGTTGTGAGCGGTTTCCAATGAGACCTTGTGTTATCCAAATGAGCGATGTGTTGAAAGCCCTATCGGTTAGAGCATCGATATGGAGCAAAACAGACGATCTATCCATACAGTCTTTACGTATTCTTGCCGTAATATCCGATGAAATCGTCAATAGCCCTCATGAGTCACTCCACATCCCGCTGCCCAGAGATCCGAGACTGCAAAAAGTTACTCAAGCAATTTTAATAGACCCAAACAGCAAGCATTCTGTAGAGCATTGGGCCAATATTGGGGCAGTCTCATCTCGGACGTTAAGACGATTGATTCGAAGTGAGTTAAACATGAGTTTTAGTGAATGGCAGCAACAAGTACTGCTAATACATTCATTAGAAATGATAGCTCGAGGGGAATCGGTGGGAGATATTGCACATGCTTTAGGTTATTCGACGCCCAGTAACTTTATTGCGATGTTTCGTCGGGTCTATGGCGATTCACCCACGCGTTACTTTTCGAGTCGTGGCATATAGTTGCCAAGAGCTTACCTAAATTAGGTTCGTTTTTATGTACTGAGGCTTTTACATACATTTACTCACCCAACATAAGCAAGTGCTTCTAGCTTCTTTCTGCCTCAAATGAGCTGAAATCAATTTCGAAGTGGATAATAGAGTTCAAGATTTTAAAATATTTAATCTAATGGAAGGCAAGACCATACTCCTACGGTTATTGACAACATAAGGGGGGGGGGGAGAATGTCTATTCCTTTGCTTTAAATGTACTTAAACATTAACCGTTCAACTTGTGCCATACAGGCTCTTTATCGTCTCCCTCAACCACACGATTTTAGGGTTCTGGTTATTGCGCTTGTGCCAAATCATAGTAAATGGAATCAGTAGCTTGTGCTGATAATCTTCAGCAACGGGGATAGGCAACGCTATTAAGTTGGGGTGAAGCTGTTCGCAGTATCGCTGACAATATTTTGGTGCTGTGGTTAACATTTGATGGTCGGGCTTTTCTGCAACAAATAAAGCTTGCTCGAAACTCGCCATCGTTAGGCTAACGTTTCGAGTGTGTCCCTGCTCAGCCAAGATCTCATCCAACACCCAACTGTCATTTTTCTCCCATGCTACATTGATATGGGCATAGCTTAAGAAAGTATCCAAATTCCACTCTTGCTTGAGCGCAGGATGATCTTTGCGGACATACACCATAGGTAAATCTGAGAACAACACTTCGAAGTTAATGAAATACGGTAGCAGTTCTAACGACTCTTTGGAGCGAGGATGGCTTTCGCGGCCAGTAAAACCAATATCCACTTCACCGCTAGTGATGGCATCTAATGAGTCCTCATCCCAGTTATGGTACTTTACCGTTGAGTCTGGGTAAAAGTCATGGATTCGTTTGGTCAGTTCGTCGACCATGATGAGTGACAATGGCGACTCTACTCCAAGATGAAATTTAACTCCGCTTGGAACATCATCACCTCTGAGTGAAACAATCTGGTTACCGATCTGCATCCAGTCTGACAAAAGCACTTGCACGTTTGTCGCGAGATTTGTTGGCTTTAGGCCTTGCGGCGTATTCACAAAAAGCGGGTCATCAAACCAAGCGCGCAATTTGCCTAAAGACTTACTCACGGTTGAGGGAGTTACATTAAGTTTTTTCGCCGTTTTAGTAACACTCTGCTCTTGCAGTAGCAATTGCAGAGTGAGCAGTAAATTAAGATCAAGTCGGGCAAGAGATTTCTTCATGAGGCTCACTAACGTTCTGATTTGGAAATAATAATATTATGGAGAGTCCAATAACGCTACTAGCAACCAACGCTATCATTAACATCATCACAGCCGACACACCTAACGTCGCCATCAACCAAATGTAAAGTGCAGACCAAGAAACCTGACCTATGCCAAGCATAGAGCTTGCAAGTCCAGCTTTGCGTGAGAACTGGCTTAACGCTTGGCTCATCGCCACACCAAACCCCATTGGAAAACTCATGCTGAGCAGAGTGAATCCTACCATATAAAGTGTCGGACTATCGCTATTCAAGTGAGCCGCGAGAATAACGATAGCCGACAGAAAATTGGTCATTTGTGCAGCGAACATCAATGTGGTTTGTTTGAAGCAAGAAAGAGCAAATGGAACTGAAAACGATGTCGTCATACCTACCATCGCGAGTAGTGCTATCGTTGTTGAATATTCGCCTCGAGTAAAACCAATTGAATCCATTATTATCATTGGTGACGTATTTACATAAGAGAGAATAGCTGTGACGCCTAAAGATGTATAAATAACGCGCGATATGAAAAAGCGGTTAGATAGTGATTCGTCGGAAGCTTCACTCACATTTAAAGTTGTGCGCTTGGTTTTAGGCAAGGTTTCTTTCAAGACAAAGCAAGCAATTAAACCTATCACAACACCCATTATCGCCATGGCAGTGAATAACACGGGCCACAGAAACTTGATCATAATCAGATTGCCGATCACGGGGGCAAGTACTGGAATAGAGCAGATATTTCCATTGAGCATCGATAGAACCTTAGCTCGCTCTGGGTCCCCTAGGGTGTCACGCAAAATGGCAAAGGCCACTACATAGCAACATGCGGCACCTACGCCTTGGAAAAAGCGCATTATTAGGAAGCTATTACTGGTCTCAGCAGAGCCCGCGAACATTGATGCAAGGGTAAAAATCACTGCACCGCAAATGGCAACAGGTTTGCGTCCTAAACAATCAGCAGTTCGCCCAACAAAAACCATAGTCGATGCTAGACCAGCGAGGTAAATAGAAAAAGCAATATGAAGTTGTGATTCGCTGGCAGACAGGTCATGGGCGATTTGTGGTAAAGCAACCAAGTAGAGATCTATTGCCGTAGGATAAAGCAACACAAAGGCGAAGCTACATATCAGATATCGGGATAAATTAATTTTTTCCATTACTACCTCGTGAAGGAATTGGGCTTACGAGGATGATATGCAACATTACTCA
Organism: Vibrio sp. 1288; assembly: GCF_033344475.1. NCBI lineage: Bacteria > Pseudomonadati > Pseudomonadota > Gammaproteobacteria > Vibrionales > Vibrionaceae > Vibrio > Vibrio sp. 1288. The sequence continues at coordinate 86,401 of NZ_JAWPOX010000013.1, forward strand.
TCTTGGCGCGTTACCTTTCTGACAACAGGTATTTCCATATACGACATCAGTAACGATTGTGGCTATAGCAGTCAAATTTGCCCTAAGAAGAACCGTGGTATTGGGAGAAAGTAATCTATACAACCGAGTCCACTACATTAGTTAAATAGACAACGATGGACATTAGTGACCCGGAGTTTTCTCAAGCTATATTAAGCTCTCAAAACCGCAGAGCTTAAATAGTGTGGTTAAGCCTTTGATTCGGGTGTGGCCTGCCTTTGTAATCTCTTTCCCCAAAATACAATGTGTTTTGCTTTACAGGAGTCAGAGTGCCTGGCTCCTTTTCCCTTTGCTTGTCGCGAACGCTACCATCTTGGTCGTAGAGTATTGGTTATCGAAACCATTAACTCATGTTAGTGAAAGGAAGTTCCTGAACCCTATAGTGCTTCTTTCACCAATCTTCTGTTTGGGCCATTATCTCTAACATCCAGACGCGAAATAGCATAAGATACACGGCCTTTACTAGCACTGAGCCACTCATTGTAATGACAGATAAAACACAGCAAGCGACATTTGCCGATCTTGGCCTGATTCCAACATTAGTCGAGCGACTAGAAGCGTTGGAATACAGCCAACCGACGCCCATTCAATCCCGTTCTATTCCTGATATCCTTGAAGGGAAAGATATTATTGGTGGTGCCAATACGGGGTCTGGTAAAACCGCTGCTTTTTCGCTGCCAATCTTGCAAAAAATTGTTCAGCAAGACGAATCAAACAATCGCCGTGGCAACTTCGTTTCCCACCTGATTTTAGTACCAACTCGTGAGTTGGCATCACAGGTGGCATATAACGTCAAATCTTACTCATACCATCTCAGAGATAAGATCAAAACGGTTGCCGTATTTGGTGGTGTATCGGTGAACCCACAAATGCTGGCGCTTCGTGGTGGCTGTGACATCATTGTTGCAACGCCGGGTCGATTACTTGATCTGGTATCCAGTAACGCGATTAAGTTGGACCAAGTAAAAACGCTTGTTCTTGACGAAGCCGACCGTATGTTGAGCCTCGGATTTACCGAAGAACTGAATAAGATTCTTGCGTTACTCCCAGAGAAGAAACAGACGCTGTTATTTTCTGCAACTTTCCCTGATAAAGTGACGACGTTGGCTCAGCAGTTGCTCCGCGACCCTGTTGAAGTTCAGTTGCAGAGCGCAGAAGCCAGCACTTTGGTGCAGCGCGTGTTTAGTGTAAATAAAGGTGAGAAGACGGCGGTACTCGCGCACTTAATCAAACAGCATCAGTGGCGACAGACTCTGATTTTTGTGAACGCTAAGAATGCCTGTAACCATTTAGCTCAAAAGTTGTCAAAACGCGGTATTACCGCTGAAGTTTTCCATGGTGATAAAGGGCAGGGCGCTCGTACTCGTGTCCTTGACGGTTTTAAGTCTGGCGAGATTCAAGTTCTTATTGCCACCGATATCGCAGCACGCGGCCTTGATATTGAAAAACTTCCAGTGGTGATTAACTTCGATCTTCCGCGTAGCCCTGCTGATTATATGCATCGAATCGGTCGTAGTGGTCGTGCTGGTGAAGTAGGTTTAGGGTTATCTCTTATCGATTACGACGACTACCACCATTTCAAAGTGATAGAAAAGAAAAATAAGTTCCAACTTGAACGCGAGCAGGTAGTCGGTTTTGAAGTGGAAGACGATCAGAGTGAAGCCTACTTTTTACCAATGAAGCCGCGAGCGAAGCCAGCAGGTACGGGTAAAAAGAAGAAAAAGCGCAATCAATAGAAAACGTAAACTACATGTGAGTTTACTTACGGGAGTTGCTGGAGAAAGGGAATGCTCACTAGCTTGAGTCTTCGCTTCTAGCCATTCCTTTAAAGAACAATAGAGCCCTGCTGGAGCTACCAGTAGGGCTCTATTGCTTTTCAAGATAGTGTTATTGGCGACGAGCAGGGCGTCCGCGAGGTGAACGCTTTTTAAATGCAGACGCTGCTTTGGCTTGTGACTTAAGAATAGAGTCAACGGTTAGCGGCATTGGCTCTTTAGGTTCAAGGCCATGAGGGAAGGTACGAGCTCTTGGTGGTAAGTTGTATTCTTCTTCGCTCGCGCGTGGCATGCGCTTAAAGCGATAAAGGTAAAAGTTTTCTAATTTTTCTCTCGCCCATTCGGTTTTCTTTAAATACTTCACGCTACTTGCAATCGAAGGCTTAGTGTTAAAGCAATTAAAACGCATTGCTGTATCTAGAATGTCCCAGCCGTAAAAATCCACTAACTCTTGCAACATAGTCTCTAGCTTTAATCCGTGCAGTGGATTGTTCTGTTGCAGCTCGATTCTCTCTTCGTCAGTCATCATTTTTAAGGGCCTTACTCATTAAAGGGCGGAGTTTAACAAAGTATACAATGTAGAGATATCGATAGTTACTTTGCGATGGATGCGAGCACAGTGCTCTCTACCTTGAAAGTATAAATCGGAATTGGCCGCTCTACTTGGCTCTCTGCTCAAAAATGACTCTTAAAAGTTCAAGCGTTCCAGCTCGATGTTAAATTATTGTGTAATAAGTGAGATTTTTGTTGTTCTTTTACTAATGTCTAATATTCCTACCCATAGCAACACATGCTTAATAAGCTCAAAATCAAAATTGGTTCATGCCGCTTTCTTAGTATGGCCTAGAAGTTTGATGTGGGTGTTGTCTCGTATTGGTCGAAGGTCTGTCTACCAAGCGAAACTCTAGTTGACGTAGTTCAACGTTGAAACATAAAAGGATGACTCAATGTCTGACAAAAGTAAGACTTTTTACAGGGATGTGCGCAAAAAACCGCATGAATTTGAAAACCGAGAAGACTTTCTAAATCATGATTTAACCGTCATGAGTTTCCGTCGCTGGGGAATTCATTTGCCCTCACGTGATTACAGTATTGAAATCGAAGACTGGGTACCGGCATTAGCAGCAACCATTGGTAAAGTGGTTATGGTCACTGCCATGGTTTCCGCTTTTGCTGCTCAGTTTGGTTTATCTCCGGAATTCATTGCAGAAAACGTGCGTTACGAATTACTTATCGCTGGAGCCCTGTTCGTCATCCTGTTTTCTGCCATCCTAAACCCGAATGCAAACTTAGCGGGAACCCATGGCCCAATGATACCGCTGATTCCTATGATTGCAGCTGCAGGAGGGCACCCTCTCGCGCTAGGTTTGATGGTATGTGTTTTTGGGTTAATTCTCGCCTTAACCAAAGGTGGCTCTAAACTCATGACTCTGACTGGTATCGGGGTTCGAGGAGGGTTGTTGATCTACCTTGGTGCCGTTGGGTTGCTCGGGCAAATTAATAAGACGGAAGCGTGGGCTGCAAGTACGGACCAAGGTTACATTTCGTTTGTGGTCATAGGCCTAACCGTTATGGTTTACGCTTACTTAGCCAAGATCAATAAACGTTGGCTCGCTATCCCATTGTGCTCTGCACTCGCGGGTATTGTTGCTTATTTGATGGGCGCTGAGTTTGCCTTTACCACAGAGCCGGGCCTGCCTAATTTCAGTCCATTCTACTGGTGGGGTGAAGATACAGGCTGGCAGCTAGGCTGGCCAACCCTAGAGCACTTTATTGCCGTGACTCCATTTGCTCTACTGGCAGTCGCTATGTGGTCCCCTGATTATCTCGGCCATCGTGTGTTTCAAGAACTTAACTACCCAAAAGAAGCGAAAGGTGTACTCATGGATGTCGACGACACGATGGTCGGAGCATCTGTTCGTCAGGGGGTTGGTTCACTCTTAGGGGGCGGAAACCTAGCTTCTTCTTGGGGAACGTACATGATTCCTGCCGCAATTGCCAAGCGTCCTATTCCAGGTGGCGCTCTGTTGACGGGGTTCATGTGTATTGCGGCGGCGGTAATTGGCTACCCAATGGATCTAGCAATGTGGGAACCTGTTCTGCGCGTTGCTTTGATTGTGGGTGTATTCTTACCACTCCTTGAAGCGGGTATGCAGATGATCCATAAGCATAAAGATTCACTCAGTGCAGGTATCTGTATTTTTGCCTGTGCATTCGTTAATCCAGTCTTCGGTTGGGCAATCACGATGCTGTTGGATAACCTCGGGCTTATCGGCGACCATGAGCGTGCTAACGAACTATCGCGCAAAGATAAATATCTGATTCCTGGCACTGCGTTTATCGTTTGTGCAGGCTCCCTTGCTATTGTTGGTCAGCTTCCAGGCATTCCAGCTCTTATCGGTTAATCGAATTATGCTCTAAAGGTATAGTGAGAGCAGTGAGTAAAGGGACTTGCTTCTTAAAATAGTAGACAAAAACAAAAAGCTACCTAGTACCAGGTAGCTTTTTGCATGTAGGGTTAGGCTACGGAGTTAGGCTATATGAGTGATTCAATGCCGTATTTTGCGCCGTAGTGTTCAACGACAAAATCAATGTCTTTGTCACCACGGCCTGATAAGTTGATCAAAATCGAGCCGGTTTCTCCTTGCTGTGCGAGTTTAATTGCGTAAGCGACAGCGTGTGAGGATTCAATAGCAGGGATTATTCCCTCTTCACGAGACAGCTCAAAGAAGGCATCAATCGCTTCGTCATCACTGATTGAGCCGTAATTGACACGGCCAATGTCTTTTAAGTAACTATGCTGAGGCCCAACCGATGGGTAATCCAAGCCACTTGCTACAGAGTACACTTCCTGAGGTTCGCCTTGCGCATCTTTAAGCATGTAAGACTTAAATCCGTGCATGATACCTGGCTCACCGAGTGTGAGTGTTGCAGCATGCTCGCCAACCTTTTGCAAAGAGCGGCCCGCAGGTTCAACGCCGTGAATGGCGACTTGTTCATCCTCTAAGAAAGCAGTAAATAGCCCCATCGCGTTAGAACCACCTCCAACGCATGCGACGAGATTATTGGGTAACTTGCCGGTCATTTCTTTGAATTGAACTCGTGCTTCGTTACCGATAATTGATTGGAAATCTCGTACCATTTTAGGGAATGGGTGAGGGCCAACGACAGAGCCTATCGCATAAAGTTGTGTATCAGGATCTTTCAGATAAGCTTCGAATGCAGAATCTACCGCTTCTTTGAGGGTTTTGCGCCCATGAGTGGCAGGAATGACATTAGCACCAAGGATTCTCATGCGGACGACATTCGGATGCTCTTTGGCGATATCAACTTCACCCATGTAAATATCGCATTTCAAGCCAACCAATGCCGCGGCTGTAGCAAGCGCAACACCGTGTTGCCCTGCGCCAGTTTCAGCAATCAGTTTCTTCTTACCCATCTTTTTAGCGAGAATGGCTTCCCCTAAGCAGTGGTTAATTTTATGTGCGCCTGTATGGTTTAAGTCTTCGCGCTTTAGGTAGATGTCTGCTCCGTATTTTTTAGACAAGTTTTCCGCATGGAAGATTGGGCTAGGTCGTCCAACAAAGTGCTTATATAGGCGAGCGAGTTCCGCTTTAAATTCAGGATCTTTGCTGCATTCCTCATAAGCTGCGTTGATGTCATGCATGATTTGTTCAAGCTCAGGTGGAACAAAGCTACCACCGTATTCACCAAAGTATCCTTCTTCGTTGGGCATAGTGAGATCAAACGAGTTTTTCATTATTTACATCCTAGTTAACGAAAGTATTGATACTTTATACCCAAAATTTGGAAGAGGTTGTGTGATCAGTTGCTTAAATAACAATTGTAGATCTAGTGAACTAGTTAAAAAGTACAGCTTGGGTAGGGGATAATAGTTGGGATGTAGAATCAGGTGGTTTGAATAGGTGCAAAAAAGCCTCGAGAGATCCTAGGCTGTCATAAGAACCTCTCGAGGCAAACAGAGTGCTGGAAATACACTCTGCGATGGTGTCTGGAAACAAAAATTAGATTCGTCTCCTTTGTCAGATGTTAGGGTTTTAGAATGAGTCGATGTCAGCGAAATGTCACAAGTTGATTGCGGTATTAAAAGCTTATTTTTTATTTTTGATTAATGGATTAGAAAGTAACCTAAAACAGGCTAACCTACCGAGTGTTCCGCGTCTTTTAAGTTGAACATGATCTTTCTTTGTCTCGAATCGGCGTCTTTAACCAACACGTGCACTTTGGTCCCTAAAGTAAACGTGGCGCTCTGGCTGGAAATTTTTTGTTTGACTACATCAAATTCGAACTCACCATTTTGGAAACTTGATAAAGGAATGAGACCTTCGATTCGGTTCCTCTAACTCAACAAATCCCGCGAAGTATGTGACTCCAGACGCTGTCCCTATGAAGTGTTGTCCGATAAATGGCTTCATGTAATGACATTTCAGTGCTGACTCAACCTCTTAGCTAGGGATTATGTGCTCGTAGTTATTAGAATTTATTGATTGAGCAGATATATTTAATTTCATTTTTTCTCTTATATTCGCCAATCGCTTTTATTTTATAAACTTTATTTTTATGAGCAAAGCATGAGGCGAAGTGATTCAGATATAAATGAGATTAATTTAGTTCCAAACTGGAATTGCAAGGTAGGTTGTGTGATTACCTAAAGATGTATACCAAAGTGACTTTATTGAAAGTGATTAATGATGGTGTGGGAGAGGTAAGTGATTTGGCTATATAAACTTAGATAGAGAATAGTAAGGGCAGTAACAAGTGGAAGGGGATTGTGGCACCAACAACATTGATGCCACACAAAGAATTACAGTGCAGTTACTTCAGCTGCTTGTAAACCTTTGTTACCTTGTTCAACAACGAACGATACTTTTTGGCCTTCAGTAAGAGTTTTGAAGCCTTCAGAAACAATAGAACGGAAGTGAACGAATACGTCATCACCGCCATTGTCTTGAGAAATAAAACCAAAACCTTTAGTTTCGTTGAACCATTTTACTGAACCAGTTAATTTATTAGACATAGATACCTCTATATTTGATTGTTTTAAATATTGAATTTTTAGCTAATATCAAGTGCTACTATATGATTTTAGAGATAACTATTTTGTCGCAGGAACGTAAACGAGGAATTCGATGTGGAACTGAGAGAAACTTTGATCTTTAATTACATTAATAGCTCTTTCCGTAAGAGCTGATGTGCAGTATACCGACAAAATTAATAAAGGCTAGCCTTTTCTTTTTTATTTTTTGAGTACACCAAGCGCATTGCTTTCAAAGCATACGCTTGGTGTATAAGACGGCGTGATGTTATAGGTGGCGTCGAGCGCTTAGTGTTTTCTGGTTGGGCCGTTACGAACGATGTCTTTACCATTGTCATATACGTGCTGCGAAACCCAGCGGCCAAGGAGCAATTGGTGCTTTTCTCCTAATAGGGCAACAAATGGACGGCCATCGGTATTAGAGGTGGCTAGCGCAACGCCAGTGACACCTTCAAGGCCTAGAGCGCCGCTTTCTACTAAATGCAGAAATGCCTCCAACTCTTCAATCGTTTCGATTACATGGTTATCAATATTCATTGTATTCAATCTCTTCGAATTGCATTGCGGTCGCGTACTCTACCTAAGTTAAGCGTGGAAACCAAGCTTCTACGTGCGTCATGTAATGAGAGAACCTTGCCCTGCCACTAATCATCGATAGTTAGTCTCGATAGTCCGGAACTTGTCTAGATTCAATAAAGTGAAAACCCTCGCTGGTTAGACATGAGTCACATAATGTTGTCTGGTTTATCTCATCAATACTTTTGCTATTGGATGGGGTGAAGGGGAGTGCAATAATTTGTAAAACTCTTTTCCTAAAGGCTGTTATGAAGAAAGTCCTGATTACCGGTTTTGAACCTTTTGGTGGTGACGCCATTAACCCCGCCTTAGAAGCGGTCAAGCAATTAGAGGCTGTGGCCATAAAAGGCGGTGTGATAGTTACTTGCCCAGTCCCCGTAGTTCGATATGACTCGGTGAAAGTCGTTATTGAAGCAATAGAAGCGCACCAGCCAGACTGTGTGATTACTGTAGGGCAAGCGGCCGGGCGTAGCGCGATAACCCCAGAGCGTGTCGCAATTAATGTTGATGATTTTCGTATTCCAGATAACGCTGGTCATCAACCGATTGATGAACCCGTTGTGGCTGATGGGCCTGATGCTTACTTCTCGACACTACCGATAAAGCGTGTTGTGCAAGCATTGCAAACGCAGGGTATACCTAGCCAGATTTCCAACAGTGCTGGAACATTTGTATGTAACCATCTCTTTTATGGGATCCAACATTACTTGAAAGACAATCCGATTCGTCACGGGTTTGTTCATATTCCATTATTGCCAGAACAAGCAGCAGATGGCAGTCAGCCTTCTATGTCTTTGGACATGATAGTCGAAGGACTAAAGCTGGTGGCGCAAGTTTGTATTGCCAATGATAGCGATATCCTGGTAAGCGGTGGAACGATTTGCTAGTAAGTGTTTTAAAATCCAGTAAGTGTTTGAAAGATAACAATAAGCTCGTCGTTTGATGTTGTAGTAAATGTTAGCTTTGTCAAATTTCACAAGTAGCGAAAGGAGTAGCATTGAATAGTCAGGTTGGATGTTGTTCAAACTGGCATTCCTCTAGTACAGGAGGTGTTAGGGGCTAACTTTACGAAAGGCGAGTTATTATGAAAAGCAACAAAAGTAAGTCAATCGCACTTATCTCTGTCGTTGTTTTCGCGTTGGCTATTGCTGCGCTTAAATTCGAAAACACGCTCGGAGTTCTTCCCATCGTAGTCGCTATTATCGCGTTTTTTACTTGCGTTATTTATACCGGTAGGTACTTGTCCGATATGAAGCGTTCAGAGTTGATAAGTCAACCCAAACAAGCTCGAAAAATGTGTGCCAACGCATCACGCAATGAGCTTGATGAGTGCGATAAAAAGCGTTGAAGCGAGTCACATTCTCCGTATACTTTTCTGGAGCATTAATGCACTAACGTGTCGGAGATAAGCATGTCAAATCGAGTACCAACCAACATACTGACCGGATTTTTGGGTGTCGGTAAAACGACCACGATTTTAAATCTACTGAAGAACAAACCGGAAAAAGAAAACTGGGCGGTTTTGGTCAATGAATTTGGTGAGATTGGCATCGACGGTGCATTGATGACCGACCAAGGAGCGCTGATTAAAGAAGTGCCGGGTGGTTGTATGTGCTGCACTGCGGGTGTGCCGATGTCGGTAGGTATCACCGCATTATTGCGTCAAAAACCGGACCGTTTATTGATTGAGCCGACAGGCCTTGGTCATCCCAAACAGGTTATCGCGACGCTTACCTCACAGCAGTATGAACCTTACGTTGATCTTAAAGCGACGATTGCCTTGGTTGATCCGCGTAACTTAAGTGATGAAAAATATCTTTCTAACCAAAATTTCGTGGACCAGTTAGACAGCGCAGATGTGGTTATAGGCAGTAAGGTTGACCTTTGTACCAGTCACGACATTGATGTGTTTAATGGCTGGGTGACGGACCAATCTCCCTCAAAAGTATTCAGTAAGCTTATTCATGACGGTGAGTTACCGATAGAAGTCTTGGATATTGAGCGGGTTTACGGCAGCGCTTCTTCCCATATCGAGTCACATCATCATGACCACGCTCATCAAGAGCCTCAATTCCAATTGGCGCCTGGTGAAGCCTTTGTGCGCAAAGAGAACAAAGGGCAGGGTTATTTTAGTTGTGGGTGGTTGTTTGGGGCAGAGTATAAGTTTGATTTTGAAAAGCTTTTCTCTATGCTTTCGGACTTGACCGCAGAGCGTGTTAAAGCAGTGGTCAATACGGATCAAGGTTGTTACGCGTTTAATGTTGCCAACCGAGTCGTTTCGGTGAATGAAATCAGCTTAGAAGGCTTTGAATCTCGATTAGAAGTGATAGATTCTCAGCTGTTGCCATGGAATGAGCTTGAGCGCATTCTCCTTCAGTTATCTGGCATCAAGCATTAAATCGCGCAAAGGTTAAACGAAAACGGTGAACCATTAATATATCTGTGCTCACCGTTTTTTCTTTTGTAGGATTTCAATGAGAAAAGTGAGATAAATCACTCAAATTCGGGTATAGTGCACGGCTAAATTTTTTAAAGCTATTTTTAGTGGTTTGTTTAAGGAATACGCTCAATGTCATTTTCATCTCAAGGTTTTGCGCCAGAAGTGGTTAAAGCACTGGCAGAATGCGGTTATGAAAAGTTAACGCCAATTCAACAGAAGGCGATTCCAATGGCTCGCAAAGGCCATGATATTTTCGCTACAGCACAAACAGGTACTGGTAAAACGGCTGCGTTTTCTCTGCCTATGATTCAGCAGCTGCTAGACAGTAACCGTAGCGCTTCTCGTAAGACTGCTCGCGCACTTATCTTGGCTCCAACTCGTGAGCTTGCTGAACAAATTGCTGACAACATCAAAGCTTACACGAAGTACACGAATCTGTCGGTGGCTGCGATTTTCGGTGGCCGTAAAATGTCTTCTCAAGTAACGGCATTAGAAAACGGTGTAGATATCCTAGTGGCTACACCAGGTCGATTGGAAGAGCACATTGAACAAGGTAATGTCTCGGTCGCACACTTAGAGTTTTTAGTGTTTGATGAAGCAGACCGTATCTTGGACATGGGCTTTATTCACGCAGTACGTAAGATCATGCTAGATGTGGATACTGATCCGCAAATTATGATGTTTTCAGCAACGACTTCGAGCCAACTAAATCTGTTAGCAAAAGATATCCTGCGTAAGCCTAAGCGTATTGAAGTTGAGCGAGCGAATACGACAGCACAGACAGTTGCTCACGTGTTATATCCAGTTGATCAAGAGCGAAAAACGGAACTGCTTTCGGAGCTGATTGGTCGTAAGAACTGGAAACAAGTGTTGGTATTTGTGAACTACAAAGAGACCGCAAACGAAGTAGTAAAAGAGCTGAAACTTGATGGTATCAAAGCGGTGGTTTGTCATGGTGACCGTGCTCAAAGTGCTCGTCGTCGTGCGTTAGAAGAGTTCAAGTCCGGTAAAGCACGTGTCATGGTGGCTACCGATGTCGCTGCTCGAGGTCTAGATATTGAAGATTTACCTCACGTTGTGAACTATGACATGCCTTTCCTAGCGGAAGATTACGTTCACCGAATTGGTCGTACAGGCCGTGCAGGTAAACAAGGTCATGCCGTTTCATTTGTAAATCGAGATGAAGAACTCACGGTTGTTCAGGTTGAAAATCTAATCCAGCAGCGAATTCGGCGTATTGAGCTTGCTGGCTATGAACCAAAACAGCGTGAATCTTACATTGAAAAGCTGCACTCAAAACCAGCATTCAAGAATCGTCAAGGTCGTCGTAATAATCCGAACCAGTCGGCAACAGACCAAGGGTCGGCAGAGCGTCGTCTTGCTATGGTGAAGCGCCTGAAAGCGCGTCGTGGCGCAAAGTAAATTACACAGTCTGTGTGAAAAGAGCCCCTCAATTGAGGGGCTCTTTTTGTTTGCCGTTTCGCGTTAATTTAGGCCAAGCATATTGGGTTCACCACGATAAATAATGCGATCGTTTCCTCGGTGAATACCAAACGTAACTGTAACAGGTGGATTTTCCTCTTCACTTGTAGAGCTATCCCAGTCGTATTTCAGCCAAGGGATGCGATTACCTGAGCCGTCTAAATCCAGGTGGAATTGTATTTGCTCGCGTGCTGAGTCAATTTGGCTTGCAACGATATCGGTCATTCTGCCAATACTCATCGTTCCAACGCCAGAAAGCAGGGCGTTGTTTGCTGGCGCATGAGACCAAATTGGCGTGCTGAAGTAATATTCACCACTCGCCGTTGTTGAGCTGTCATCGAAGTTAGTCGTAAATCGACCGTTTTGCCAAGTTTCTACAGCAAGTGGCACTTTGATCACCATGCCTTGGTTGCCACCTACATCTTGAAAGTTCAAACGACCGAATCGAATGTCCGGTTGTTGAGTGAGCATTTCGCTGTTATCAAAGAAATTTACCTCATCAACGGCTTTAGTCGTGACTATACCTATTTTGCTGCTGTCACTGTTAGTCCCTTTATTAAATGGGCCATCAGGATATTGCTTATCTGTCGTGTTCTTTTTCCAGCATGGGCTATTGTTACAAGTCGCATTGGTCGAGGGCTTCTCTATAACAAACGTTCCAACACTCGCGCTACCCAGTAGTTTCCAGTCTACCTTCTTAGGCTTAGGCGGCAAAAACCGATCGGAGTATGAGCTTAGCTCGCCTAAATCGAAATGTTGTTGAAGGTTAGACGAAAAGTGGACGTAATTCTTCACGTTTTCCTTATTCGCATTGAGTGCGACAATATCGTAAGTGACTTTCTCAAAAGGTTGATTCATGTAAGCAAAAGTTTGGCCATGTGGGTAGTGCCATTCTTGGTCTTGCACTTGAAAATATTTTGGGTAAAAACGACCAACGTAACGATAGCCTTCGTTCACAGTCATACCTAGATATTTACTTTCTAGGTTTGCTTTTACTCTCAAGCTCCCGACTTCTTCCCAATATAATCCATTAAAGACGAATTGATCATTCTTGGCTGAATTATGCGCCTGAGCTAGCGAGTCACTACTTTTTAGCAATTTTGAGGTTTGGTTCGCTGTCTCTGATGGCGTATGTTGCTCACTCGACAAGACAACGGATGCTGCTGGAGCGTCATCAAGCGTAAAATTACGGGTGATAGAAGCATCACAATAGCGTGCTGATTCAACAGACCCACTCACAGAGCCGTCAGGTTGCCAAATGATTGGTTTCACCGTTAGAGAGAAAAGTTCTCCGGCAGCAAGAAACCCTTCTCCTTGTTCAGAGGTGCCAGAAGGCAAAGCACGTTGGTCGTCACAAATAGCGAGTGTCCATGGTCGCGAGTGCACATTAAATGTCCCTTTCACTTCCACTTTGCCTTCTTCTGGACACTCTTCAAATCCCTCACATTCAAAATGATCGGACAATGTCACTTCAAATATGCCGGACTCGTTCGTGATAAGACCATGTTCAGACAAGCCGTCTTTAAATTCCGCTGAATAGCTAAAGTTTCCTTCACTTCCTCCTAATGGTTGAACCAATGGATGAAAAACCTTAGGCGTACCATTGTAGTTGCTTGCCACTACAGGTTCGCCGGTGGAGGCACAAGCAAGCAATCGCGTATGCACGTTTTCTGGTTTACCTGCAATAACGCGTATTTCATTTAAAGTTGCGCTTTTCGTCTTTGAGTAGGCCTCAAACATAAATGGCGTAAACATAAAGCGAACAGTTTGATGCTTGCTCGTGTCTTTCGCCATAGTGAAAGTTAGTGTGTAGTTGGTATCTAACGAGATCGTATCAATATTATTCGGAACCACTCGAACAACAAGTTCACCATTCTCGTCAGATATAAATTGGTTGGCTCCTAATGTCTGCTGACCTTTAACCACCTCTAAAGTGAACAAGTCAGGGTGTGATAGGACAGCACTGACTTCTGCGCTTACAACTTCTCCATTATTGGTTGTTGTTGCTGTAAATTGCGGAAGATCGTCGCCGCACATCAGTGCCATGTCGTCCGATGGTGTGACGCTGAGGTTTAAGTCGTTCTCCGATGGAGGCTGCATGCTGCAATTCGGAACATCTTGAGGGGTGATTGGACAGACTTGGGAAGAGTAGTGACAATCAGCCTCGCCCAATCCACAGTATTGCGTGTATTTGTTGTCTTGTGCTTTCGTTTGTGCACTTCCTGGCGTTTGTTGGATTTCACCACAAACTTGACTAGGCTGATTTGGAGCGTTGTTGAAGTTCAATGTTTGGAAGTATTTAATTGCTGCGGTGGAACTATAGAATGAGCCACTTAATGTAGCTGACGATCCTACAGATTCAGCCGTACCATAGATCGACATATCTTTTATAATCAGAGATTTGTGCGCAGAAACATCACCGACGACAAAATGGTCTTGTAAAGGATGGTTTGTTTTTAGGTGTAGTGTTTCGCCTTGTGATTCGACCTTACCACAGATGTTTGTATTAAATATATTGGTCGTGCTGTGAGTCAAAATGTCACCAATAATGGTGTTGTACTCACCATTAATATGAAGGGCCTCACCTGTTAGCTCTATATCCCCATCGATGAGAACGTTATGCAGCTTTGTTGGATAAGCCGATAGAAGATCACCATAGATAACAGTGTGCTTGTTTTGGTAATCGTCGAGGTTTGATGCTTTCTCATTGTTAACCGTTAATCCGGTAGCGAGGGCGTGTAGAGAGATACGTTTATTGGGTTCACCAATTGTATTATTCCCCTCTAACACAATTCCATAATCTGCTTTTAATGTTATCTCTTTTTCCGGTAATGAGGAGACAATTTTATCACCAGCGGGTAGGACTAGTTTCCCTGTACAGAGATAAGTCGTGCCATCGCTTTCGATACTAAAACTCTTGTGTGAGCAAAGTTGACCTAACTCAGATAGATCTTTTACGTCATAAGTGGTGGCGTGTGAGGTTAGCGGTAAAAAAAGAACCGCAGTGAAAATACTGCAAAGACGCATCATCAAATGTCCTAATGAGTGGAACAAGATGGCATCAAGCGAGCGTGAGCAAATGCTCACTGAAATTGGAATAGCTGCGGTACTTTTTTGTTCTGAAGCCGCTTAGTTATTGAACTTTGGTTATTTTTTATTTCGTATGTCATACCAAAGTTTAGCGGCCTTATTACAACGTAAGTGTCAGGTTAGTTCAAGAGGCAAGTGTGATGTGTGTCGATTTATATGTGTAACTATTTGTTAGTTAAGGATAATAAGTAAGCATGTTGGTTCAGAATCAGGAAGGACGCGATCCTGATTCTGAACGTTTACAACGCTAGGCAGCGTGAACGATGAGTGGAGCCATCTGATATAACTCTTCTAGTATGGCTTTCGTTTGTCTCGAATACACCAGACAATCTCGATCTCCAACGAGCTGAATTGCTCTCACTTTACCTGCAACCAAACATTGCCTAATCGTGCGTAGAACCATTTGGATATCAATTTCTGACGCGCCATCAAGGCTGTTTTTGGTTTTTAGAGATCCAAGGTCGATACTAATGATTATTTGGTCGCAGTGGTCTAGGTAATTGCCGATCTGTTGCTTAACATTATTGCGATGACGAAAAGAAAACTCTTTATCGGTTACCCAGTCACAACCTTGATCCTCCGCGTATTCCCACGTTTCTTGCTTTGTATCTTGTTCGCTAACACCAGCAAAAAATAATCGCACGTTTTGATAGCGAGAAAGAGCAAAATGGAATGCCGAGCCTAAACGTGGTTCAAGTGTTGGTTTCAAGTTCATGTCATGTCCAATATTTACCACACCCACTTCGTCTCGATAGGACACGACCACAGGTAACATGGACAAGATTGCCTCGGTACAGTTAGTTACTAAAACAGGAATTGAGTGGCGAGAAAGCGAAAGGCTTAACGCTTCTTGAAACTCGCCATTCTCCAGTTTGTCGTGGTTGAAGTGCCCATAGTTTTCAGCGGTTTCATGATCATGTTGTTGGTAAAGCCAATCACTAGCATTTTCCAAATTTTGGTCAGCTAATTCAAACGCACCCTTCGACATAGGAGGTAAATACTCGCACACTGTCATAAAAGAAAAAGGGTAATGTTGCGGCTGTTTCACTGTGTGATGGAGTTTATAGCGTTTGAAAAAGCTTAACATGATGAATTACCTTTCTGGTGGTAGTGCCCTTGCCGCTTGCAGTACATGTAAAATAATGCGCTGCTTATCCTTTTCGACTCGGTGGGCCGGAGCCATCACCGAGACTGCGCCAATCAGTTTGCTTCCTTTCATTACCGGTGCGCTAATACCTGAAACACCAGGGTCAATCTCAGAAGTACTGACGGCATATCCGTGTTTACGGATGGTTGTGAGCTCTTTTTCCCACTCGTCGCGTCGGTGATCTTGATTAAAGTATCTCAAGATTTTCTCGCATCGACTTTGAGGCATAAAAGCGAGCATCACTTTAGATGAGGCACCGCGCAGCAGAGGTTGACTTTGACCCTGGACGAAGCTGCAACGCAGCGCCTGCATACTTTCTTTCTGTCTGACACAAAGCGCACGATAACCCGCTGGTACCATATAAGCGGCCATTTCCCCGGTTTGTTGTACCAACCTAGCCAGTATGGTTTCGACCATGTCGAGTCCATGTTGCGCGGTCTCATAGCTGTGCATGAGTAATAATGCCGCCGGACCAACGACAAATGTCTTGTCTTGAACGCTTTCTTCGATCAAGTTCCATTCTTTAAGCAGTTTTAAGTGTCGGTAAAGGCTGCTTAAAGGAACGTTCAATTGCTCGCTTAGCGTTTTCGCAGAAACTGGGAACGGACTAACTGCAACTTGCATTAACAACTGCAGTGATTTTTCGTTTACCTGGTTAGCATTAGCTTTGTTTGTCGTCATGAGAGTGTTGTAACGTGTTGTAGGAGTTACGACAAATATAATTCTTAATCACTGAGAAAAGAAAAATAATTTTAATGGGTAATTCTTACATGATGAGAAACAGACAGGTAAAGACTTTCGCAAGTACCGATAGACATAACATGGTGTCGAATTAAAGTCTCAGGTTTGAGGCGCTTGATACTAAATTGGAACAGGAGTGAATAAGACATTGTTTAGTTTGCGGTATTACTCAGCGTTTCGCATACTGAGTTAATCCAAACAAATAATGTTAAAAAACGTGAGTTGCTAGCGGGTATCGGAATCGAGGTACCATCTCAGTAAATCGGTTTTATAAAAGGTTACTTTTATATGCTGAATAAGGCGATTTTTAAAAAAGCCATCATTTTTCTTCTGCCTATTCCCTTGGTTATTGGAGAGGTTTTGTATTTAGCTCGTGAAAGCGTGCAAAACAATCTCAATCATTTATTAGAAAAAAATGTGCAAATTGCAGATGAAATTTTATTCCAAATAGAGACAGAAAACCGCACGGCGTTGCTACACCCTGAACGATGTGAAGAGCTCCAGCAAAGCTTAATGTTTGAACGAGATATTGAAGAAATGCTCATTGTGAAAGAGGGAGTCATTACTTGTTCTTCGAAATTGGGAAGTATCTCTAAACCGTTAGCTGAGCACATCGCCTTTCCCAAGGGACAAACGCTAGCGCTTGGTAGTGTTGATAGCTTGTACGATCAGTTCTTGCTAGTGGTAACGGAAGGAGAGCGGGGTTACCAAGCCGTAACGATTATCGATCATGACTACTTTAATGCGACAATAGGGTTTAACAACGATTTACGCCTAAAACGCTCTGCGCTGTTTATCCATGATCAAGTTTCACCAGAAGGAGCATTAAGAGCGGGAAGTAATCCTATCGGTATCAAATCGTCGCAAATGTTTGAGTATGAAGCTTTGAGTGAAGCCAGCGATCTTTTCGTCAAACAGAGAACACTTTCCTATTTTTTGTACTCAATTCCAATTATTTTCGTGATCTACCTTTGCTTGTATGCGTTGAATAAGTTTATTGATCCTCATCACAATTTGATACTGGATCTTAAAAGAGCGATAAAAAGAGGAGAGTTGACCCTGTATTACCAACCGCAAGTTAACGTTGATACCGGCCAGTTATTCGGGTTTGAAGCGCTAGTGCGATGGGAGCATCAAAGTAAGGGGTTCATTTCTCCGGATGAGTTTGTCCCTGCGGCAGAGCAAAGTGGATTGGTTTTTTTACTTACTGATTTCGTTCTGGATAAAGCGGCAGAGGACTTCAGTAAATTAGGCTTTGATCAGCCTGTCCACCTTGGTATTAACGTGCCGCCTGGTTATTTAGTCGGACCAAACGCGATCAGAAAAATTCAATTGCTCGACAGACAGTTGAGCCGAAACAAAGTCTCATTAGGGGTTGAGATAACGGAGAGTCAGCTCATTGATTCAGAGGCGAGAAAATGCATTGCAGCGCTGCGAGTGCATGGTATTGATGTGCTGATCGATGATTTTGGAACTGGCCAAACCTCGTTAGCATTTCTACAGCACATGCGCATAGATTACTTAAAAATCGATAAGTGCTTTGTCGAAACCATTGGTATTCCTAGCCTTAGTGCTTCTGTCTTAAAAGCGATGGTTCATTTCGCGGAAGAGTTACAAGTACAATTGATCGCTGAAGGCGTGGAAACCATAGCGCAAGCTGAACACTTAAAGCAGATGGGAGTGAGATATCATCAGGGATACCTGTACTCCAAACCATTACCTTATGAGCAGCTTGCGCAGCGAAATCATTATGATTGGTAGACGTTAGCTCTATAACACTGAGCATTTTCATCAAACACAAACTCTAACTCATTTTTGATGCTATCTAAGCGGTCTTCTTGGTAGTGAGACACATACAATAGTTGGCTTAAATTCTCTCTAGCGATGAGTTCAAGTGTGTTCTTAACTAACCGTCTACCCAAAAAATCTAACCCTTGATACGGCTCGTCCAAAATCAATAATGTGGGTTGTTTCACGATGGCTCTTGCAATCAGTAATAGTCGCTGCTGACCGTACTCTAATTGCTTGAATGAGGTTTTTTTGTACTGGCTCATATGTAAGATATCGAGCCACTCGTTTGCAATATTCATCTCTTTGCGAGTTGGCTGGTTATACAACCCAATCGAATCGTAAAATCCTGACAAAATGACTTCTAATGCGCTGCAATTGACTCGATATTGGAGGTGTAGCGCTGAAGACACCATGCCGATATGCTGCTTAATTTCCCAGATTGTCTCGCCAGTACCACGCTTTTTACCAAAAATATCAATGTCATTGCTGTAGCATTGCGGATGATCGCCAAAGATCAATCCAAGTAAGGTACTCTTTCCACAACCATTTGGACCTTTGACCTGCCAATGTTGGCCCTTGTCTATGCGCCAGTTCAAGTCAGTAAAAATCTTCTTATCGGTGTATTCGACAGCCCCATTCTTTAGTTCAAATATTGGGTTGTTGAATGGCGTCGAGTGCTGACGCTGACGTATCAAGCTTATCATTTCTTCACTCTGTTGCTCTGACTGAGATTTTATTTGTCCAATGATTGGATGATTATCCCAACTGGACTTATCCATTGTACTATCAAGCTTTCCTGCACTGAAAAGCGCGATGCTATTGATCCACTCAGGCATGTCAGATTCGCGAGAGAAGGTTATGAGTAGTTGCACATTTTGAGAAAGCGAGTGTAAATAGCGAGCGAGAGCAGCTCGGTGCGCAATATCTAAGCCAGTAAATGGATTATCGAGTAATACTAAGTCAGGTTGTGTGGCTAAAGCTCGGGCGAGCGTTACTCTTCTGGTTTCTCCGGTAGAGAGAACACGGAAGCCACTATCTCTAAGATGACTTAGGTCGAGATCATTAACTAGCTGTTCAGTTAAGTTAGTGTCTTGGCTCTGTTCTAGGATTAATGAATAAACAGTGCTTCCTTGGTCGATACGATCAAGAAAATCCGTATCATCTTTTTCTAATTCTCTTTCCAGTAATCGCTGTTGCTCTGATAACGACACTTGCGCAACGGACAGCCCATTTAGCTCAATTTCCCCACTATTTGGTGATATTTCATCACAAATAAGGTCTCCAAGCAGAGAGCCAATATCTCCATCCGCGCTGAATATCCCCCAAGACTGCTGAGTGTTAATTTTCCAATCGTCAATAAACAAGTGTGTCGTGTTTCTCTTAGCTGCAAGCTGACGAAAGTGAATAGTCATTGTGTTTGTCTTCCTTGTTTTCGCTTTAGTGGATTACTTATAACAATTTACGAACTCAGTACGGAAGCGCTTTTGTGTATTAATTTTGAACAGTGCTCAGTCTTGTACATATTAACGAAGCCTTGTATTAGAGGATAAAAATGCGACTAGAGTCATTAAGTAACAAGTAAGCTTGTCAATAATTTTGTTTTATTTTTGAATCAACCTATCATTATGCATGTGAATGTTATGCCGATAAGTTCATATTTGCCGTTTGTTAATTAATCAATGTAAGGACACATGTTTATGAGTGAAACGGAATACGATTACCCCTCGAGTTACAGCCTAGTTTCCATTACCGATACCTCCAGTTACATCAAATATGCCAGTGAAAACTTTAATGAAGTAGCGGGGTTTGATGAAGGGGAGCTTATTGGTAAACCCCACAATGTTGTGCGTCATCCTGATATGCCAAAACAGGCTTTTAAAGATTTATGGACTCACCTGAAAACTGGCAAACACTGGATGGGAATGGTCAAAAATCGACGTAAAAACGGCGGCTATTATTGGGTTGACGCGTTTGCTTCTCCTATAAAATCTAATGGTGAAGTTGTGGAATACCAATCAGTGAGATTTAAACCTGAGCGTATACACATCCAGCGAGCGGAAAAAGCGTATTCGAAGCTTCGAAATAATCGTAAGCCGTGGAAAATGTATCTTCCTCGTACACGTTTGTGGATGAGATCGGCCTTCTTCCTTTTAATTTCAAACCTTCTTGGCTTACTCATTCTACAAATGAATCAATCACCAGTGATAGCGTTTGGCGTTGTTGCGTTACTTTCCGTTTTCTCTATTTATGTATTAACCAGACCAGTTGAGAAGCTCGCTAAACAGGCTAGGCAAGACTTCAATAATCCACTCATGGAATATATTTATTGCGGAAGAATCAACGATCTGGCTGAGATTGAGCTGGGTATGAAGATGCGTAAGCAATTTGCAAATGCGCTATTGGGGCGCGTTGGCGTGTCTGTAAAAGACTCTTGCGAAGAAACGCGCGCAAGTGCTAACAGTGCTGCGACAAATAGCCAGCAAGTGACGGAGAACTTAAGCGCACAGAAAGTGGAGATTGACTCGGTCGCAACAGCGGTCAACGAGATGCAAGCCTCTTCATCTGAGATATCAAATAATGCTCAAGCGACCGCCGAGGCTACGTTAGAAGCGCAAAATACGATGATAGACAGCCGTAGCGTTATCGATAATGTTAACCAATCGGTTTTAGAGTTGGTGGGTGAGCTCGGCGAAATATCTAAAGTGGTCATACGTTTGAACCAACAAACCGAGCAAATTGGAACTGTTGTTGAAGTCATCAATGGTATTGCCGAACAAACTAATTTATTAGCGTTGAACGCTGCTATTGAAGCCGCGAGGGCAGGCGAACAAGGCAGAGGGTTTGCCGTTGTAGCAGATGAAGTGAGAACCTTAGCTAAAAGAACTCAGGAATCGACAACAGAGATTAAATCGGCCATTGAAGGGATTCAAAATGGGAGCAAATCAGCGGTTTCTGCGTTAGAGAAAGGTAACGAAATGTCGACCGGAACGGTAACATTGTTAGGTACTGCTTTGGATAGCATTCAACAATTGGAATCCCTTGTTCAGGACGTCGTCGAACGAAACCAACAAATTGCGGTCGCGATAGAAGAGCAGGTTTATGTAACGGATGAAATAAATGAAAACATCCAGTCGCTTAATTTAAAGTACAGTGAATCGTATGAACTGATGACTGAAACGAATCATATGAACACCAAAGTGCAAAATTGCACCAATGACCTGTCTGAAATGATTAAGAAGTTTGCTTAAACTTTAGAAAATCGAAGTTAAAAGCCCGCTAAACATTAGCGGGCTTTTAACTGGAATATAGTGAAGTGCCGGATTCGTTTACGAGCGAGGATTTCTAAATCTCGTTTTTTAAGAGCTAAAATGACGAAAGCTCGCAATAAATGCGAGCTCTCTAAATAAGTGGCGGAGAGATAGGGATTTGAACCCTAGATACGCTATTAACGTATGCCGGTTTTCAAGACCGGTGCTTTCAACCACTCAGCCATCTCTCCGTTGTGGGCGGTATAATAAGGAGCATAGTCCAACTTGTAAAGTGCTGAATTATAATAGAAGTACTGTTTGCTTGTTTTATGATCACTGATGTGATGTTGGACAGTTTGAAAACGGAGTGAAAAAGGGACAAAAAGTACCAATTTGTAGAGTTTTTACTTTATATTGGCGCACGTCAATAAAATGGTGTTTTATTGTTATCTTGCTGATATATAAGACATAACATGCTTTTAGGGTACATGTGTTCGCCCGAAAGTATTTGCAAGACTTTGTGAACTAATTCAAAATTAACTGGTATAGCCAGTTGTGCTTAGAATTCTTAAGGGTGTTTATGAAGGTCACAAATCTATTTAAAGACAAAGTTGATGCGATTTCTGCTCATCAATCCGAGTTTATGAATTGGATGTCTCCAACGTTACGCGATTATTGGAGTGACTTTTTGGGGAAAGCTCAAAATAGCTTTCTTTTCTCAAAAGTTCGTGATCACCAGCAGCCAGCCGTCAACGAAGAAGTTGCACCTCAACCTGCACCGATCGTAATGGCACCTGAGGCTCAAAAGCTTTATGACGAGTTAAGTGAAAAAATTGGCGAAGTTATTCACACTGGTGATTGGGTTCATGTGTCTCAAGAACGTATTAACCAATTTGGTGCGGTAACGGAAGACATGCAATGGATTCATACTGATCCAGAGCGTGCTTCAACTGAATCTCCATTTAAGACAACTATCGCTCATGGCTTTTTAACATTAGCATTGCTGCCTAAACTGACGGATTCAGTCGATCCAGAAAAGCCAATGTTCCCAACAGCTAAAATGGTAGTTAATTTGGGTTTAAACCAAGTTCGTTTCCCTTACCCTGTCAAAGCAGGCAATAATGTTCGTGCAGTCAGCACGTTAACAAAAGTAACGCCAATCAAAAAAGGTTTGGAGATTGAGCGCGAAATTAAAGTGGAAATTGAAGGTATTCGTCGACCTGGTGCGGTTGTGGTCTCTGTAATTCAACTGCATTTCTAATTCCGAAACCGGAGAGAACACTACATAGGAAAAGAGAGCATCAAGGTGCTCTCTTTTTTATTTTTACTGATTAAAGTTTTTTACTGGCGTATAACCGTAATCTGCAATCGCTTTTTGTCCCTGCTCTGAACGAAGGAAAGCGATAAAACCTTTACCTGCATCGCTAATCTTATCTACTTTGTATAGCACTAGGAATGGTCGCGCCAACTTGTACTTATGATTGCTAATGTTTGTCGACGTTGGGTCAATACCATCTAACTGAATCGCCTTGATCGAGCGATCTACTGACCCTACAGAGATAAAACCAATGGCGCGAGTGTTATGGTTAACAATGGTTTTTACCATGCTGTTGCTGTTTACAACCAAGTTGTTTGGGCTGATATCCGAGACAAGGCGATCATTAACGATTTTGGTCAGTCCCAGCAAGCTTTCGAAGCTGTAACGTGAACCTGAAGACGCTTCTCTAGTAACCACCGCGATAGGCTGATCTGTGCCCCCGACCTCTTTCCAATTCTTAATCTTACCTTTGTAAATATCAAACAGCTGTTGCTGAGAAAGGTTTTCTACAGAGTTGGTACGGTTTACAACAACAGCGAGGCCATCATAAGCGATAGGGTATACATTGAGATCTTCACCTTTTTCGCTTTCAGTCAGATAGCGAGAGCTCATGCCTATTTCGGCTACTCCTTTATTGACCATGGTGATACCAGCACTCGAACCAATGCCCTGAACAGCAACGTAATCGTCTGGGTGTGTTTTGTTGTATTCCTCAGCAAGTACATCCATCACACGAGCAACCGAAGTTGAACCCGAGATGTTGATTTCTTTTGCAATGGTAGGGAGGGAGACTGCTATGGCCAATAACGTCGCCACAGTAAAACGTAACATATTAAACTCCATATACGGGATAAAGCAGAGTTTATGATATTGCGGTCAGGTTACACTTTTGTGAACTGTTAGCGCTAAACAGGGGAATTGTTTCTAGTCAAGAGGTGATGGAGCTAGCGTTTCCAAGTGGATTGAGATGATAATCTGGGCAAATGATAATATAGCTATCTTATACTTGAGTTAGGTAGATAACTACCATCGGTGATGATGTAAAGGCTATATACTAGGATCGACAGCTCTAACTATCATCCATCGGGAGAACGTTGATGTCAGTGTCCCAAATGGCGACAAGTCGTTTATACAAATCAGTTCAATCGCTCTGCTCTGCGCGTAATGCTAACTTGCCTGTCGAACAGGGCAAGTGCCTCTATGAGCTAGTAGAAAATGGCGTTGAGCTTCATCGGGCGCATTTTCTCCTCGACTCCCAGCATAGCGAGTATACTTCTCCCGTCGCGAAGATCATGTTTGATGAGGACAACCAACTTTGGTATTTCTATGTTCCCACATATCACAACGAGCTGTTAAGGTGGGTGCCTTATAAGCCACTTCCATTTAGCCGAATGCTTGAGGACTTACTCAACGAGTTGGAGCGCGATCCTCAAGCGTGTTTTTGGGAATAGGGTGAGCCCAACGGATGCGAATGCCGACATGATTTATACTTTAGGCCTAACAACTTGGTTTCTAAAGTCTTTGGGGGTCATGTTGTAAACGGATTTAAATGCTGTACTGAAATGCGCTGCACTTTTAAAACCAGACTCAAACGCTATTTCTGTTATTGATTTTTCTGACTTGCGCAGTTGGGTTGCTGCGAAGTTTATCCGTTTCACCTTTAATATCTGAGAAAACGAAAGATCATCTGCGGCGAGGCGACGTTTTAAGGTTGCGATGGACATGCTCATATGAGCCGCTAAGCCTTCTAGCGTGATGTCTTTTTCAATATTACCCTCAATGTACTTAATGGCTTTTTGAGAGTCGCTCAGGCTACTTGCATCATCTATGATAGATAGGATGTTTGGCTCTACCTCAACCATCAACGACAGCAATGCCATTGCGATATGGCTTTGTGTGTAGTCTGGAGCATTGCGACTCGCTAACTTAACCAACATGTCCTTCAATTGTGCTACTTCGCTACTGGATTGCGTTGAAAAAGGATAGAAGCGCCTTTCTTCCGTTTTGGAACGTAGCATCGGGTGCGCTTTCTTAAAGTCACAGAATATATTTGGATTGAAGACTAAAGCCAGTGCTTTAAAGCCTCCGTCACTAGAGACGGCTTCTGCATTGCTCAGATCTGCGGAGTTATAGAGTGTGAAATCTCCGGCTTTAAGTTCAAATTGCTCACCATTAGGTTGATGAACTAATAGGGCACCTTCTTCAACAATATATAACCCATTATGTGTTGCAGTGTAACGCTCACTTTTGCGCGCAGTGAAGTGATTAAAGCGAATGATCTCAATGTTCGGCATACTCGTTCTTATCGTTTTACATAACAAATAAAAAAGGCGCTCAATAGAGCGCCTTTTAACTTCATTCGGTATTATTCACTTACAGTCTGTTCTGTTTGTGCTGCTGGTTGTTCAGCGAATACCTGGGTTGGCTTTGCAACTAAACTGCGGTTTTCTTGGTTTACGTCCGTAAGGACAATTTCCAATGTATCCCCAAGTTTGTATACGACCTCTTTATCGATAGAGATGGTACCGTTGTCGCCATTGCACTCAATTCTTTCTTTATTATCAAGAATTAGTGCACCAGGAATAAAGGCTGCTGCGCCATTTTCGAGAAGTCGGACACGTGCGCCTGCACGATTAATATCGAAAATCTCACCTGTGAAACAAGTTTTCTTGCTCGGCTCATCAGCAAGCGTGCGTGCATATAGCCAATCTGAGACATTTCGCTCAGCGATTTTATGATGTTTACGATGTAGAGCTAGCTCTTCGCCTACTTGGTCATCTGGTTTTTGTACAGGTTCTTTACCAAGGATGACGGCCTTCAACATACGGTGGTTGATCATATCACCGTATTTACGAATTGGTGATGTCCAAGTTGCATAGATGTCTAAACCCATTGCATAATGAGGCAGAGGCTGATTACCCACTTCGCTGTATGCTTGGAACTTACGAATACGGTTATCTAGATAAGACGTTTCTTGAGCAGCTAACCAGCGGCGCAACGCAGCAAAGCCTTCTAGCGTAGCAATAGACTCCGCTGTGAACTCCAACTGGCCTTCTGGATTGACAAGTTGAACCACTTCTTCAATCTTCTCGTTCTTGATACCTGCATGCGTATTGAAGACACCTGTTTCAAATTTATCGCGTAATGTACGACCTGCACAGATGTTTGCGGTAATCATGGATTCTTCAACAAGACGGTTTGCACTGCGGCGCATGTCTGCGTGGATAGCGATTACATCGTTATCTTCACTGAGCTCAAAACGGTAGTCAGGACGATCAGGGAAGACCACTGCGTTTTTCTCACGCCATTCAGCGCGAGCAAGAGAGAACTCATAAAGATCACGAACGATGGTCGCGATCTCTTCAGATGGCGTCCATGCTTCAGAGCTGCCGTTTTCTAACCAATCAGACACGTGATCGTATGCTAGGCGTGCATGTGATTTGATGTTTGCTGCGAAGAATTTAATATCGTCGCCAATTACACCATCTTTACTTACCGTTACGGTACAGCAAATAGCAGGGCGGGTTTCACCTTCAATCAGAGAGCATAGGTTGTCCGCTAAATCACGAGGTAACATCGGGATGTTGCGGCCTGGAAGATAAATAGTATAGCCACGCTCACGTGCTACTTTATCCATTTCATCTTCAGGTGTGATGTAGGCGGTTGGGTCCGCAATAGCGATGGTGAGTTCGAAATCGCCAGATACGGTTTTCTTCGCGTACAGCGCATCGTCCATATCTTTAGTCGATTCACCGTCGATAGTGACGAATGGAACATGAGTCATGTCTACGCGTTCTAGCTCCGCGTCGTCTTTCAGTTCCCAGTTATCGATGCCTGCTGGCTCAGAGTTTGGTAGATCGTTTTGAGCAAGCGTTACCCACCAAGGCGCAATTTTATCATTCGCGTCAGTGATTTTTTCAGAAATTTCTACGAAGAAAGAGTTATCACCTTTTAGAGGATGGCGAATAAGATGTGCGACAACCCAATCACCTTCGGCGAACTCGTCAGGTTTTAGACCTTTCTTTAGTTTCGCTTTAAGAGATAGCTTTTTAAGCTGTGGGTGATCAGGTGCTACGTTAAGCTTACCTTTAAACAGTTTTACGCGACCAATAAAGCGAGTCACGGCTTGTTCCAGCAGCTCTTGTGGCTCTGCAACTTCGCGTTCATTTTCGGTGCGGATAATGGCGACGACTTTGTCACCGTGCATGCACTTTTTCATGTACGCAGGCGGGATGAAGAAGCTAGTCTTACTGTCCACTTCCAAAAAGCCAAAGCCTTTATCTGTGGCTTTTATTGAGCCTTCTTTTTTAGGCAGGTTTTCTTGGATTTGCTGCTTAAGCTGAGCGAGTAGTGGGTTATCTTGAAACATCTTTTCTTAAATTACCTATGGAGTTGGGCACACTATAATCATTGCGAGCTATTATTACTACCTGTGGAGCGTAATTTCGCCGTGAATTTTGCCAATTTAACCACGAGAAATTGGCTTAAATATTGATGAAATTCTCATCTGTGAGCTACGCGAATCTACGGGGAATGGTAGGGCTGGTGGAAAAATATGCTAAAAATACCATTGTTGAGAATAAATTGTGATGTAATTCAATTTTTTCTGGATTTTTTTATGCTTTTAAGGAATAATCCGCCTCCCTTAGTCGTCCCTAATGGCTTATCGCGGTTGTGTACTGTGCTGTGTTCCCGTCTGAATGGAATCAGTATCTGGATGGATCAGTATCGAATTGGAAGAGCATATGGGACTGTTTTTTTGTTTAATTAAGTAGGATCCCAATGCAAGATTCTGTTATTCAATTCAGTGATTTATCTCTGAATGATTCTATCCTTTCTGCTCTAGACGGAATGGGTTTCGTGTCACCAACTCCAATTCAGGCTGCGGCAATCCCACACCTATTGGAAGGTGCTGACGCGCTGGGTAAAGCTCAAACAGGTACAGGTAAAACAGCAGCGTTCTCTCTGCCTCTTCTCAACAAACTCGATCTAAACCAACGCAAACCGCAAGCGATTGTACTTGCTCCGACTCGTGAGCTGGCAATTCAGGTTGCAGCGGAAATGAAAAACCTTGGTAAAAATATCAAAGGTTTGAAAGTTCTAGAGATTTACGGTGGCGCATCTATTGTCGACCAAATGCGTGCTCTTAAAAGTGGCGCTCATGTAGTTGTCGGTACTCCAGGCCGTGTTCAAGATCTTATCAATCGCGAACGTCTACACCTAGACGAAGTTAGTACTTTCGTTCTTGATGAAGCAGACGAAATGCTAAACATGGGTTTCGTAGATGACGTAACTGCGATCATGGAGCACGCTCCAGAGTCAGCACAACGCGTTCTGTTTTCTGCAACTATGCCTCCAATGCTGAAGAAGATCGTTGAACGCTTCCTTCGTGACCCTGTAACGGTTGACGTTGCTGGTAAAAACCACACTGTAGACAAAGTTCAACAACAGTTCTGGGTAGTGAAAGGTGTAGAGAAAGATGAAGCGATGTCTCGTCTTCTTGAAACTGAAGAAACTGACGCGTCAATCGTATTCGTACGTACTCGTCAAGATACTGAGCGTCTGGCTGACTGGCTATCTGCACGTGGCTTCAAAGCAGCTGCACTGCACGGTGACATTCCTCAGTCTCTACGTGAACGTACTGTTGATCACATCAAACAAGGTGTTATTGACATCCTAGTTGCAACTGATGTTGTAGCTCGTGGTCTTGACGTTCCACGTATTACGCACGTATTTAACTACGACATCCCATTTGATGTTGAGTCATACATCCACCGTATCGGTCGTACTGGCCGTGCTGGACGTAAGGGTAAAGCGATCCTTCTAGTTCGCACTAACCAAATTCGTATGCTTCGCACTATCGAGCGTGTAACTAAGTCATCTATGGAAGAAATCCAACTTCCTCTACGTGACCAAGTTGCTGAAGCTCGTCTAGCTAAGCTAGGCGCTGAGCTTGAAGCAGAGAAAGAGCACAAAGCACTAGACAAATTTGCTGAGCTGGTAGAGAAACTACAAACTTCTCTAGACATCGACCCAGCAACACTTGCTGCTATGCTTCTTAAGCGTCAGCAAGGCAAACGTCCTCTGTTCTACATTGGCGAAGACCCAATGGTTGAAGCAATTGAGCGTGACAAGCAACGTCGTAAAGAGCGCCGTGAAGGTGGTCGCGACGGCGGTCGTAACTTCAACAACCAAGACTGGGATACTTACCAGCTTCAAGTTGGTCGTGAGCAAGGCGTTCAAGTTAAAGACATCGTTGGCGCTCTAGCAAACGAACTAGGTCTAGGTAAAGGTTCTATCGGTGCGATCAAGCTAGCTCAAGGTCACACATTCGTACAGCTACCTAAAGCAATGACTTCAGACGCGGCGAACAAGCTAAGCAAACTACGTATCCGTCAACAAGATGTTGGTGCTGTAGTATGTGATTTCGATGATTTCCGCGAGTCTCGTGGTGGTCGCCGTGACGGTGGTCGTCGCGATGGTGGTCGTCGTGATGGCGGTGGTTACCGTGGCAACCGCGAAGGCGGCAATCGTGGTGGTGATCGTCGTGAAGGCGGTCGTCGCGAAGGTGGTTTCCGTGGTAACCGTGACGGCAACCGCGATGGTAATCGTGAAGGTGGCGAACGTCGTTTCGATCGCAACCGTGGTGGTGATCACCGTGGTGCACATCGTGGTGAACGTGGTCACGGTCGTGGCCGTCGTACAGACGCATAATCACGAGTGATTAAAGCGACGGTTTAAGTTGCTACAAAAAGAATTGAAAGCCGAGCAAAGCGCTCGGCTTTTTTATGCGCGTCTAATACGGTTTTGCTTTTCATCGTGTTTGTTTACCCAACTTATTACTTCGTCTAAGGGCAGGGCAGAACAAGTAACCCTGAATGATGTCACAGCCTCGACTTCTCAAAAAATGCAGTGTGTCCATGTCTTGAACGCCTTCTGCTACGACCGAATACCCTAATCCATGTGCTAGCGCAATCGTGTTCTCAACGATAGAGCGGGAGCCTTCAGTGCGGCTTGCTG
Source organism: Vibrio sp. 1288 (assembly GCF_033344475.1). NCBI lineage: Bacteria > Pseudomonadati > Pseudomonadota > Gammaproteobacteria > Vibrionales > Vibrionaceae > Vibrio > Vibrio sp. 1288. Next base: position 116,124 of record NZ_JAWPOX010000013.1, read on the forward strand.
TGAAAAGAAATTAACCAGCTTACCTTGAAACGTATTATCAATCTTTCGACGTTTTTGAGGTTATCTCATAATTTGAATCAGTCATTGGCCTTCAGGTTGTGTCATGTCTTCGATAGACTCAAAGTAGTATTTACGATAAGGGAGCCCAGTAAGAGCGTCATGGACGGCATTGCGCTTCTCTCTTTCAGCAACAGTATGAAGCTTTAATATCGAATCGTTGCTCCACTTAATCACCAGCACGACAAAGATACTGCCGCCAAAAAGTATAAGAGAAACCCCCGTTTCTAAGAGAGAAGTAATAGGTTTTTGCATGATAGCGTGCAAAAAAACGGCATAAGCAAAAATGAAACAGCTGATTAACAATAATAGGAAAGTCCACCTGGTTACGTCAGTTTTCGAGCAGATGTTTTTTGTCATCTGCCATCCCCAGCAGAGCAAAATCAAACCTAAGATCACTAATAGAAATGCAATAGTGGGCACATTATTACCCCGATTTATTGATTGGTTTGTTATTTTTGTTCACCCAATAAACAACGTAGCTTATATATCTGACTTTGTACAAATTGACCTATTCATAAATTATGTTTAACAAGTGATATTTTTTAGTCTTCAAATAAAATCAAAACTTGCTACAGATCAACAAAATTTGTTCAATCAAATCGCTTTTACTAAAAGATTGTTGAAAGATTAAAAAATTATTGAATAATAGAGGGGCAAACAAGAAGTACGCAGCGCACAAGCGCTATTACAACCTCTGCTCTACAACAGGATAACTATTTCATGTCTAATTCGTTTGTACTGGTGATCAACTCTGGTAGCTCTTCATTAAAATTTGCTGTTATTGATTCTGAAACCGGTGAAGCTTTGGTATCAGGTATTGGTGAGTGTTTTGGCCTACCTGAAGCTGAAATCAGTTGGAAATATCAGGGAGAAAAAACCGTTGAAGCAATTCCAGCTGGCGGTAACCATCATCAGTACGCTGTTGAGCGAGTGGTAAAACTACTCGAAACTCTAGGTTTGAGCTCAAAATTTGTCGCTGTAGGCCATCGCATTGTCGCAGGCGGTGAAACCTTTAAAGGAACTGTGAAAGTTGATGAAACAGTTATTCAAGAAGTAGAGCGCCTTGCTGAACTTGCACCACTTCATAACAAAGCGAACGCTGAAGGCATGAGAGCGGCAATGGCGGCGTTCCCTTCACTGCCTCAATTTGCTGTATTTGACACTGCTTTCCACCAAACAATGCCAGCCAAAGCCTTTATGTACGCACTTCCTTACGAGCTTTACGAAGAGCATAAAGTGCGTCGTTACGGTGCTCACGGTACAAGCCACTACTACGTAAGCCGTGAAGCAGCGAAAATGCTAGATAAGCCGGTTGAAGAAAGCAGCTTTATCACTGTGCACTTAGGTAACGGTGCATCAGTGAGTGCGGTTAGAAATGGCGAATGTGTTGATACAAGTATGGGTTTGACGCCGTTAGCTGGCCTAATGATGGGCACTCGCTGTGGTGACCTCGACCCAAGTGTTATCGAGTTCCTTTTCCGTAAAGGCTGGGAAAAAGACGAAGTGTTCGAGATGATGAACAAGAAGTCAGGTTTCTTAGGTGTATCTGGTGTGACAAGTGATGCTCGTGGCGTACTAGAAGCAATGGAAGCGGGGAATTCACGTGCGAAGTTGGCATTTGAGATCTTCACTTACCGCGTTGCGAAATACATTACATCCTACCTCGCGGCTCTGGATTCATTAGACGGCATCATCTTCACTGGTGGTATTGGTGAAAACTCACTACCAATTCGTCGTGAAATCTTGAAAAACCTAAAACTGTTAGGTTTTGTTGAAGATGAGAAAGGTAACGAAGATGCAAGATTTGGTAACGCAGGTGTTATTGCAGCATCTGAGTTGTTAGGTGCCAAAGCTCTTGTTATTCCTACTAACGAGGAATTTGTGATAGCTAAACAATCGGTTGAGCTATTGTAATATATAACGAAAACAGAAAGTTAAAAGCGAGCCTCGTGCTCGCTTTTTTATTTAAAGCAATTTGGTAATTACTCTTTGAGTTTCAGAGCTTCGCGCTTTTCGATTAAAAAATCCATCAAGACGCGGATTTTTTTCGGCATATGCTCTCGTGAAGGCATATATAAATAAAACCCTGGAAACTCTTTGCACCAAGGTGTCAGAACTCGGGTCAATCTTCCCTCATCTATGTGCTTTTCCACCCATAAATCAATATGCTTCACTAAACCCACACCCTGTATTGCAGCTTGTAACATACTATAGTCATCATTAAAAATAGCATTACCTTTAGGCTCGAAAACGAGGGTGCGCTTTGCAACATCTGGAGAGGTTAGCGACCAATGATCAATTGTTCCGCTAGAGGTAAAACGATAAGCAAGGCAATTGTGATCTTCTAAATCCTCAGGAGTTTGAGGTAGTCCATTTTGCCTAAAGTATTCAGGAGAGCTCACTATTGCCGTTGTTAACGGCGGAGTAATAGGGATCGCAACCATATGTTCATCTAAGCTTAATCCTAAGCGAATGCCAGCGTCAACGCCTTCTGCGACGATGTTAGAAAACCCATCATCCATGATTAGCTCTAGGCGTATTTTAGGATAACGAGAGAGGAACTCACCTAGATAGGGCTCAATAAGCAGCCGAGCAGCGGTTCTTGATACACTGATACGGATTAATCCCGAAGGCTCAAGATGAGAGTCGTTCAATTCGTTAACGACCTGCTCAATGTTCATCAATGAAGGTTGCAAAATATCAAGCAGACGTTGGCCTTCTTGAGTCAACGACATACTTCTAGTGGTTCTATTGATTAACCGAACTTGTAGCTGTTGCTCTAACGCTTTCAGGTGTTGTGATAAGGCAGCACGGGTTATCCCCATTTCTAAGGCTGCTTTAGTGAAACTGCGATGGCGAGCAATATGTGCAAACCACGTCAGTGATGAAATTAAAGAAGGTTCTATTCTCATTTGTTAAGTATAACTAAACAGTCATGTAGATAAAACGATATTTATCCGAAACAGTGTGTTGACTAATATTACCTCGAAGCTCAGGTCAGCCTGAGATGAACAGTTAACCTCTAATGGAGAATGTCGCTATGTCTAAAGTCACTTTCAAAAATCTCAATGGTCAAGGTATTGAGATTTCAGCGGTTATCAACTTCCCTACAGATTTTGATGCAAGTAAACAATATGCGGTGGTTGTTGTTTCACACCCAGGTGGTGGCGTAAAAGAGCAAACCGCAGGCCTATACGCGAGTAAACTTGCAAAAAGCGGCATAATTGCCATTGCGTTTGACCGTTCGTATCAAGGTGAAAGTACAGGTGAGCCTCGCCAAATGGAAAACCCTTACACGAGTACTGAAGACGTGAGCGCAGTCGTCGACTATCTGACAACGTTAGAGTACGTCGATAACGATAAAATTGGCGCAATGGGGATTTGTGCTGGTGCGGGCTATAGTGCAAATGCAGCGATCAATGATCGTCGAATCAAAGCACTGGGTATGGTTAGTGCCGTAAACATTGGCCAAATGTTCCGTAATGGTTGGGATAATTCGGTTAACGATGCTGACGCTGTTGGTTACTTAGAATTTGGTTCGAATGCTCGCACAACCGACACGAATGGTACAGAATTCGCGACTATTCCTCTAGCTCCGATGCGTGAAGAAGATGCCTCAAATGCAGAACTACGCGAAGCTTGGGAGTATTACCACACACCACGTTGTGAACATCCAAATGCGCCGGGTTTTGCTCTAACTCGTAACTTAAATCAGATCATTACTTACGATGCGTACCACAAAGCGGAAGCATTCCTAACTCAGCCAATTCTTGCTGTCGTTGGTAGTGACGCAGGCAGCAAATGGATGAGTGATGACCTGATAGAACGTGCTGCGAGTTCAGATAAAACCTTGTATGCCATTGATGGTGCAAACCATATGTCGCTTTATGATGTTGCCGAATACGTCGATGACGCAGTATCCCAACTCGCATCTTTCTTCCAACGCACTCTTTAATATTCCCGATGAAAGGCTCAATTGCTTCGAGCCTTTCTGCTCTCAAGGCTTTTTACTCTTAAGGTATTGATTATGAATATGCAAAAAATCACTTTTAGAAATGCTGATATGTCTTGGGATATGTCTGCATTAATTTTATTCCCAGAAGGCTTCAATGAATCGAAACGCTACCCAACAATGATAAGTGTTCATCCTTTTGGTAGTTGTAAAGAACAAACATCCAGCGCTGTCTATGGTAAAGCCCTTGCTGAGTTAGGTTACGTCGTGATCGCATTTGACGCGAGCTTCCAAGGAGAATCGGGAGGATTGCCTCGCTACGTAGAAGACCCAAGTCAACGTGTTGAAGATATCAGTCGCGTTATCGACTATGCAGTAACTTTACCATATGTCGATGAGAATAGAATTGGTGGACTCGGTATCTGCGGCGGTGGTGGTTACATGATCAATTCAGCCCTAACCGAAAAGCGCTTGAAAGCTGTCGTAGGTATTACGCCTGTTAACTTAGGCCGCTTGTTCCGTGAAGGCTTTAGTATGTACGACCCTATCGCCAATCTTGAAGCTATGGCTGCACAGAGAACAGCCGAAGCTCGCGGCTCAGAGCTGAAAATCGATGAACTTCTTCCTCCAAATATTGAATTTGCAAAAGAAAATGGATTAACAGAACGAGACGTGTTCGAAGCTACTGAATACTACAAAACATCACGTGGACAAACCGAAGGTGGTGCAACTCGTATGCTGTTTTCACATGCACAGAAAACACTGAGCTGGGATGCCTTTGCATTTGCCGAAACGTTATTGACTCAGCCTGTTATGGCCGTGGTAGGGCAAAAAGTCGGGGCGTTTGGTGCTTATCGTGATGGGCAGGAAATTTATGGCCGCTCTGTTCAATCAAAAGACCGACAGCTGGTTAATTTGGAAAATTGGTCTCACTATGAACTGTATGACCATCCAGAAGCAGTCGGCATTGCAATGGACAAGGTTTCTGCATTCCTTGAAACACACTTAAAATAATCTAATAAGTTAGAAGCGTTTTGTAGAGTTGCAAAGCGCTTATTTTTAACAGCGTAAGATGTAGTTCGAAGCGAGTAGGTCGGTAAATCTTCGTGCGAATAACCTCATCTACAGGCTATTGACTAAATACCACTGCCAAATACTGTTTAAGACAATGTACACTGAAACCTAATTAAAGGCGTTAGATAGGAATGAAGTTTAATTTATGCGCAAATCAGATAAGAAGGTCGAGAATCTAATTAGAGAAGTGTTGACCGAAGTTTGTGAAGATACGCTAAAAGGCTACGATGGCTTTCTTTGGGTGACTCATACCGTCAAATTCTCTTCTTTTCCACAAAGCTTAGAAATAGTCTGCGTCTTCGAAACGAAGCAAGATCGAGTTAACTTTTTTGAAGGAGAGGGCCGCCAGCATGTTTCCACAACTATTCAAAAGGCATTTAATAAGGTAGGAGTGCAACTAAAGAACGTCAGTAAGCAAATCAGTTACGATACAAAACAAAAGTGTTAGTGCGGGCAGCAATTGAAGTGAGTTAGGGTTGTTTTAGGCATCCAAAGCTTCATTTTATGAGTTTTGATATAAAGCCTGAAGACTAAGCTTGGGCTTTCTCTGCCAAACTTATCTTTGCCCCAAAATCGTTTTCAGCTATAACATACATGTTAGAAGATAACCGGAATTTGCCCAAATCCTGCTCATGTGACGGCAACAACAATCATGCAGTAAAAATGATTTTTTATGTTGGCAAGGTCACTTCGGGACACAAGCGCCTTAGAACATCCACTCTAAAACATGTATGCCCCGTTATGAGCTAGAACACGAAAAAGAGGCTGATTACTCAGCCTCTGGATTTTTGGTGCGCACAACGTGATTTATGTTCAGTAAAACTGACGCTAAGGCTCTCGTATCTTTTCAATGAAACCTTTTATAAAAGACCATATGCCTGCAACTACAATACCAAGCATTGCAATCACTAAAGCACAAGCAAAAAAACTCTTAATACCATCTGGTAAATTAAAATCTACGCCATCAATGATAAATACACCATAGATAACAAAAATCAAAGGAATTAAATAAACAAGAAAATTTAATACTCTAGGTAATACATAAATAGCAGCAGCAATAACCACTACCCAAGCAGCTAGTTCAACCATTATGACCTCTATACGGCAGCATTTCTAATGTTTAGATTTTAAAGGATATTTATTCTGGGTTCTTAATTCCATCCATCGTAAGATCCACATCTAAGTCAGGCCAACAAAGTCCAAACCGTCCTTGCTTTTTAACAAACAACCACAGTCCTAAAGGAAGGCTAGACTCACAACATCATCTCTTTAGTGAAAACTAACGAAAGAGTATCCAGAAAATCTGAACAAATGAAGAAAAATACGGTAGTCAATCCGCCCCATATGGAGAAATGTACAAATCTGTGATGAGAGGCTTGTATGTACATGTCTCAACAGGTAGCTTTCTTGCGGTCAGCTAACATGTTTTTGTCCAGAGACGTCTCACGACGCCTAGCTTGGGGGCAGAAGCGCCTTAAAGCTATTGTCGAACGATGAAGTTCCTATCAAGTTGGTAGCTATTTAGTTGGTTTTAATCCCTAAATTTCAATAGAGACATCTTTTTCCATCAACAATTTTAGGTTAGACAAATTTTGAGATAACGCTATTTCATTCACAGAACTGAAGGGGGTAGAAAACCCTTCTATATCTACCAATGCTTTCAGCCAATACCAACCATCTTGTGTTTTGAATATGGTCAATGCTTTTCCCTCAGGAGCTTCTTTACATGCATATTGAGCAATCGATACAATTTTCATGTCTACTCCTGTGTAACCCGCTAATTAGTTGTACCCATAATTGAACTCTGACTTACTACTACCAAAGGATAGGACACATATCCAGATTTGAATTATGGCATGGGCTTGCTACCGCGTTTGGGGACAGAAGTGAGTTGGCGATTCTCTTCATTACCGCTTGCTTCGGATAAGTTGAGTTTGGGGAAAATTCCCTAGGCGACTTTGTAGTTCCAGTGCATTGGTTGCTAACGGAGCCGAAAGAAGGCGATTGCCTTTGACAGGAAAAGGGCTCATGTGTGTTACAAGCTCGAGAAAAGTGAGCTGACGAGTGCGTTGGTAACCACTTGCTTCGGATAAATTTGGTTAGGAACCTAAATAACAACAAACAAAACGCTCAGACCTGTTTAGAAATAGTAGCACCACCAAGAAAAACGTAAATTTCCACCCGATGTACTTAATTTCTCAACTAAATCTGAGACTCAAATGTCAGTGCAAAATAACAGCAACATGGTCACAATTTCAACACCTCATCATTGATACGAACAACACATTAGTCTTTACTTAAATAAAGCTTATTTCCAGTGAGTCTTTTCATGATGGACTTTATGTTGTCAGCCATCAGTTTAATGAAAAAGCATTTTGCTACGTTGGCAAAATTTGCTTTTTTTCTGCTTCTATTTATTGAGCTGTATGCGCTCTCTTTAACTAGCTTTATCCACTTTCATACGATTATCGAATGCCTCACTATCGTTGTCGCACTCATTGTTGTTGGACTGGCAGCCAAGACAAGGGCCTTAATGCCAAGGCTTGAGGATCCATTCTCATTTCTCGTCAGTCTGTATCTATGGGTGTGTCTGTTCGATTTCGCACATATGTTGACCTACAAAGGGATGCCTCTTGCCGAAGGGCTTTCTGCTAATCCTCCAACACAATATTGGATAGGTGGTCGTCTTCTTGAAGCCGCTGGACTCGCATTATTCTTTCACATTCATTTTTCTTACCGATGGCGGGGATGGGAAAACAAAGTACTGGTAACGTTGGCTGTATTAGTACTCCTTTCCATTGCTCCCTTTAGTCTCTTCCCTGATGCATATATTGAAGGCGTGGGTCTTACCGCCTTCAAAATCTATGCAGAGTTAGTGGTTATTGCACTGATCTTGGTGGCAGCGAGCGGCCTGTATTTGCATCGCAAGCACTACAACAGAAAGCAGCGCGTGTATTTCGGCTTGGCTTTTTTGTTCACCATTATGGCGGAGCTGTTTTTTACCCAGTATGTGGGGGTGTATGATCAGGCTAATGCGATTGGGCATGTCTTCCGCTTGGCTTCGTATTTCTGTGTGCTCTACGCCTATTTAAGCCAACCCCACCTTTCCTCGCGACCTCTCTCTTCGATAGCGAATCCTTTCGCGCTATACATTGCGCTGTCCATTTCCTCTGTGGGGCTCGCCATCGCCTATGCTTTTAACAGTTATGAGGAGGATCGTTACCAAGAAAAAATGCAACTTCATGACGATGAAGTTGCTTCAGAATGGTTCAACCTGGTGTCAGCGAACGTCCAGAAATATGCCATAGTGGCGGAGAGCGTTGAAGCCTACGTGGATTCCACCTCCACGCTCAATGAAAACGCATTTTTGCGATTTTCAGAAAGTTTGATTCAGGAGTTGCCCGAAGTGCTTGGCATTCGGGTTGAGACTGATGCAAAGAATATATATCTCACTAACCGTTATCACCAATCTGCTGAGATTGAAAATCGCGTAAAGGGCTACTTTGAATCGCTGAATACCCTAACCACAGCAACGAGCGGGAATGAGTCACTTCAAGGCGCACTTCTCATCGCCCCTAAAGTGTTAGGTGTCGCCCTCAGCCATCCCACTGTATCTGCCTCGAATAGCTATCATCTCTTGGCGCAAAGCAAAGTTATTGTTTTGATAGACATTGAAAGAGTCATCCAATCTCCGGCGTTGATGTCCATATTGGAGGACCATGACATAGGCATGCGATTCACTGCAGACAACGATAGCACGGCAAATACAACCATTGGCAATAGCCAATTATTGGATACCGCTGACAATACTGGTGCTCGAAGACAAAGTTTTGGTAACGGGCACCTCGACCTGGCGATATTGCACAAGCCCGCCATCGCTGAACATCCCAATAGCTTGATATTGTCGCCGTGGTATTGGCCGTTAATATTGATCGTCTGGGCACTGATCACAGCACTTATCTATCGGGTAATTAACCAGCACTTTGACATTCAAGTGGTGAGAAAGAGAATTGCAGAGCAGTCAAAGTACATTAATGTGGATGAACTAACCGGTTTGCTAAACCGGCGCGCAGCCATAGCGATGGGAGAAAACTCCATTAAGCTTAGTGAACGCGGGGGACAGCCTCTGACAGTGCTTTTTATGGACTTAGATGGGTTTAAACACGTTAATGACAGCTATGGACATACCGTGGGTGATGAAGTTTTGGTACAAACAGCAGGCAGAATAAAATCTTGCTTACGAAGTACCGACTCACTCGCACGGTTTGGCGGCGATGAATTTTTAGCCATGCTGCACGGTGCAGAATACGGCCAGCTCCGCAACATTCAACAGATTATCAACACGGTAAGCGCCCCCATAGAGGTGTTTGGCGATTCAGTCTGCGTCGGTATAAGCATCGGTTTGGCTTCTTTCCCTCACGATGGTGTCACATTTAGCGAATTGGTTAATGCTGCAGATAGTGCCATGTACCATGCCAAGCAAAATGGAAAAGGGAGATATGTACTCTTCTCTGACATTGCCAAAGCGTAATGGTGGCAACTGGTCACGCACGGGCGGCAATGTGGGCCAATTCTAGGAGAACACGTTCTGTGGCAAAGCTATTAAACAACCGTCAACGCAGATTCAGGTAGGATTTCCCAGTGTTCTCCGACTGAACATCCAAATGCGTTTTTGCATTGCATGAACAGAAATCTGGGATGAATGATGCCTGACGACGAAATGTAGCGAACTCTCATTCTAAGTAAGTCACAAGACCGGAGTTTACTGTCAATCGCGAGCTTTAAAAGCGCCAGCTCCATCAAATGCCCTCTATCTCAAGGCGTGTGCGTATCCGCCAGATATCTTCGAGTTTGAATGGCTTCTTTTGTCCTAAGTGTCTTCTCTGTTTAATAGTAGTTACCATGCTCCACCTCCATAGGTTGTTTGAATGACTAGATAATTTTAGAAATGACAATTTTGGATAATATTTCCTAATGCGAGATGGGGGCTGTCACTGTGCTTGGGGCAAATACTCTAAAAAGGAAAGGGGCATTTTCGTGCCAGCTAAGAGCAAGCTGACACGTTGATGGACAGAAATGGTTTAGAGTATTTACTTAAATTAGCAAAGGACGAATAACTTCTGGTATGGAAACTCAGTGTCCAATCTAACAGGAGCAATTTAGTTAATAGAAATGCAGCTTCATCGCGACGCTCTATATGTATTGGCTTAACAAAGGTGCTGCCAGCTTCAATGCAATACCACACATGATGCATGAAATCGCAGAATCTAAAATTCGCCATGTTCTTGGCTTACTAAAAAGTGGGATCAACTTGTTAGCCAAATACACTAATCCATAAAACCAGCCCCCTGATGCGATCAGTGCCCCTATAACAAACAATAGTTTTTCATCAGGTTCCATTTGAGCAGTCACGCCCCCGAGTATCACCACCGTATCCAGATATACATGTGGATTTAAAAAAGTGATAGCCATCGCCATTAAAACGACTTTTAACCAACTCTGGGCAATGTCCGAATTTTCCAACTCTAGGTGACTTGAACCTTTCCAAGCTGATTTTGCAGATTGGTAGCCATACCAGAAAGCTTGGATTGGGCGATTGCGCAGCACGCTTCGACATTGAACCTGAAATCGCACGTGGTGCCGACTCAGTATCGTGATTTGTTGGACGATGCGTTGGCTCAAATTGGCTATCGTCTGCGTGTAGACACACTGGTGCACCCTGCTGAATTGACGCCGGGCGCGACCATGACGGTTCAGGCCTTGCTTGTGAACGAAGGGAACGCGCCACCGTATCAGCACCATTATCTGGCGTATCGATTGGTGAATGAGGACGAAGAAACCGCGTTTTTCAACGTCTCAACCGCAGATGTCATGCGTTGGCTGCCGGGTGAACACGCGACCTCCAGCAGTTTCACTTTGCCTGAAACGATCCCCACCGGCCATTACTACCTTGAGTTGGCTTTGGTCGATCGCCATGCTGAGGCAGAAGTGAATCTGGCCAATGAAGGGTTGCAGGCGTCGGGCTGGTATCGCTTATCTGACGTGACCATTCGTTAGGTCGACAGCCTTCGCCATGCTGTGGTGCGATAGACAGCAGCAAACGAAAAGCGAAAGTGACAGAAGAAAAGCGGGCAATGCCCGCTTTTTTGTACGTTGAGCGTTGAAACGACTTTCTTTGAAGACGCCTTTTTGGGGTTGGAAGACTAAGCCAGTGCTTGCGCCAGCAAGCTGACCGGGTGAATGGTTTCCAGCGCGGTGTTCTCTTCGATTTGCCATTTACAGGTTTCGCAGTCGGTGATCGCAAAATCTGCATCGGAGGCTTTGATCGAGTCAAACAGGTGCGAGCCGATTTTCATCGACACGTCATAGTTCTCTTCTTTAAAGCCATAGGTGCCCGCCAAACCGCAGCATTCGCTATCGAGGACAATCAGTTCTAGGCCCGGAATCATGCGCAGTAACTCAATGGTAAACATCACGTTGCCACTGCGTTCCAAGTGACAAGGCGTGTGATAAACCACTTTGAGGTTGACCGGTTTCATTTTCGGCGCATTGCCATTCATAAACTCTTTCAGCAGGAAGCGCGTGACGTATTCAATGTCGTTGGACACTTGGCTGTTGTCGACGCCGAGCACATGCGGGTATTCCTGTTGCAGCGTGAACGAGCAAGTTGAGGAGGTTGAAATCACTTTGGTGTGATATTCATTGACCGCAGTTTCCATGTTCTTCACGTTCAGCAATGCGTTTTTACGCGCTTTGTCATGAAAACCGTTGGCAATCAAAGGCACGCCGCAGCATTTCTCGTTGTTCAGCAAGCGCACGCCAATATTCATCGCATTCAACACCTTCACCAGATCTTTGCCCAATTGTGGGTGGTTGTAGTTGACGTAGCAGCCATGAAAGTAGGTGACTTGGCGCTGATACAGCGGCTGGCTGGTGCAATTTTGTTTAAACCAGCGACGGAACGTGCCGTGCGAGTATTTCGGCAACGCTTTGTGGTCATGCACGCCGATGGTTTTGTGCATGATTTTTTTCACCAATGGCATCGATGTGGCGAAGTTCACCACTGGTGCAAATGGCGTGGCCAGTGAGCCGAACAGGTCGGTGTGGCTCAGCACGTAGTCACGCATCAGTTTCGGATTGAGCGGTTTCTTGCCATGTTTACCCCGCGCGACGGCGATGATGTCGCCGATTTTCACCCCAGAAGGACACGCGGTTTCGCAGCGTTTGCAGTTGGTGCAGTATTTAAGCGCTTCGTCGTAATATTCCGGGTTTTTAATGCGCAGGCGCTCGCCATCCGGCCCGCACTGTTTCGGGCCTGGGTAATCTGGGTTGGCTTTTGCCACGGGGCAGTACACCGTGCAGACGGTGCATTTAATACATTGGTCAAAGCTGGTATTCAGAGGAGCAGCTTTTGAAAATGGCGCGTTCATGCGAGCACCTCCTGATCGAATGGGTTAGGGTGAGACGCTGACAATTGAGGTTCTAGGCATTGCATGATGGCGTGGTAGGCGGTGCCAATCGCGACGCCGCCACCGCACCCTTCAAACACGGGATCGTATCCCGACAACATGGAGCCGCAGCAGTACAAGTTTTTAATGGTGACGCCGCTGCGCTGTGGGTTCAATTGCGCGTTGGTTTCGACACCGAATGCCATAAAAGGGTGTGAACGGTCGGCAAAGAAGGCCGGATTGCGCCAATCAACGCGTGCTGGTTTATGCGTCACTTGCAAGCCAAAGATCGGTTCTTGGATGGCGTGTTGCTCGGCATGCAACCCTTGGCTGAAATAGCTGCCGGTTGCCATGATGTAGTTGTCAGCGCTGATGGCCATGTCGCGCAGGTTTTGCGTTTGCAGGCTAACCAGACGCTCGCCGTCAAACGTGCCGTTGACCACTTTGTCGCCTTTGAGGTGAATGCCACCCAGCAGCAGGAAGGTGCGACTGAGCGCCTCTTCAATGCGAATACCCAGCAGCGATGGTGGCATGGTCGGCACTTCGTGAAATTGCAGTTGCGTGGTGTCGCGTAGCTTCGTTAGCAGCGTTAGGCCATCGCCGTTGCCCATGATCGCGGGCATGATCACCAAGTCGTTGCGATTGGCTGCACGCATCAAACCATCGCATAGCGCGGTCCACGCGGCATCGTGTTTTAGCAAACGTGCAATGTCGATTGAGCGCAGCTCATTTGGGTTGCGGCGGTATCCGTCAAACCCCGGAATCGACAGGGTGACCGTGTGAATCGGCACACCTTGAAAATCGGGATGCTGGTGAAGGTTATCTTTCAGCATTTGTGGCTGAAAATCGCGATAGCCATCGATCGAAACCACCACAATACGCTCAAACGAAACTTCTTGGCGGTGTTGGTAAACAAATGGCTGCGATAGCCAAGTCGCTTTGAGTGTGCCAAGCGGCGTGATGCGCCCGTGATTGGCCAAATCATCTTGATGCGATAGCGGCACGTTCGCGGTGGCGAGCGTTTGACGAAACCATTCCAGCCCTTTTTGCAGCGTGCTACGACCCACCGTGTTGTACGGATGGGACGGCGCTTGTTGCTGTAATGCGTCGAGGGCATCAAACGGGTGGGTGACCGCGCTGCCATCTGGTAATTTCGCCAGCACATCAATGGAGCCGGAAGAGAAATGTAACGCGCTTTGACCCTGATTGATGAGCACGGTTTTTTTGCCAGCTTGCAGGCTGCGAATTGCAGCGGTATAACCCGCAATGCCCCCGCCGATCACGGCCACATCATAATGCATCATAATTCCGCCTCCTGTTTTTGTTGTTCTGCTTGAGGGTGTTCTGATTGAGCGGGCTGGGGCAGGTCGCTGGCACCGAGTAATCCTTCGTAAATCCAATAGCTGAATTCCGCTTCGCGCAGCGCATCACCCCAGAAAATGGGTTTGATGCCTTTCCAGCGCTCTTCTAGAAAATCGACCAACAATTCACTCGATTGACAGCCATCGACCTGACCATATTCGGAAAACAGGCTGGCCGCACGGTAGATGCACAGTTCGCCCTGACAAGGGCCCATGCCTAAGCGAGTGCGGCGGCGCAGATCGACCAAGTTGTTGACGTCGAGCTGTTTAATCGCGTATTCAATTTCGCCCGCAGTGACCATTTCACATTCACAAATAATCGCTTGGCTCTTGGCATCGTCAGACAAGAATTGCGTGGCGCGTTCACCATGGCGATAAATGGCGGATTCATACACCGGTTTGGCGATGCTGGCGGTTTTCTTGATGGCTTTTGGCGTTTCGTTTGACCCCGGCAGTGGGCGCGTGTGGGTTTCGCACGCCTGAGTGTTGCCCAGTTTCTTCGCCACTAAGTCGGTCGCCCATTCCGCCATTAAGCGGTAGGTCATCAGTTTGCCGCCGGTAATGGTGGTGAGGCCTTTGAGGCCGTCGCGCTCTTGGTGATCGAGCAAAACGATGCCGCGGCTGATATTCCGGCCACTGCCATCGTCATCTACCGAAACCAAAGGACGTACCCCCGCGTAGGCACGCAGTACGCGCGTATTGGCCATGATCGGCGCAAGTTTCGCGCCTTCTGCCAACAGCACATCCACGTCACGTTCGGTGACGTGCAAGTTGTCGATCTGGTCGTAATCAATGTGTTCGGACGTGGTGCCGATAAGTGAAATGGTGTCGCCGGGCACCAGAATGTCGGCATCGGAAGGTTTACGGCAACGGTTGATCACCAAGTTATTGATGCGGTAATCGAGGATCAACAGCGAGCCTTTGGCAGGGAACATCTTGATGTTGAGGTCGGCATATTCGCAGATATGTTGTCCCCAAATGCCCGCGGCGTTGATCACTTCTTTGGCAAAGATTTCAAACTGTTGGTTGGTGCCCAATTGCAAACAGCGTACACCGAGTATGGTATCGCCTTGGCGAATCAAACTGGTGACGATGGTGCGGTTGAACATGCGCGCGCCGTGCTCTTTGGCATCAAGGACGTTCGAGGCACATAAACGGAACGGATCCAGCGTGCCGTCGGGCACTTTCACCGCACCGATCAGCGCCGGGTTCACGTTCGGTTCGAGCGCGAGTGCTTCTTTTGGCGTTAAACGGGTCGCTTCGATACCGGCATTGCCGCAAGCCTGAATAAAGGTGTCTTGAAAGCTGAGTTCGTCTTCAGGCAGGGTAATGAATAGGCCGTCAGTCGCTTCCACACAATGGCGAGCGATGCGTTTGAGCGTTTGGTTTTCTTGAATGCATTCTTTGGCCGATTCTGCATCAGTGACGGCATAGCGCGCACCAGAGTGCAGCAAGCCGTGGTTACGACCCGTGGTGCCGGAGGCGATGTCATCTTTCTCTAACAGAATGCACGCGATGCCTCGCAATGCGCAGTCTCGCATGATGCCTGTGCCGGTCGCGCCGCCGCCAATGATGACAACGTCGGTTTCCATTCGTTGATAAGCCGTCATGACCTTTACCTTATGCAACTTTAATAAACTTACAACTAGTATGTTTTTTTTTATCATTTACGTTCGATATATTGCTCACAAAAGCGCGAACGAGCGTTAAATTGATAGTTTTGGTGATTGTTTCGTGTGGGTGTGGAGAAATTAACCAACAATGTTGCTGGTATTTAACAGGGTTAGGCACATATTTGTTACATGTAAATCGATGAAAACAGGAATAAATTCGCTAACGAGCTGGTCTGATGTGCAAGCGGAGTCAAGAACGTTGTTGGTAAATGAAAACGTATGATGCCTTGTTTAATAAGCAATTGCTCAGTTTATTAGGGTTTTCTTGATTAGAAAATGGCGCGATAAAAACTAACCCTACTGATGAAATGATCAAAATGATGCGCCAATTAACAAAAAACGAGTTTGACATTAACAAACTTGTGCTCGAACGCTCATAAATTTCCTTGTTCGATTTTCGAGAGTGCTCTTCTGTGTCAGATTTGCCCACACAAAGTTTGTGTACATAACTATAAACAGGACTCTTACTTATGACTCGAACAAAACAACAGGCTTTGTTGCTTAATTCGATGAGAAGACATGGTAGCCCCATGTTGTTCAGTTCTTAAACAACATACTGAGTTTCAG
>NZ_JAWPOX010000140.1:0-1080 GCF_033344475.1 Vibrio sp. 1288
TAAGGTCAGCAAAATGTATAAGCAGCATTTGGCAAGCGTTGAGCAAGAGCTTAACGACGGTCTTTGGGCTGAAGCCGCAGACCGAGTTCGTAAATTGAAATTCATTGCCAAACTAAAGAACGAAATTGAACTGGTCGAAGATAAGCTTCTCGGCTAGTTAGCGTGACAAGGACCAATCATGGCACTACTTCAAATCGCAGAACCGGGCCAAAGCTCGGCACCTCATGAGCATAAGTTAGCGGCTGGTATCGACTTAGGTACTACCAACTCTTTGGTCGCTTCTGTACGCAGTGGCGATGCCACCACATTAAATGATGAGCAAGGTCGTAGCATTTTGCCATCGGTGGTGAATTACTCAGCAGAATCAACAGTGGTTGGTTACGATGCGAAAGCCAAAGCAGAGTTTGAACCTGAGAACACCATTATCTCAGTGAAACGCTTGATTGGCCGCTCGCTAAAAGACATTCAATCTCGCTACCCATCATTACCTTACCGTTTTAAAGAGAGTGATAATGGCTTACCAGTACTGCAAACTGCTCAAGGGGATAAAAACCCGATTGAAGTTTCTGCAGATATTCTAAAAGCGCTAGGTAAACGCGCAGAAGAAACTCTAGGTGGAGAGCTTGCGGGCGTGGTAATTACCGTTCCTGCGTACTTCGATGACGCGCAACGCGCGGGCACGAAAGATGCGGCTAAGCTAGCGGGTTTACATGTACTGCGTCTTCTTAATGAGCCAACCGCAGCGGCGATTGCCTACGGTCTGGATTCCGGTCAAGAGGGCGTGATTGCAGTTTACGATTTAGGTGGCGGTACGTTCGATATCTCTATCCTACGTTTATCGAAAGGCGTATTTGAAGTATTAGCAACAGGCGGCGACTCTGCACTTGGCGGTGATGACTTTGACCACCTATTAGCGGATTACCTAATGGAGCAAGCTGGCCTAGAAGCGCCGCTTTCTGCTGAGAAAAACCGTGCATTACTGAACATTGCAACGGCGACCAAAATTGCTTTCTCTGAGCAAGACAGCGTAGAAGTTGACGTGTTTGGCTGGAAAGGCACTGTAACACGCGAGCAGTTCGA
>NZ_JAWPOX010000141.1:0-1078 GCF_033344475.1 Vibrio sp. 1288
TTTGTACTGAGCGTTAATTTCCCCATCGCGTTGCAGTAAGTACGCTACGTTGTAGAGCTTGCCATCTTCGATGAGCGGCATACTGCCAGCAATGATATTGATGTTGTAAGTGACCGCCATTTGCGAGAAACGGTTTTTGATCTCTTCTGTAAAGCTAGCAAGAAAGCGAATAGCTTCAACTGAGTTTTGATCGTTTTGCAATCCCATCAACGGAGCATTGAAGAACTCAGGAAACAAAGCAAAGTCGGCTTTGTAGTTGGCCAGAGAGGAGATAAAAACCTCGGCTTGATCGAGCAAGTCTTCCAAATCGTTCATCGCGCGCATTTGCCATTGCACCACGCCAATACGAATCAAGGTTTTCTCAATGTCGTGAACGGATTGAATGTCTTCCTCGTAGAAAAAATTATCCCACTCTAGCAACGTGGCGTAGCCTTTTGAGGCGTTATCTTCTGGCAAATAGCCACGCATGATGCGTTTAACATCAAAGTCATTCGCAAGCTGGAAGGAGAGGATCGGATCGTGCAATTCGCGGCGTTTTACTTTGTCGATGTACTCTGCAACGCTCAGTTCATCCACGTATTGGTGGTAATTCGGAATGCGGCCACCGGCTAGTATCGCTTTAAAGTTTTTGCTGCGGCATAACTCTTTGCGCGCGTCGTAAAGACGTCGGCCCAAGCGAAGCCCACGGTAATCAGGGTGAACAAACACATCTAGGCCATACATGGCATCGCCTGTCACTTGGTTCTGAATGACGTTATTTTCGGTGATGATGTCAGTGTACAGGTGAGGAAGTGAAAATCGGTTGTAGTCCACTTTGATCGTCAGCGCAGCGCCGACAATTTTGCCGTTATCCTCAATACAGATTTGTCCATCGGGAAACTGATGAATGAGATCCATGATGGTCAGGCGTGGCCATGAGCCGCCCACATCAGGAAAAACGAGGTCCATTAATTCCGCGAGCTCTGGGTAATCGGTCGGCTCAATGGTGCGTAAAGAGAGTCTTGGCGTGTTGCTGTCCATATCCTACTATCCATTTATCCTTTTTAAATAGTATGGATGAGAATGCCATAAATTTGAG
>NZ_JAWPOX010000142.1:0-1077 GCF_033344475.1 Vibrio sp. 1288
CGGCTTTGATCAATCTCGTGGTGATTTACTTAACGTATTGAGCGTCAAGTTTGCCGAGCCAGAAACCGAGCAGCTTGTTGACCAACCGATTTGGGAACACCCGAACTTCAACGATTGGGTTCGTTGGTTCGCCAGCGCTTTAGTTATCATCGTGGTTGTGCTTGTACTGGTTCGCCCTGCAATGAAGAAACTGCTTAACCCAGCTGGTGATGACGACGATGAAATGTACGGCCCAGACGGTTTGCCAATTGGTGCCGATGGCGAAACCAGCCTAATTGGTAGCGACATTGAAAGCAGTGAGCTGTTTGAATTTGGTTCAAGTATCGATCTGCCTAACCTTCATAAAGATGAAGACGTACTGAAAGCGGTTCGTGCACTTGTAGCGAACGAACCAGAGCTAGCGGCTCAAGTTGTGAAAAACTGGATGAACGAAAATGGCTAACGATATCGTACCTCAAGATGAAAACGGCGCAGGCATGCCAGTTGAGTTTGATGCCTCCACCATTACTGGTGAAGAGAAAGCGGCCATTTTGTTATTAAGTCTGAATGAGCAAGATGCGGCTGGCATCATCCGTCATTTAGAACCGAAACAAGTACAGCGTGTTGGTAGTGCAATGGCGCGTGCAAAAGATTTAAGCCAAGAGAAAGTATCGGCGGTGCACCGTACGTTTTTGGAAGATATCCAGAAATACACCAACATTGGTATGGGCAGCGAAGACTTTATGCGTAATGCCTTGGTGGCCGCGCTGGGTGAAGACAAAGCGAACAACTTGGTTGATCAAATTCTGCTGGGTACCGGTTCGAAAGGTCTGGATTCATTGAAATGGATGGACCCACGCCAAGTGGCAAGCATTATCGTCAACGAACACCCGCAAATTCAAACCATCGTATTGTCGTACTTGGAAGCGGATCAATCGGCGGAAATTCTTTCTCAGTTCCCAGAGCGTGTGCGTTTGGATCTGATGATGCGTATTGCCAACCTTGAAGAAGTTCAGCCATCAGCATTGGCAGAGCTAAACGAGATCATGGAGAAGCAGTTCGCGGGTCAAGCGGGTGCACAAGCAGCCAAGATTGGCG
>NZ_JAWPOX010000143.1:0-1076 GCF_033344475.1 Vibrio sp. 1288
AATGTCGCCGTCCGCCATAGAAGAATAAGTTACTGGTACAGACAGCAGATCCGTCTTGGTTTTGTAACCCAAGCCTTTCAGTAGCTCTGTGGTTACCGCCGTGGTCGCAGTAATGTCTGTCCAGCCTACATCGGCAAACCGAACGGTTTCACATTGGTTTGCGTAAGCGCCGGTAGCTAAAGAACTTAACGCGATAGTCGATAGTATTTTCGTCATCTTAGACATGTTGAATTCCTTTTAATAATTTCTGACTTTATTCTCAGTTTTTAAAGATTAAGAGATCGATTCCAAGTCTCTTTTCGGTGGATGCATTCGCTGCATCTCTTGCCAGTTCGGTGCAATCCAAACCGGAGTGTTATTTGCTTTTTCTAGTGCGTTACCCAAGATCATGTCCGCAGCCCGTTCTGCAACCATGATGGTTGGCGCATTCAGGTTGCCATTTGGAATGGTTGGGAAAATCGACGAGTCCACAACACGCAAACCCTGGATGCCGCGCACCTGACACTGCTCATCCAGTACGGCTAGCGGATCATCGTCTGCACCCATTTTGCAGCTACATGAAGGATGATAAGCACTCTCAACATTTTGCTTAACCCACTCATCAATTTGCTCGTCGGTAGTAATGTGAAGACCTGGTTGAATCTCGTCACCACGGTACTCATCCATTGATGGCTGATTGAGGATTTCGCGCGTCAGACGAATACAGTCACGCCAGTCCTTTTTATCTTGCTCGGTCGAGATGTAGTTAAACTCAATCTTTGGCTTATCATTCGGGTTAGAAGAAACCACCTCTACAGTGCCACGGCTCTCTGGTTTATTAGGGCCGACGTGTACCTGGAAACCATGACCATCAAAGGCCGCCTGACCGTCATAACGCATCGCAGCTGGTAAGAAGTGATATTGAATATTTGGCCACTTCAGCCCTTCACGCGAGCGAATAAACGCACACGATTCAAAATGGTTGGTTGCGCCTAGGCCTTTTCTAGTAAGAATCCACTCGGTACCGATTAGCCCTTTGCTCACCAAGCCTAGTTTACTGTTCAGTGTGATTGGCTGCTTACAGTGGTATTGGAAGT
>NZ_JAWPOX010000144.1:0-1071 GCF_033344475.1 Vibrio sp. 1288
TGGTTGCGCGGTTAAACTTGCTGTGAACAAAGTTAAAACCACCTACTAGTGACAAAATGCCGCCATTTTCAGGATTCATCGCGACAAATGCGGTGTTCGCGCTAGGCACTTGGCTTAGCTTCCAGCTGCTTTGAGTGTTGCCATCTTCATCGGTGGTCGTTAGCTCGCGAACCCAAATTTGTTCACCTGCAGCTAAAACCTCTTGTGCAGATTTTGGCGTTGAACCTTGACGGTTATCGGTGAGGAATTTGCGTGCCCAGTTCATGCCAGTCCAAGGGATGGTTTGTGCATCGTTATTTTTCACAACAACTTGCTCCGTTTTGCCGTCCACTTTTGTCACGACAGCAGGGTAAAGATCGCCGTAAGTTGGCTGGCCTTTTAGATGCTTCTCAATTTGTTCTGCATCCCAAGCGGCTTCCCCTTCTTTCCACAACACTTTTTCTGCGCCGCGGTAGCCATGACGCTCGTCATAAGCCATTAGGTTGTTTACCGCAGCCTTATTGGCAGCGTCTTGCAGTTTAGAGTCAACCGTCATGTAGATATTCAAACCCGACGTATAGGCTTTCTCTTCACCGTACTCTTTTACTGCCCATGCACGTGCAAGTTCGGCAACGTAAGGCGCAGACACTTCAATTTCTGCACTGTGGTAACGAGCGATGATTGGTTCGTTACGTGCTTCATCGAATTGCTCTTGCGTAATGTACTTTTCATCGAGCATACGCATTAGCACAACGTTACGACGTTTTGTTGCACGTTCTAGCGAGTATATTGGGTTCATGGTTGAAGGTGCTTTTGGCATCCCCGCCAGTGTCGCAATTTCGCTAAGCGAGAGCTCATTTAGGCTCTTACCAAAATACACCTGAGCTGCTGCACCAAAACCGTATGAGCGATAGCCAAGGAAGATCTTGTTAACGTAAAGCTCCATGATCTCTTGTTTGCTCAGCAGTTGCTCAATGTGAATGGCAATGAAGATCTCTTTGATCTTACGCATTAGTTTCTTCTCGTTGGATAAGAAGAAGTTACGCGCTAGCTGCTGAGTGATGGTACTCGCACCTTGCTTTGCTGAGCCGG
>NZ_JAWPOX010000145.1:0-1068 GCF_033344475.1 Vibrio sp. 1288
ACTAATTCAAACTGAACCGTGCCCTCACCCGCCACTGCCAACTCGATGGTTTGCGCTTTTTCTTTTGCTGCCGTTTGCGCTTCTTGTGGAGTCGCTACTCGACGTTTATTCGTTTTACCAAATAATTTCGCGTTTAATTCAGACGTTTTCAAAGCCATTTACTGTTTACCCCTGATTTAATGACGGCCAGTTAGAGTGCAATACGCGCTCCAATTCCAATGCGCTTTTGTGAACCGCATCTTGAGCGGTTGCAAGTGTCTTCTTGCCGCCTTCGAAATCACTTACGGTTAAATCAAACACAGTGCTGTAGGTGTCTGCACACGTTTCAAATGCACGGCTACGTGGAATGGTTGCCATCATCACTTGGTCACCAAGCAGATAGTTCATTTCCGTCAATACCGAGACTTGCTTCTTGTTGTCGTCTTCGAACATGGTTGGCATTAGACGAACAAACTCTAAGCCATTCCAATCTTCTGGGAACATCTCATAAACCGTAGGCAAATGCTGGAAGAAGTTAACCGTAGATGCCCAGTCTAGACGTTTTGCCGCACAAGGAATTAACAGTGCATTGGACGCGTACATCGCATTCCAAACCAGAGGGTCGACGTGCGGACCGGTATCAATCATGATGATATCGAAGTCATTCGCAATCTTGTCGATAAGCTGTTCTTTCAATAGACGAACGATATCAAGTGATGGGTCTTCAGACAGCGTTTGCCACGCTTCTGCGTTAAACATAGCATCTTCTGGGAATGCGGAGATTGACTTCAAGTTCGGATATTGCGTCGGCAACAGCACGTTCTTGTGTAAAAATTCGCGGTCGATCTCTACTCCATCAGGCACGTTGCCTAACATGATGTCCACCGCTGAATAAATGTTGTCGTGCTCAGCCACACTGATTTGCGGGTTTAAAAACAGACGTAATGAACCTTGAGGGTCCAAGTCAATCAAACAAATGCGGTAGCGTTTATCTAGGTTAAGCGCCAAACAAGCAGCCAAATGTACGGCCGTCATTGATTTACCCGTACCACCTTTTTGGTTTTGTACGTTGATAATCCATGGTTTATT
>NZ_JAWPOX010000146.1:0-1063 GCF_033344475.1 Vibrio sp. 1288
GCGTGGCTGGCAGCCATTCTTGGATGAGAAAGCGCGCGAGAAGATGGCAAGCAACATCATGCCGTTTTCTGTGACGCAATTGGATCGCACTTGGGCAGAGCTGATGGAAGCTTTCCCTGCAGAGCGTGATTTGTCTGCGCAAGAGTATGTGGATCAGCGTTACCGTCTGCTGCGTAACCTTTACACTGGAATTGGTTTTGCGAGCTTGTACAACTTCGACGAGCGTAATAGCTCCCGCCTTCCTTGGGCTGACTTAGTGCATGGCATTGATGATCTGTTGATGCTGAACCATCTATTGCCTTTGGTCGATATGCTGGAAAATGAAGAGAAAGAACAGTTAGAGCGTTGGCTGCACCGCCAAGAGCGTTCGATTCTTCATGCAATGGATCAAACAAGAGCAATCAGCGTAGAGACTCAGCCGTACTGGCGTGAAAAATAAGATAAGCGAGCGCAAAGTAGCGTTATCTTCATTAATTTAAAGAGAAATAGGACCGATAGGTCCTATTTTTTTGTCTGAATTTTGCGTTGCTGCATTTCCTCTTCGATAAGAGTTAGTCGATCAAGGATTTGTTCTTGCTGTTCTAATAGTTGTTCTAACATCCGCTCTTTGTTCTTAGAACGGTGATCTTGCTGTTTAGTCGGAGCGGTTAAAATCGACGTAATCACACCAGAGATCATACCGAAGATCCCCACTCCACAAACGATGATGATGACGGCTAAAAACTTTCCTCCAGAGGTCACTGGATAATGATCGCCGTAACCCACAGTGGAGATGGTCACAAAGACCCACCACAAAGCATCAGCTCCAGTACGGATGTTCGCAGCTGGGTTTTTGGCTTCGATAAACAGCATGGCGGTGGAACCGAGCGTTATGAGGATCACCATCAACAGCAATATGGACGCGACGGTGGTTTCTCGGCGGTTTTCTTTGAGCTGATGCAGAATGAACTTTGAAGAGCGCAGCACCAACACCACGCGCAAAATATGAAAGATGCGAGCAAAGCGTAATGGCTCGATCATTGGGATGCTGGCCACAAAATCTATCCAATGCAGCTTAATAAAT
>NZ_JAWPOX010000147.1:0-1063 GCF_033344475.1 Vibrio sp. 1288
CCTTATTAGGGGTGAAAACATCCAATTGGTTATTTGAAGCAGGACGAGCTAAGTTGTTCAATCGCTTGACGGGTGGGGTGTTTATCAGTGCTGGTGTGATGCTATCTACGGCGAATCGCAGCTAGATTGTGAGGTAACCCCTAATTTAGGGATAGCTTATTTCCAATATGGAAATTAACGGTTTGTTTTTTTTCATTAGTGGCAAGGCTTAACTAGGCGTAAAATTCAATCTAGCCCTTTAGGGGTAATGGTCTGTACCTACCCAGATCCAGATGTCGTGGTCTTTTTTGCAGGAACATCCTTGATGACAAGCCTATCTGAACTCCAACAGCGTTTTCTCAATATCGCAACTGACGGCCGTTTGTCTCCGAAACAGAAGTCTAACTTCCTCGCTTTAGAAGCCGAAGCATGTATTCCATACATGCCCATTTCTGAAGCACTTCGTGAAGCGATGAGCGATGGCGTAATCTGTGACATGTTTGAAGGTCATGCGCCTTTTAAACCGCGTTACGTTTTACCTGACTATGCTAAGTTTTTATCTCAAGGCTCTGAATATTTGGAGTTGTCACCTGCAGAAGATTTTGATGATGCGCTAAATATGCTTACCATCATCTATCATCATGTGCCGTCTGTTACCAATATTCCGGTGTATTTAGGGCAGTTAGACGACGTCCTGATGCCTTATGTAGGCGACCAAACTGAAGCGCAGATTTACAAAAAACTTCGACATTTCTGGATCATGCTGGATCGCACGTTGCCGGATGCCTTCATGCACGTGAATATCGGGCCGACAGACAACATTATCTGTCGCACTATTTTACGTGTGGACGCAGAGCTCAAGCAAATTGCACCAAATCTCACGTTTATGTACGACGAATCGATCACACCAGATGATTTGTTACGTCAGGCGACGAAAAACATTTGTGACTGTAGCAAGCCTCATATTGCGAATTACCCAATTCACGCAAATGCTTATAACGGAGCGCGGTTTGGTATCGTCAGTTGCTACAACTCACTCCCGCTAGCTGGTGGTTCAAACACGCTTGTACGCATGAATCTAAAA
>NZ_JAWPOX010000148.1:0-1060 GCF_033344475.1 Vibrio sp. 1288
TGCTTGTTTTGTGGCAAATGCACAATCACATCCGGTTGGTAACGCTTACCCGCTTCGCTCTGTAGGTTCACTTGCGTTTCGTACTCGTGCCCTTCGCGCAGCCCCGATTCGGCTAAAACGCGCGCCAACACCACTTCACCCCAGTTACCTTGCTGTTTGTTATCGCCTTTGAGCGCTTGGGTCAGGTTCACGGCTTCTCGAGTCATTTGTTCATTGAGGCGTTGCAGATTTTTCAGCTCATGCACCAACGTATGACGCTCTTTAGCTTCTTGGCTAAAGCTGTCGTTGACTTGCTTTTTGAAACCTTCTAACTGCTCTTTTAACGGTGACAACAACCCTTCTAAACTTTGACGGTTTTGCAAATCGACTTTCGCGGTTTTCTCTTCAAACAGTTGATTGGCAAGGTGCTCAAACTGTTGTTTCAGACGCACTTCGGCCTGCTCTAAAATTTGCAGTTTTTCCGCATTAGCCTGATTCATTTGCTCGTGGCGCGCCTGCTGCTCACGAAGCTGCGTTTCCAAACGGGATTTTTGTTCACGCATTTGGCCCAGCTCATCAAAATACTGCTGACGTTCTTGTTTGACGGCTTCGAAGTAACGCAATTTCTCCATGGCCGCCATCAACTTGCCGTGTGATTGGCGCACTTCAAAGGCCGCTTTATCGCGCTCGTTGTCGAGTTCATCCAACTCTTGCTGCGCATCGGCAAGGCTTTGCTTTACTTGTTCAAGCTGTTGTTGGTGAAGCTGTTTTTCTGACACCAACTGCTGTTCGAGTAGTTGAGTCTGGGTAATAAAGCGCTGCTTTACCCACCAACCCACGGCGACACCGCTCGCTGTCGCGGCAAAAAGAGAAGAAAGAATGAGAGATTGATGCTCAAGAATCCATTGCATAATAGCGAGTTAGCCTATGTTTTATATCTTTATCAATGGTATTTAGACACTGGATAAATGTCCAGTTTGTTGGATGAAAAATCCTCGCATACACTAGGCACTCCGTACAACATACTCACTCCCGCTCACTCTTTCAGCAAAGAGCGGCACATCATCACACAGAGGCATCA
>NZ_JAWPOX010000149.1:0-1055 GCF_033344475.1 Vibrio sp. 1288
GGCTTTGTTGCGGAATTCAACTTGAGAGCGAACACTAGCTAAATCGTTTGTATTTTAAACGATATACTGGGTTTCGGGCATACCTATCCCTGTTAGCTTGTTGAGTGCTTTGAGCATGGCGTATGTTTCCCCAACTTGTGCGTTGTAATTTCGAAGCGTGAGTGAAGCGCCTAGTAGCTGTTTTACGCGATACATAGCGGTCTCCGACAATGAACGCCTGTGGTAACCATACTTTCGTTTCCATTTTTTGTTCGAACCATAGAGCTTTTGGCAACCAACCGCCAGATTACGTGGATGCCCCTTTTCCCAGAAGGCGGCTCCTTCACGTGGAGGGATTAGAGGTATCGCTTTCTTAACCCTAATCGCCCTGTGGCACTCCCTTGTATCGTATGCGCCATCTCCCGAAATTTCCTTGATGGATCGGCGTGTTTGTTTGAGTAAATTTGGGAGTACTTCCGCATCTGTCACGCCTGAAAGTGTCAGTTCAGCTGCAATAATTTCATGAGTGTCAGTATCAACAGCAAGATGGAGTTTACGCCAGACTCGACGCTTGCCATCGGTTCCGTGCTTTTTCACTTTCCATTCGCCCTCACCGTATACCTTGAGCCCAGTTGCATCAATAGCCAGGTGTTGGATAGCGCCTCGTGATGAGGCTTTGAAATTAATCTTTACATCCTTAGCTCGGCGACTGATGCAAGTATAGTGGGGGCAAACCAATGGGACGTTCGCCAATCTAAAAACAGAGTCGATAAAGCCTTGTAGCGCCCTTAATGGTAAGGAAAAAATGCGCTTTACCATGAGAGCAGTCGTGATAGCGAGATCACTAAACAATCTTGGTCTACCACGTTTATCCTGTTTAGATTGTTTCCACTCAGTTATGGCCTCTTCGTCAATCCAAAACGTGAGTGAACCTCTGTTGATCAAGGAGTTATTGTACTTGCACCAGTTAGTGGTTTTGTAGCGAGGCTTCGGCATGAAATCAAAGTCAGTGAATGAATGTCCCTGATCTGATCGTAATATTCTGATTTAGTTCATTCGATTTACGCAACAAAGCC
>NZ_JAWPOX010000014.1:0-34992 GCF_033344475.1 Vibrio sp. 1288
TACGGCCAAGAGCAAGAAATCAACATCAGCGCAAAAGCGGGTGACGATATCGAAGAGCTTGCGACTTACATTAACGGCCAAACTGACCTAGTGAAAGCCTCTGTAGACCAAGACGGTAAACTGCAAATCTTCGCTGGCAACAACAAAGTTGAGGGCGAGGTCGAGTTTTCAGGCGGTCTATCTGGTGAACTAGGTTTGGGCGAAGGTAAAAAAGTAACGGTAGATACTATCGACGTAACCTCAGTTGGTGGCGCACAAGAATCTGTTGCTATCATCGATGCAGCACTGAAATACGTAGACAGCCACCGCGCAGAGCTAGGTGCATTCCAGAACCGTTTCAACCACGCAATCAGCAACTTGGACAACATTAACGAGAACGTGAATGCGTCGAAGAGCCGTATCAAAGATACAGATTTCGCGAAAGAAACGACGGCAATGACCAAGTCACAAATTCTATCGCAAGCGTCAAGCTCAATCCTTGCGCAAGCGAAACAAGCGCCAAACTCAGCGCTAAGTCTGCTAGGTTAATTTCAAACCTAAGACGAGAACCTCATTGGCTCGTGGTGAGAGATGAGCGAGTAAACCCAGCTTCGGCTGGGTTTTTTTCTGTCTTTTGGGGCCCCAGGATTTCTGCGAATCACGACATTAGAGCTTCATCACATTTCAGTAAGCCAAAGAAAATAATCGCAAAAAATTGAAAATTTCTTCTAAAGGATATTCATCGGTCGCCGTTAAAGGGACTGAGAGAAATGAGATGTACCTAAGTGAGGTGAGAGACACGACGGTACATTCACTAAAGCCTTAAGGAGATCAATTATGGCGATTAACGTTAATACTAACGTTTCTGCGATGACTGCACAGCGTTACCTAAACCAGGCAGCTGACGGTCAACAAAAATCAATGGAGCGTTTGTCTTCGGGTTATAAAATCAATAGCGCGAAAGACGATGCTGCAGGTCTACAGATTTCAAACCGCTTGAATGCACAAAGCCGTGGCCTAGACATGGCAGTGAAAAACGCAAACGACGGTATTTCTATTGCACAGGTTGCTGAAGGTGCAATGAATGAATCTACCAACATCCTACAACGTATGCGTGATCTTTCGCTTCAATCTGCGAACGGTTCTAACTCAAAAGCAGAACGTGTAGCGATCCAAGAAGAAGTAACAGCGCTAAACGACGAGCTAAACCGTATTGCTGAAACTACCTCTTTCGGTGGTAACAAGCTTCTAAACGGTACTTACGGTACTCAATCTTTCCAAATCGGTGCGGACTCAGGTGAAGCAGTGATGCTTTCTATGGGTAACCTACGCTCAGACACTTCAGCAATGGGTGGTAAGAGCTACGCAGCAGAAGAGGGTAAAGACGCATCTTGGACTGTTGGTGAGAAAACAGAGTTCAAAATGAGCTACACCAACAAGCAGGGTGAAGAGAAAGAGCTATCAATCAGCGCTAAGCAAGGCGATGATATTGAGCAGCTAGCGACATACATCAACGGTCAAAACGATGATGTAAAAGCCTCTGTTGGCGAAGATGGCAAACTACAAGTATTTGCTTCTTCTCAAAAAGTTGAAGGTGATGTTGAGTTTTCTGGCAACCTAGCAGACGAGATCGGCTTTGGTGGCCCGAAAGACGTAACAGTGAAAGACATCGACGTAACCACAGTAGCTGGCTCTCAAGAAGCAGTAGCGGTTATCGACGGTGCTCTTAAGTCCGTAGACAGCCAACGAGCTTCACTCGGTGCTTTCCAAAACCGCTTCAACCACGCAATCAGCAACCTAGACAACATTAACGAGAACGTTAACGCGTCTAAAAGCCGTATTAAAGATACTGATTACGCGAAGGAAACCACTGCGATGACTAAGTCGCAAATTCTTCAGCAAGCAAGTACTTCAATCCTGGCTCAAGCGAAGCAGTCTCCATCTGCAGCGCTAAGCTTGTTGGGCTAAGTGGTAAACCCAGCCTGAGGTCAACACCTTAGTGCTGGGGCACCAAAGCGATAGATTCTATCGTTAGCCCATAAGGTGGAAGGGAGATTGTAATGGATATATCCTCCTACGCATCGAACATCCAGCCTTACGGCACGCCAAATGGCACAAAGTTTGCAAATAAAAATGGCAATGATATAGGCACGTCTAGCCCAGCAAATTCAAATGGTGAGATTTCGCCGCAAAAAGCGAAAAACACCGAATACGACTTCTCTGTTCAAGCTGCGCTCGAGATGGCTGAAAGCCGTCAAGAACTGAACAAAGAAGAACGTGAAAAATTGGTCGCGCAAATGAATGAATTTGTCACGTCCATAAACAAAGGAGTCGCATTTCGAGTGGATGAAGAATCCGGACGAGATGTGGTGACGATTTATGAAGCCAATACCGGTGACGTGATTCGTCAAATTCCTGATGAAGAAATGCTAGTGGTATTGCGTCGCCTAGCTGAGCACACAGCCAACAGCGGGTTGTTGACTGAAAAAGTGTAAGTCGTTTTTAGAGGTGATTTGATGAGTTTAGGCCCTTTGGGGATGTCTGGCGGCATGGATATTAATTCCATGGTCAGCAAAATTGTGGATGCCGAACGCGTACCAAAGCAGCAACGCATCGACAACGAACGCACGACAATTAATGCCAGTATCAGTGCTTACGGGCGACTCAGAGAATCATTGGATACGATGAAAAATCTCATGGCGAACTTTCGTCAGGAGAAAGCATTTGCCGTTCGCACCGTCGAAACGACCAATGACAATATTGTATCTGCCACGGCAACCACAGATGCTATCGCTGGCAAATATGCTATCGATGTGTTGCAGCTTGCTCAGAGCCATAAAGTCGCTTCTGACGTATTGCCAGAAGACGCAAAATTTGGCCCTGGTAAGCTGCAGATTTCGCTTGGTGATGAGCGTTTTAATATCGATGTTCGTTCCCGATCTAAGCTCATCGATGTCGTACGTGGCATCAATGGCGCTAAAGATAACCCTGGCGTTCGTGCATCTCTTATTAACGACGTCGAAGGTCCACGCCTTATCCTTGCTTCTAACCTCTCTGGTAAGGATCATCAAATCAGAGTCAGTGTGGAGGCAGAAAAAGGCAACCCTCTTAAATATTTCGAATACCAAACACTTGAAGACCGCGTCAACGCGCTTGAAGAAGCTCGTTCAGCGGCGGAAGATGTCTTAGGTCCTCTTAAATTTCCGGAACAACCAGCAGAAGAGCTGGATGCAAACGGCAATCCTCTACCTCCAGAAGAGCAAAAAGCGGCAGACGATGTACAAGATGATGCATCGCAAGCGCCAATCTCTGCGGCGGGTGCAGAAGCAGCCAAAGCTGGTCAAGAAGCCATTGATGAAGCCAACCGACGCGCGAGTTTACGCCCTGAAGACAGAATTCCAGGGTGGACAGAAACTGCGTCAGGTACTTTGTTGGACTCTTATGAAGAACCAGAGCTCGAACTCGACGAAAAGGCAATAGAGAAGGCACCAGATGTACCAGGCTGGAATAATGCCGCATCGGGCACCCTAACCGATTCTTACGTTACGACGAAAGAGGCTAAGCAGCTTCTTGAGCAAGAAAAAGCGGAAATCGAGCAAAAAATTGCGAGTGAAAAGCAAGCGTTAGACGAAAAAGTGGCACGTGGTGAACTTTCCGAAGCGCAAGCTAAGCAAATTCATCGCGCTAAACTTGATCCTCAAGAACGTGAGCGTCTGGAAAAAATTGATGAAGCAGAAGCGAAAATCGCAAAGGCACAATCTGCTTTTGAACAATACCTTGGAATGACAGAAGTACAAGCAGGGCAAGATTCAGAAGTTCTGCTTGATGGCGTGGCAAAGCTATCTAGCCACAACAATGTGATTGAAGATGCGATCGAAGGTGTTGATTTAACACTAAAAGGCAAATCAGAACCGAATAAACCGCCTGCTGAAATTGGTGTCGAGTACGACCGTCAAAGTGTACGCAACGATATCGAAAACTTTGTGGCAGCGTATAACTCGTTTTATCAAACCTCCCAAGCGTTGGCGAGTGTGGATCCGGTAACTGGTCAAAAAGGGCCGTTGTCAGGTGACAGCACCGTACGCAGTGCAGATTCACGATTAAAATCGGTCTTTTCTACTCGAATCGATAAGGCGCCTGAAAACCTAAAGTCCTTAACAGAATTTGGCATTACGACCACACGTCAAGGCACCCTAGAAATCAACTATGACATGCTAGATCGCCAGTTGAACAATAACTTCAACGAGTTAGAAAAGTTCTTCGGTGGCAACACAGGTTTTGCTAAACGAGTAGAAGATGCGATTCACGGTATCACAGGTATTACAGGCAGTATTCGTACTCGAGAAAAAAGTCTCACAGAACAAAACTACCGTTTGAGTGACGATCAAGCGGCATTAGATCGCCGCATGGAAAGCCTAGAGAAGCGTACTCATGCGAAGTTTACCGCGATGCAAGATGCGACCGGTAAAATGCAAGGCCAGTTAGGCGCTTTGATGAGTGCGTTGGGTTAATAAATGCAAAAAGAACTCATGGAAATTAGTGATATAGATCAACTAATTACGCAAGAATTAGAAAAAATTGATTTTAATGCTGAAGAAATTCTTCGCTTGGTCGATATCAGGGAACGGTTATTGCAAAACCTGTTACCAATTATTCATCAAAATCCTTTGGTTAAGCAGGATGCAGAGTGGCAAGCATTGCTAACTCGTACCAAAAGAATTGTCGAGCTGATGCAATCGGAAACGTCAAAGGTCGGAAAAGAGCTCCATAAGTTTCGTTATGGCCAGCGTTCACTTCAGCAGTACAAAAAATTTATTTAAAAGAGGATTACTATGCGCGGTTCTTTGCAAGCATACAAAAAGGTATCAGTCGACAGCCAGCTTAGCGCGGCTTCTCCGCACAAAGTCATTCAAATGCTTATGGCTGGTGCGATTGAGCGCCTTATTCAAGGTAAAGCAGCCATGCAAGCAGGCAATATTCCAGCAAAAGGTGAGCGCTTGGGTAAAGCGTTAGACATCATTATCGCGCTACGCAGCTGTCTATCTATGGATGACGGTGGTGATATTGCTTCAAACTTAGATTCACTGTATGAGTTTATGATCACGCAAATTTCTGCTGCTAACCATCAAAATGAGCCTCAGCTGATCGACGACGTTATCGACATTATCCGTGAGATCAAGTCCGCTTGGGACCAAATCCCAACAGAGTTTCATAATCTTACCGCTGCTGAAGTTGGTATTTAATAGTCAAAACAATGCGTTAAGATACTAGACGAATATATTTGTCAATTGCGCAACGAGTTGTGTAGCAAAGTTTCTATCAAGCTCACACCTCTCCATTGCTTGGTTGCCTTATTTTTATATTCAAATAAAATAGAAGCCATTAGTAGCCTTAATGGCTTTTTTGTTGCTGATTTTCCTATTTTGTCTATCGTAAATTGAGTGTGGTGGTTCTGCCTTCTTTAGCACCCAATTGCGCAAATCAAGGTTTGGCCGCAACGCACCTAAAATAAAGGCAATCATTCTTACTTATGCATGGTTTGGCAAAGCTGCTTGTAATTGATGATGACGCATCAAGTCGTTTAAATTTAAGCAATATATTGGAATTTGTTGGAGAAAATTGCGAAGCGGTCAGTTCTGATCAGCTCAGCGATGTTGATTGGTCTAGCGTATGGTCGTGCTGTATTGTTGGTAATATTCCAGCAGGTCAAGCGGCGAGTACGGTTATCTCTCATTTAAACAGCGCTTACCACATCCCTCTTCTAGTCATGGGCCGTTTTCCTTTGCCTGTTGATGATCTTCCAAATTTTGTTGGTGAACTAGAGCTGCCGCTTAATTACCCACAGCTTAGTGAAGCGTTACGCCACTGCAAAGATTTTCTGGGGCGAAAAGGAGTGAATGTTGTTGCTAGTGCACGCAAAAACACGCTTTTTCGCAGCTTAGTTGGTCAAAGTAGAGGTATTCAAGAAGTTCGACACCTGATTGAACAAGTATCAAACACGGAAGCAAACGTGTTGATCTTAGGTGAGTCCGGTACAGGTAAAGAAGTTGTTGCGCGTAACATCCACTATCATTCTTCATACCGCGATGGCGCATTTGTACCTATTAACTGTGGTGCAATACCGCCTGAGCTCCTAGAAAGCGAATTATTTGGTCACGAAAAAGGCGCGTTTACTGGTGCGTTAACTGCCCGTAAAGGTCGATTTGAGCTCGCAGACGGTGGCACTATCTTTCTTGATGAGATTGGCGATATGCCAATGTCGATGCAAGTAAAGTTGCTTCGTGTATTGCAAGAACGCTGCTTTGAACGTGTAGGTGGCAATAGTACCATCAAGGTAAATGTTCGAGTTGTGGCGGCGACACACCGTAATCTAGAAAATATGATTGAAGAAGGTACGTTCCGAGAAGACTTGTTCTATCGTCTGAACGTGTTTCCAATTGAGATGCCAGCGCTGAAAGAGCGCAAACAAGATATACCATTGCTGCTGCAAGAACTGATGACACGTTTAGAGGCGGAAGGCGGACAACCTATCTGCTTTACACCTCGTGCAATCAACTCACTGATGGAGCATAACTGGCCGGGCAACGTACGCGAGTTGGCTAATCTTGTTGAGCGAATGATTATTCTGTATCCAAATAGCTTGGTGGATGTAAACCATCTACCAACCAAATATCGCTACAGTGACATCCCAGAGTTCCAACCAGAGAGCAATCCATTTGTTTCGGTGGAAGAGCAAGAGCGTGATGTATTCCAAGATATCTTCTCTGAAGATTTTAGCTTTGAAGATCAAGACGACCTTGATCACAGCATGAACGCCCCGCAAGCGCTGCCACCGGAAGGGGTTAATTTGAAAGAGCTGCTGGCTGATTTAGAAGTTAATATGATCAGCCAAGCATTAGAAGCGCAGGGTGGTGTTGTAGCAAGAGCGGCCGACATGCTGGGTATGCGACGTACTACGCTGGTGGAAAAAATGCGTAAGTACAACTTACAGCGCTAGGTAAAGTGAAGTTTTTTAAGACGATATCTGAATTATCACTTGTGCTAGTTAACATCGTTTTTCTGGCATCCAAAACCGTTACCTCTGAGTGTCAACTTATTGTCGATGGCTTAACGTCCTGATAAATATAAAAAATAGCTTGGTACGCTAATTGCTTACCAAGCTATTTTAGTTTTAGCGGCGATATTTCGACAGGCAGTAATGGATAACAACACCAATCAATCCCATTTAGATTCCGTAGAGAATCAGGTTGAGCGCTACAAACAGGTGCTCGATGTGATGCCTGCTGGAGTGATTTTGCTCGATACGTACGGAGTAGTGCGTGAAGCAAATCCAGAAGCGCACCGAATTCTTGAGATTCCACTGGTTAACGAAAAATGGTTCAACGTTATTCAGGCGGTGTTTGACCCACGTGAAGATGATGGCCATGAAGTTTCCCTGCGGAATGGCCGTAAAGTTCGACTCGCCATCTCGGCGTCCACAACAGGTCAATTGATCCTGATTACCGATTTAACCGAAACCCGTTTACTTCAAGCTCGTGTCAGTGATTTACAGCGCTTATCGTCGTTAGGACGTATGGTTGCGTCGCTTGCTCACCAAGTAAGAACGCCGCTGTCGAGCGCTATGTTATATGCATCTCCAGAAGCGCACCGAATTCTTGAGATTCCACTGGTTAACGAAAAATGGTTCAACGTTATTCAGGCGGTGTTTGACCCACGTGAAGATGATGGCCATGAAGTTTCCCTGCGGAATGGCCGTAAAGTTCGACTCGCCATCTCGGCGTCCACAACAGGTCAATTGATCCTGATTACCGATTTAACCGAAACCCGTTTACTTCAAGCTCGTGTCAGTGATTTACAGCGCTTATCGTCGTTAGGACGTATGGTTGCGTCGCTTGCTCACCAAGTAAGAACGCCGCTGTCGAGCGCTATGTTATATGCATCCAATTTGGGAGCGCCAAATCTTCCTCCAGCGACAAAAGATCGCTTCCAAACCAAATTAATGGATCGACTGCACGATTTGGAAAAGCAGGTTAATGATATGCTGCTTTTTGCTAAAGGTGGTGATAATAAAGTCATTAAGCCATTCACGATTGCCCAGTTGGTAGCGGAATATCAGCCGATGGTCGAAACCGCGCTAAAAAACAACAGTATTGATTACTGCCTAGAAGTTGAAGAAGAACAAACTGAGCTACTAGGCAATGCGAACGCCATTGCATCTGCATTAAGTAATCTGGTCATGAATGCGATTCAAATGTCTGGTAAAGAATCGCAAGTCGATATTTTTTTCCGCCCGGTAAATGGTGAGTTACGCATTTCTGTGCAAGACAGCGGACCGGGTGTGCCCGAAGAACTGCAAGCCAAAATCATGGAGCCATTTTTTACCACACGTTCTCAAGGAACTGGATTAGGGTTGGCAGTTGTTCAAATGGTTTGCCGTGCCCATGACGGTCGATTGGAACTTATTTCAGAGCAGGGTGATGGAGCCTGCTTCACCATGTGCATTCCGCTAGAGCGAGTGCAAACAGAAGCGCAATAAGCGGCTTTTGGTAATAACAATTTCTGGAGAATCATAATGGCGCAAAGCAAAGTGCTGATCGTAGAAGACGATGAAGGTCTTCGTGAAGCCCTAGTCGATACTCTGGCTCTGGCAGGGTATGAGTGGTTGGAAGCGGACTGTGCTGAAGATGCACTGTTAAAGCTGAAATCGAATACGGTTGATATCGTCGTTTCTGATGTGCAAATGGCGGGTATGGGTGGCTTAGCTCTGCTCAAAAGCATCAAGCAGAATTGGCCTAACTTACCAGTATTGCTAATGACGGCGTACGCCAACATTGAAGATGCCGTGTCTGCAATGAAAGATGGCGCGATCGACTACATGGCGAAACCATTTGCACCAGAAGTGTTGCTAAATATGGTCAGTCGTTATGCACCGATAAAAAGTGATGACAACGGTGACGCTATCGTTGCTGATGAGAAAAGTCTACGTTTACTCGCGTTGGCCGATAAAGTGGCACGTACAGATGCGAATGTTATGGTGCTAGGTCCGAGTGGCTCAGGTAAAGAAGTGATGTCGCGCTATATTCACAACGCGTCAAATCGTAAAAATGGTCCTTTTGTCGCAATTAACTGTGCCGCGATTCCTGACAATATGCTCGAAGCAACACTGTTTGGCTATGAAAAGGGCGCATTTACTGGTGCTGTTCAGGCATGCCCAGGAAAGTTTGAACAAGCACAAGGTGGCACAATCTTGCTTGATGAAATCAGCGAAATGGACTTGAACCTGCAAGCGAAGTTATTGCGTGTTTTGCAAGAGCGAGAAGTAGAGCGCCTAGGTAGTCGCAAAAGCATCAAGTTAGATGTTCGTGTGTTAGCGACGAGTAACCGTGATCTTAAGCAATACGTGTCAGAAGGAAACTTCAGAGAGGACTTATATTACCGCCTGAATGTATTCCCAATTGCGTGGCCTGCACTTAAAGAACGTAAAGGCGATATTGCACCGCTTGCCAAGCATCTTGCTGAGCGTCATTGCAGCAAAATGGGCATGCCAGTGCCTCAATTCTCGACCGTTGCGTTAGAAAAACTATTGCAATACCCTTGGCCGGGTAATGTTCGTGAATTGGATAACGTGGTTCAACGAGCGCTGATATTAAGTGAAAATGGCGACATCGATGCTGAGCACATTTTGCTTGAGGGCGTAGATTGGCAAGATGCCAATAGCTTACAACACGTGGTGCAAAATGCAGATATGGTCGTGCCCAATGTTAAGCCAGTTGCGCAAGCTGAGAATGTCAGCCGCCCCGTAACTGGTGGAGAAGGCTTAGGCAGCGAGCTGCGCGATCAAGAATACGCCATTATTTTAGAGACTTTGGTTGAGTGTAATGGTCGACGCAAAGAAATGGCGGAGAAACTGGGTATAAGCCCTCGAACCTTGCGCTATAAGCTTGCCAAAATGCGTGATGCTGGTATAGATATCCCGAATTAACACAGACAACGGCCATAAGACAAAAAGTGTAAGTAAATTGATTGCTAATGTCTTATGGCACGTTAATTGCTGTGTCAATAATCAGTTTTGTTAATAGTCAATCTTTTGGCTTAGAGGTGCTAATGAAAATTGATGGTATTCAGGCAGAAATGCGCGCCATGATGGTAGAAGCAACCAATACGGCTCCTACTGCAAGTGGGGCGAAAGTTGGAGCGGATTTTAACGATCTCCTAACTAAAGCCATCAATAACGTGAACACACTTCAAAAAGCATCTGGTGATTTACAAACCCGTTTTGATCGTGGTGATGCCGATGTATCCCTTTCTGACGTTATGATCGCTCGTAACAAGTCTAGTGTCGCTTTTGATGCGACGGTTCAAATTCGCAATAAACTCGTTGAGGCATATAAAGACCTCATGAACATGCCAGTGTAATTTAGGTAATAAGTGTGGCAGACAAGTCTACAGATTTAACCGTCACTGAAGGCGGCTCAGATGGTGCACTGGTAGCAAGTTCCGATGTGGATGTGGAGAGTCAAAATCCAGATCTAGAGGAGCGCAGTGCGTCAAAATTCGATATGGCAGTGGGCGACCTCGATTTACTTCGTCAGGTTGTGCTTGTGCTGTCGATATCCATCTGTGTTGCATTGATCGTGATGCTGTTCTTTTGGGTCAAAGAACCGGAGATGCGCCCACTTGGTGCGTATGAGACCGAAGAATTGATCCCCGTTCTGGATTATCTGGACCAGCAGAAAATCAATTATAAGCTTGATGGCAATACTGTTTCTGTTGAATCGAGTGAGTACAACTCGATCAAACTTGGCATGGTTCGTTCCGGCGTTAACCAAGCTACAGAAGCAGGCGATGATATTTTGCTGCAAGACATGGGTTTTGGTGTTTCACAACGTCTCGAGCAAGAGCGTCTCAAACTCAGTCGAGAGCGCCAATTGGCTCAAGCAATTGAAGAAATGAAGCAAGTTCGCAAAGCACGAGTGTTATTGGCACTGCCAAAGCACAGCGTATTTGTGCGTCATAACCAAGAAGCGTCTGCGTCGGTATTTTTGACATTGTCGACAGGCACGAACCTTAAGCAGCAAGAAGTGGATTCTATTGTCGACATGGTAGCGAGTGCCGTGCCGGGAATGAAAACTTCTCGAATTACCGTCACAGATCAGCATGGCCGCTTACTCAGCTCAGGCTCCCAAGATCCTGCTTCTGCGGCGCGACGCAAAGAACAAGAATTAGAACGCAACCAAGAACAAGCGCTGCGCGAAAAAATTGATTCCGTACTATTACCGATTTTAGGTTATGGCAACTATACGGCGCAGGTTGACATCCAAATGGATTTCAGTGCGGTTGAACAAACTCGCAAACGCTTTGATCCGAACACCCCTGCGACCCGCAGTGAGTACGCACTCGAAGATTACAATAACGGTAACATGGTAGCGGGTATTCCGGGTGCGTTGAGTAATCAGCCTCCAGCGGATGCCTCAATTCCGCAAGATGTGGCTCAAATGAAAGATGGTTCTGTCATGGGGCAGGGGTCAGTTCGTAAAGAGTCCACGCGTAACTTTGAGCTAGATACCACCATCAGCCACGAGCGAAAGCAGACCGGGACGGTGGCTCGTCAGACCGTTTCTGTTGCGATTAAAGACCGTCGTCAAGTTAACCCTGATACGGGTGAAGTGACTTATACCCCAATGTCCGAATCTGAAATCAATGCCATTCGCCAAGTATTAATTGGCACTGTTGGCTTTGATCAAGGCCGTGGCGATTTGCTGAATGTATTGAGTGTAAAGTTTGCTGAGCCAGAGGCTGAGCAGCTAGAAGAACCACCAATTTGGGAGCACCCTAACTTCAGTGATTGGGTTCGTTGGTTCGCAAGTGCATTAGTGATTATTGTGGTTGTGTTGGTTCTGGTTCGCCCAGCAATGAAGAAATTGCTTAACCCTACCAGCGATGATGAAGACGAAATGTACGGACCAGACGGCTTGCCGATTGGTGCGGATGGTGAAACTAGCTTGATTGGCAGTGACATCGAAAGCAGCGAACTGTTCGAGTTTGGCTCAAGTATTGATTTGCCAAACCTTCATAAAGATGAAGATGTATTGAAAGCGGTTCGCGCTCTGGTTGCGAATGAACCTGAACTGGCTGCTCAAGTAGTGAAAAACTGGATGAATGACAATGGCTAACGATATCGTACCTCAAGATGACAACGCCGCGGGAATGCCAGTAGAGCTGGATGTTTCAACCATTACTGGCGAAGAAAAAGCGGCAATTTTGCTACTGAGCCTTAATGAACAAGATGCAGCTGGCATTATCCGTCACCTAGAACCAAAACAGGTTCAGCGTGTTGGTAGTGCGATGGCTCGCGCGAAGGATCTCAGCCAAGACAAGGTATCTGCTGTTCATCGTGCGTTTTTGGAGGATATCCAGAAATACACCAACATTGGTATGGGCAGCGAAGACTTTATGCGTAATGCACTGGTTGCCGCTCTTGGTGAAGACAAAGCCAACAACTTAGTTGACCAGATCCTACTTGGTACGGGCTCAAAAGGTTTGGATTCTTTGAAATGGATGGACCCACGCCAAGTGGCGAGCATTATTGTCAATGAACACCCACAGATTCAAACTATCGTATTGTCTTATTTAGAAGCAGACCAATCTGCAGAGATTTTGTCTCAGTTCCCTGAGCGCGTGCGTTTGGATCTGATGATGCGTATTGCCAACCTTGAAGAAGTTCAGCCATCAGCATTGGCAGAGCTGAACGAAATCATGGAGAAACAGTTCGCGGGTCAAGCGGGTGCACAAGCAGCCAAAATTGGCGGCCTGAAAGCAGCAGCGGAGATCATGAACTACCTAGACAACAACGTCGAAGGTTTGTTGATGGAACAAATTCGCGATCAGGACGAAGACATGGCGACGCAAATCCAAGACCTAATGTTTGTCTTCGAAAACTTAGTCGAAGTGGACGACCAAGGTATTCAGAAGTTGCTGCGTGACGTACCACAAGACGTGTTGCAAAAAGCACTCAAAGGTGCAGATGACTCGTTACGTGAGAAAGTCTTCAAGAACATGTCTAAACGTGCTGCTGATATGATGCGTGATGACATAGAAGCGATGCCGCCAGTACGAGTGGCAGATGTAGAAGCCGCTCAGAAAGAAATCTTAGCAATTGCCCGTCGAATGGCGGATGCTGGTGAGCTCATGTTGTCTGGCGGTGCTGACGAATTCTTATAATTTCTATTGCTTCGCAATTATCCTATTGCGGAGCACCCTCACTTCTTAATCGAACACACAATAGGTAACCCATGGCTGGCGATAGAAAACGTGGATTTATCCGTCCTGATGAAGATGATTCGATGATCGAACCTCAACGTTGGGGGCTGCCTGATTATGGCGAGCCTAAAGCCAAACAAGCAAAACAAACCGCGTTCAACTATGACCCGGGATGGGTGCCGAATTTTGATGAGCCTGAAGAAGAGCAGCCACTTGCGCTAACCGAAGAGCAAATTGAACTGATTAAGCAAGGTGCTTATCAAGAAGGCTTACATCAAGGTCAGGAAGCTGGCTTTAAGCA
Source organism: Vibrio sp. 1288 (assembly GCF_033344475.1). Lineage (NCBI taxonomy): Bacteria > Pseudomonadati > Pseudomonadota > Gammaproteobacteria > Vibrionales > Vibrionaceae > Vibrio > Vibrio sp. 1288. The sequence goes on from NZ_JAWPOX010000014.1 coordinate 13,541, forward strand.
AGGTTACGACAAAGGTAAAGAAGAAGGGTTGCAAGCCGGCCATGCTGAAGGTCTCGAGCTCGGAAAAGCTGAAGGGGTAACTGCAGGGCAAGAATACATTCAGCAGCAAGTTGAAACTTTTATGAACTTGGCCAATCAGTTTGCTCAACCTTTGGAGTTGATGAATGCTCAGGTTGAAAAGCAGCTGGTGGATATGGTGCTCTGCTTAGTTAAAGAAGTGGTGCACGTTGAAGTACAAACCAACCCTCAAATTATTTTAGATACAGTGAAGCAGTCGGTTGAAGTGCTACCAATATCAGGCCACCCTATTACCTTGCACCTGAATCCAGAAGATGTCGCGATTATTCGTTCAGCTTATGGTGAAGAAGACCTTGATTGTCGCAACTGGACGTTAGTTGCTGAACCATCGCTCAATCGAGGTGACGTCCAGATTGAAGCCGGTGAATCAAGCATTAATTATCGCATGGAAGAACGCGTCAAAAGCGTATTGCACAGCTTTTGTGGCGCAAACCGTCATCAAGAGGGTGAGTAATCCATGCAAGCACTCGCTGACCGCTTAAAAAGCTACAAAGTTGAAGGCCTTACGACGCGCCCTGTCGCCTCTGGCAAACTGGTGCGTGTGGTTGGGTTAACGTTGGAAGCGACTGGCTGTCGCGCACCAATTGGCAGTTTATGCTTAGTGGAAACCATGTCAGGTCAGATGGAAGCCGAGGTTGTCGGCTTTTCAGGTGACAACCTATTTTTAATGCCAAGCGAACAAATTACGGGCATTTTACCTGGCGCGAGAGTCACCCCTTTAACCAGTGACGCTGGTTTACCCGTCGGCATGGAGTTACTTGGGCGCGTGATAGACGGGGTTGGGAATCCACTTGATGGACTTGGCCCTTTGTATACCGATCACCGTGCCTCTTTTAATGCCGAACCAATCAACCCGTTGGCTCGAAAGCCAATTTCTGAACCGCTCGATGTTGGCCTAAAAGCCATCAATGGTTTGTTGACGGTTGGTAAAGGTCAGCGTATCGGTCTGTTTGCAGGTTCTGGTGTGGGTAAATCGGTCACGCTTGGCATGATGACGCGAGGCACCACCGCACAGGTTGTGGTCGTCGGCCTGATAGGTGAGCGTGGACGTGAAGTTAAAGAGTTCATCGAAGAGATCTTGGGTGAGGACGGTCGTCGCCGCTCAGTGGTGGTCGCGGCGCCTGCCGATGCTTCACCTCTAATGCGCTTAAAGGGGTGCCAAACGGCATTAACGATTGCTGAATACTTCAGGGACCAAGGGTTAGATGTTCTGCTATTGATGGACTCGTTGACTCGTTTTGCACAAGCACAGCGTGAAATCGCACTTTCTGTTGGTGAGCCGCCAGCGACGAAAGGTTACCCGCCTTCTGTATTTGCCAAGCTGCCAGCGCTGGTCGAGCGAGCGGGTAATGGAAGTGCCGAACAAGGCTCGATTACGGCGTTCTTTACCGTGTTGACCGAAGGGGATGATTTGCAAGATCCGATAGCGGATGCATCGCGAGCCATTCTTGATGGCCATATTGTACTTTCTCGTGAAATGGCGGATGCAGGCCATTATCCGGCGATTGATGTCGAGAAGTCGGTGAGCCGTGTTATGCCGCAAATCACGACTGAAGAGCACGTTTTGATGTCAAAAGCGGTGCGACAGGTCTTGTCTATTTGTCGCAAGAATCAAGATTTGGTCTCGATTGGAGCGTACAAACCGGGTACCGATCCTGCTATTGATGGCGCATTTACTTTGAAACCGAAGTTAGATGAATACTTGCAGCAGAGCATGAAAGAATCGGTGCCATACGATATGTGCGTCAATATGCTTAGAAACATTTTGGGTGGGTGATAGCGCATGAATAATGCGATGGAGTTTCTACTTGAGCAAACTAAGGATCGTGAAGACCAAGCTGTGCTTGCACTGAACAAAGCGCGTTCTGAACTCGAAGATTATTACCGTCAGGTTGAACAAATTGAAAAGTATCGGCTTGATTATTGCCAGCAACTCGTCGACCGTGGTCAGGCGGGCCTAACGGCAAGTCAATATGGACACTTAAATCGATTCCTTACCCAGCTAGATGAAACTTTATCTAAGCAAAAGCAAGCAGAAAGTCATTTCAAAGAGCAGGTTGAAAACTGTAAAGAATATTGGTTAACCGTGCGTAAAGAACGCAAATCCTATGAGTGGATGATAGACAAACGCGAAAAAGAGAAACAACTTGCTGAAGCTAAGCGCGAACAAAAGCAAATGGACGAGTTTTCCACCTTACTTTACAGTCGAAAACCACATCGTTTCTAAACGTTATCGGTTCGATATTGCATTACGGTGTTGCAGCTGACTACATCTCTACCGATTCAAGTAAGGTAACTTTGATTGAGTCTTGTTCAATTAACTCAAACACCTTCGGTCGAATCTCGCGAACCCACCACTCGTTGTATGTTTTTTCGTAGAGAGCCTGGCGTGCTTGTTCATTGTCGAACTCTCTAAGCCAAACAAAATAGTCATGTCCATCATCACCAGTGTGGACGTAAGTATTCAGTACACGCATGCCTTGTGAACGTTGATAGGGCAACAGTTCTTCCTTCATCCAACTTAGCCACTGTTCTGTTTTGCCTGCTCTGATTCTATATTGGCGTAATTCTGTGATCTTCAAAGTGATTCCTTAATTGTTAAGTCAAATGTCTGTTTACGCTTATCGTTTTTCAAAGTCAATCAAGTAGCTGTACATCATGTTAGGAACCAGGTTCTCGGATAGTACTGTTGATGTTTGTTCCATAAACATGCCATCTATTAGCTTACCGAGAATTGGCTCAATATTGTGGTGTGATTTTTGCATTTTAGCTGTTAGTGTCGGGTCTTTTTGACCTTTGTTTGCCGCCAGTATTGCTGTCTGTCAGCGATACGCTCAGAGCCACGAGAACGAGAGTTTCTAAATGAGTGTGAATTTGTCCCATGTATCTGCGACTACCAAGACGCCAGTTTCTGATGTGTCCGCTAAAGCGTCCGCAGAGAGCACTGAAAGCAAGGGATTTTTAGAAACGTTAACCGATGCGTTTGCTGGTAAACAAAAGCCCGAAAAAGTAGCAACAGAATCGACAGTGGTTGAAGAAAAAGAAAGAGCGGATGTAGGCAGTACTTCTTCTGCTAACGTCTCGGACGAATTGTTGGCGCAAGAAAGCCAAGGATCCGTCAGTGACGGGACCCATGATTTTGATGAAATATCAGCAAACAAACCGAATGCAACCTTAAGTGAAGAAGTAAGTTTACAAAAGGCGAGTAACAGCACACCTTTGGAGCATGATGTTGAAGCTATTGAAAAAGTGAAATCAACATCAATTGATACGAGTAACCCATCAAATACAATGGACGTAAAAAGCACGATGGGCGAAGGACAACAGCTTCTTGGTCGAATTGAACAAGCGAATCAAACCCTGAATGCGAGTAATGCATCCATCGATAGTGGCAAAGTTTTGCCTCAGAGCGCGAATTTAGTGCATTCGTTCCACGAGCAAGCAACCGTTTCGACACACCTTGATGAGCTTGCTTTGAATGAAACGCCATCAGTTCATTCGCTTGAACAAGCACAGATGATCCCAGGACAAGACTTAGAGCCAATTTTAGATAAGAATGGTCAACCTATCGATGTCGACAAACTTTCGCCTGAGTTTGCTGCTTGGCAAGAGCTAGCGAAACAAGCCAGCCATCCGACGGCTAAGAGCGCAGTCAGTGGTGAAGTAGCTAATGATCTGTCGCCGTTGTTAACAGACGTTGATGGTTCCAACATCGACGCGCTTCCACGAGTATCCTTGGATGAACTTGAAGTTATAGATACTAAGTTGGCGCAAGGAAAACCACTGACTCAGCAAGAAGCTCAGATCATTGAAGGGTTGAAACAAGGAAGGATCACGGCGGATATTCCTGATCAAGACCTTGCCCAATTTGTTGCGCTCCCTAATGACATTAAACAGATTCTCGCAGAGCAACAAGTACAACATAATTTAACTCGCCAGGCTGGACCTATGGCAGTGTCTCAGCAAATCCAGCATACAGCGGCTCAAGTACCCCAGCCACAAACTGCTCATAGTGGAGAAAAAGTCGCATTATCTCCAACGCCTGATACGTTGATAGCCGCGCAAGTGCCGACGTCGCTTCAAGGTGTGAAAGACGGAGAGATTAGCCAGAAAGTGATGAACGCAGCATTGGAGACTGGTGCGCTAAAGGCGACTGCGGATAAACAAGATAAGCCGGACCTCCAACATGGCTTCGCTGGACAACTTCAGGCTATGGCAGGTCAGCAAGGAATTAATGTGCAGCAACAAGCGCGTATTGATGCTGCACAACAAGCTCAGCTTCCGTTGCAACTAACTAAAGAGCTAGCCAACGAGCAAGTTGCGGAAAAAGTGCAAATGATGATGTCGAAGAATCTGAAAAATCTCGATATTCGTCTTGATCCACCAGAGTTAGGTCGTATGCAAATTCGTATGACCATGAATAACGACGTTGCCAATGTACATTTTACAGTGAACAACCCGCAAGCTCGTGACATTATTGAACAGACGCTCCCTCGTTTGAGAGAAATGCTAGCGCAACAAGGTATGCAGCTGGCTGATTCTTCCGTCCAGCAACAAAACAGCGGGCAACAGCAAGGTAGGTATACTGCTGAACAACATGGTCAAAGCGCGCAAAGTGGCGGTTTTTCTGGACAGTCCGAAGAGGGTTTTGAATCTGATGTCAATCTGGATTTGAATGTCGCTTCAAAGCGTGATGGAATTAGTTTTTACGCATAAAAGGCCGTTTAACGGCAATGGCATACGGTTACCAAGCAACTCACTAAAACGTCTTGGTAACTCAAAAGAACAATAAGAGACAAGAATGGCAGAAGAACAGTTACAAGGGGCCGATGCGCCGAAAGGAAAAAGCAAGTTACTTATCATCATCATCGCTGTTGTAGTATTACTACTTGGTGGCGGGGCAGCGGCATTTTTTCTAATGGGCTCTGATGAACCTGCTCAGGCTGAATCGTCTCAACAGGCTCAAGTGAAGGCATCGGATGCTGCGCCCATCGCGTATGTGAATCTTCCTCAGGCATTTGTATTTAACGTTACTGGGGATAGCCGCGATAGGTTGGTTCAAATTAAAGCGCAGTTAATGGTTCGCGGTGCAGAAAATGAAGAGTTGGCGCGGTATCATTCGCCACTGATTGAAAGCTCTATGCTATCAACGTTTGCTTCCGCGACGGTTGATCAATTGCGCTCTCCTACAGGACGAGTGGAATTGCGCGATCGTGCTTCCGAAGATATCAAAGCAGCGCTGAATGCTGCGGTCGGTAAGCCAGTGATTGAAAAAGTACTGTTTACAGATTTTGTTATTCAATAGGTAAAACGTGACCGATCTATTAAGCCAAGACGAAATTGATGCGCTATTGCATGGGGTTGACGATGTTGATGACGTCGATGAACCGATAGAAAACGACACTGAGGGCGCCGTCAATTTTGATTTCTCGTCGCAAGACAGAATCGTACGTGGTCGAATGCCGACGCTCGAACTTATCAACGAGCGCTTCGCACGGCACATGCGTATTAGTCTGTTTAATATGCTGCGTAAAACGGCAGAGGTGTCGATCAATGGCGTGCAGATGATGAAGTTTGGTGAATACCAGAACACATTGTACGTGCCAACCAGTTTGAACATGGTGCGTTTTCGTCCGTTAAAAGGCACTGCGTTGATCACCATGGAGGCTCGTTTAGTCTTTATTCTGGTAGAAAACTTCTTTGGCGGTGATGGTCGATTCCACGCCAAAATAGAAGGCCGTGAATTTACCCCAACGGAACGCCGCATCATTCAGTTGTTACTGAAAATTGTATTTGAAGATTATAAAGAAGCGTGGTCGCCAGTGATGGGGGTAGAGTTCGAATATCTCGACTCTGAAGTAAACCCAAGTATGGCAAACATTGTCAGCCCGACAGAAGTGATTGTCGTGAGTTCCTTCCATATAGAAGTTGACGGCGGTGGCGGCGATTTTCATGTCGTTATGCCTTACTCCATGGTTGAGCCTATCCGTGAACTATTGGATGCAGGTGTTCAGTCCGACAAGATGGAAACGGACGTTCGCTGGAGCTCAGCACTACGTGAAGAGATCATGGATTGTCCGGTTAACTTCCGCGTGAACTTGCTCGAAAAAGACATTTCTTTGCGTGATCTCATGGAGCTGCAACCGGGCGATATCATCCCGATTGAAATGCCAGAACATGCGACGATGTTTGTAGAAGACCTACCGACCTATCGCGTAAAAATGGGTCGTTCGGAAGACAAATTAGCGGTGCAAATTTCTGAGGAAATTGAGCGCCCACATGTCGTCAAAACAGATTTAGCTTTCTTAGGTAAAGACATCATGTCCGAGCTTGAGAGTGAAGACGATATAGACCATTAAGATACCTTATTAAACAGACATGCTATGGCATGAGTTAGGCGTAACACAGGATAGAAAAATGGAACCAAGTGACGATCAAAAGCTAGCAGACGAATGGGCAGCCGCTCTTGGCGAAGACCCGTCTGCCCCTTCTGTAGACGTAGATGAAGTATTGGCTGCGCCACTGGAAGAGCTAAAAGACACTTCAAGCCCAATTAGCGAAGATGAGCGTCGTAAACTCGACACTATTATGGATATCCCGGTGACGATTTCGATGGAAGTCGGTCGTTCTCAAATTAGCATTCGGAACCTGTTGCAGCTTAACCAAGGTTCGGTTGTTGAGTTGGATCGTCTAGCCGGTGAGTCGCTCGACGTATTGGTTAACGGTACTTTGATTGCTCACGGCGAAGTCGTGGTCGTCAACGATAAGTTTGGTATCCGTTTGACGGATGTGATCAGCCAAACTGAACGAATTAAGAAGCTGCGTTAAGATGAGTCGTTCAATCAAAATGCGATTGAAGCAAATCACTGGAGCACTGAGCTTAATGCTAAGTGCTCCTTATGCATTCGCTGCCGCACCAAATAATCTGGATCTTGCGACGACACTTGGTTCGCTTGTGCTTGTAATCGGCGTGATTCTTTTGCTGGCTTGGTTGCTGAAACGTATGCAAGTGCCAGCGATGGGACAACAAAAGGGCTTGCGTATAGTGAGTCAGTTGCCAGTGGGTACAAAAGAAAGAATCGCAGTAGTTCAAGTGGGTGAAGAACAGTTTTTGGTTGGGATTACTAGCCAATCGATCCAAACTTTAGCCAAGTTAGATAAGCCACTGAAAGAGGAAGAGTTGGCGACCAATGCTTTTGCGACTCAATTTAGCCAGCTGATCAAAAAACATGACAAAGGGTAATCCAATTCGTTTGCTCCTGAGTACGTTGTTACTTTTTGTCGGCGTGCTGTTTTCTTCATTTACCTTTGCTGAAGCAGAGGAGTCAGCGCTGCCAGATAACTTAACCGATGGAAGTGGTGTTACAGTTCAGGCTATGCAAAGTGATACTGGTGCTAGCCGTGCTATGTCCGTTTCTAGTGGCGGTGGTATTCCAGCATTCACCATGACCACGAACCCTGATGGCAGTGAAGACTACTCGGTTACACTACAAATTTTAGCGTTAATGACCATGCTTGGCTTCTTGCCTGCCATGGTGATTCTGATGACCTCGTTCACTCGAATTGTAGTGGTGATGTCGATATTGCGTCAGGCAATGGGTTTGCAACAAACGCCTTCTAATCAGGTCATTATTGGTATTGCGCTGTTTTTGACCTTTTTTGTTATGTCTCCTGTCCTGAACGAAATCAACGACAAAGCTGTTCAGCCTTATTTGAACGAGCAAGTTACGGCGCGAGAAGCGTTTGATGCTGCACAAGCGCCAATGAAAGCATTTATGCTTAAACAGACCCGAATCAAAGATTTGGAGACGTTTGTAACCATGTCAGGAGAGCAAGTCGAGAATCCAGAAGATGTGTCGATGGCGGTGTTGATTCCGGCTTTTATCACCTCAGAGCTAAAAACTGCATTCCAAATTGGCTTTATGCTCTTCTTGCCGTTTTTGATTATTGACCTTGTAGTCGCTTCGGTATTGATGGCAATGGGTATGATGATGTTGTCACCTATGATTGTTTCGTTGCCGTTCAAGTTGATGTTGTTCGTATTGGTCGATGGTTGGAACTTGATACTCTCGACACTCGCGGGCAGCTTTGCCCTTTAGATAAGCGCAGATAGAGGATAAGACATGACACCAGAAATGTTTGTCGAGCTTTTCCGTGAAGCACTTTGGATGGTGCTTATCATGGTCTGCGCTATTATCATCCCAAGCTTGCTTATCGGCCTTGTAGTCGCGATTTTTCAAGCTGCGACATCCATCAACGAACAAACATTGAGCTTCTTACCGCGTTTGATTGTCACGCTTTTGGCCCTGATGCTGTTTGGGCATTGGATGACGCAAATGTTGATGGAATATTTCTATGGCTTGATTGAACGCTTACCTCAGGTGCTTTATTAGAGGCGCCTATGGAGTACCCCACTAGCGTTGTCTTAGATTGGATCGCAAACTACTTCTGGCCCTATGTTCGTATCTCATCCATGTTGATGGTGATGACAGTAACCGGGGCCCGATTTGTTTCGCCAAGAATCCGCCTTTACCTCGGTTTAGCCATCACTTTCGCTGTCATGCCAGCCATCCCCGCTGTACCTCAAGACATTGAGCTACTCTCGTTTCGTGGCTTCATGACCATTGCCGAGCAAATGATCATCGGCATAGCGATGGGTATGGTTACTCAATTTATGATTCAAACCTTTGTCCTACTTGGTCAAATATTGGGTATGCAATCAAGTTTGGGCTTTGCTTCTATGGTTGATCCCGCAAATGGTCAGAACACGCCATTGCTTGGCCAGTTATTCATGTTCTTAACGACAATGTTTTTCCTTGCCACCGATGGACACTTAAAAATGCTGCAATTGGTGGTGTTCAGTTTTAAAACTTTGCCGATTGGCTCCGGCTCGCTCAACGCGGTTGATTTCCGTGAAATGGCAGGCTGGCTTGGTATTATGTTCCAAACGGCACTGAGTATGTCTCTATCTGGCATTATTGCGCTACTGACCATTAACTTGTCGTTTGGTGTAATGACCCGTGCCGCACCACAGCTGAATATCTTCTCGCTTGGTTTTGCTTTTGCTTTGATGGTGGGTCTATTACTTTGTTGGTACATACTGGCTGGTCTATACAGTCATTATGAAATGTTCTGGACAGTGGGTGAGGCGCAGATTTGTCGGCTTATTCGCTTGGAGTGCTAAGATTTGGCAGAATCAGACGGTCAGGAACGCACCGAAGAAGCCACGCCCCGACGGTTACAACAAGCCAGAGAAAAGGGGCAGGTCGCTCGATCTAAAGAGCTTGCATCAGCATCTGTGCTGATCGTTGGCGCCATTTCATTGATGTGGTTTGGCGAGGCGTTAGCACGTTCATTGTTTTCCATCATGAGCCGTTTATTTGATCTTCAACGAGAAGAGATTTTCGATACTGCAAAACTGTTTGATATCGCTTTGGGCGCGATGAGTGATTTGTTGTTCCCACTATTTTTGGTGTTAGCGACATTGTTTACCGCCGCCATGATTGGAGCAGCAGGTGTGGGAGGAATCAGTTTTTCTGCCCAAGCGGCCATGCCCAAGCTGTCGAAAATGAATCCGCTTAGCGGCTTAAAGCGAATGGTTGGAATGCAAAGCTGGGTAGAGTTGATCAAATCAATCCTTAAAGTGGTTCTGGTCACTGGTGTCGCCATCTATTTGATCCAAGCATCACAGGCCGATCTGATTCAATTGAGCATGGATGTGTATCCGCAAAACATCTTCCATGCTTTAGATATTTTGCTGAACTTTATTTTGCTGATCAGTTGCTCGCTATTGATTGTGGTTGCCATCGATATTCCATTTCAAATTTGGCAGCACGCCGATCAGTTAAAAATGACCAAGCAAGAAGTCAAAGACGAATACAAAGAGACTGAAGGTAAGCCGGAAGTGAAAGGCCGTATTCGTATGTTGCAAAGGGAAGCGGCTCAACGTCGAATGATGGCGGACGTTCCTCAAGCTGATGTTATTGTTACTAACCCAGAGCACTTCTCGGTAGCGCTTCGTTATAAACAGAAGACAGACCGTGCGCCAGTCGTGATCGCTAAAGGTACTGACCACATGGCGATGAAGATTCGAGAAGTCGCCCGCGAACATGACATTACGATTGTGCCCGCACCACCTTTGGCTCGTGCGTTGTACCACACGACAGAGCTCGAGCAAGAGATCCCCGATGGGTTATTTACTGCCGTCGCTCAGGTTTTGGCATTTGTATTCCAATTGAAGCAATACCGAAAACGAGGTGGACAGCGCCCGAAAATTCAAGATTATGATTTGCCAATCCCGCCCGAGCACCGTCATTGATACGAAAAGCGGTAAAGCCTTAAAAAAGCTCGTTTGATCAAAAGCTAAGCTCTATTTGAGTGTTTAGTCATTATTTTGGCGCTAATTATGGTACATAGATTGCTTAAAACGCTTTAATTATCAACCCTACCTAAACTTTTAGGCTAAAGCGGTCGCGTATTAATAGTAAGAGCTTACGTGACGCTTCAATCGATTGAGATCTCTCGCAGTATGAAGTTAAGCCTGCCGTTTGCAGATAAATTGCCACGAATCCCTCAACGTGAAATGCCAGCTATTGGTGCTCCGGTGATGGTTTTGGCCACCCTAGCGATGGTGGTACTGCCGATTCCAGCATTTTTGCTGGATATGTTCTTCACCTTTAACATCGCGCTGTCGATGGTGGTGTTGTTAGTGACCGTTTACACACGTCGCCCTTTGGACTTCGCTGCTTTTCCAACGGTATTGCTGATCGCCACGTTGCTCCGCTTGGCTTTGAACGTTGCCTCGACTCGTGTCGTCTTACTGCATGGTCATGAAGGCGGTAATGCGGCAGGTAACGTAATTGAGGCGTTCGGTAACGTCGTTATTGGTGGTAACTACGCGGTCGGCCTAGTGGTTTTCCTCATCTTAATGATCATCAACTTTATGGTGGTGACCAAAGGTGCGGGTCGTATCTCTGAGGTAAGTGCTCGCTTTACGCTTGATGCGTTGCCGGGTAAGCAAATGGCGATTGATGCCGACTTGAATGCCGGATTGATAGACCAAGAGCAGGCAAGAGTTCGTCGTTTTGAAGTGACCAAAGAAGCGGATTTCTATGGCTCGATGGATGGTGCCTCGAAGTTCGTAAAAGGTGACGCGATTGCCGGTATTTTGATTCTGTTTATCAACATCGTCGGCGGTCTGTCGATCGGTATGGCGCAGTATGGATTGGGTTTCGGTGAAGCGATTGAAATCTATACCTTACTGACAATCGGTGATGGTTTGGTCGCACAAATCCCATCGCTATTGCTGTCGATTGCAGCGGCAATGATGGTGACGCGCCAAAACACCGATGAAGACATGGGGGAACAACTGGTCTTCCAGATGTTCGACAACCCAAAAGCGCTGATGATTACTGCGGCTATTCTTGGTGTGATGGGCATCGTACCGGGCATGCCACACTTTGCGTTTTTGAGCCTGGCAGTCGCGGCCGGTGCAGCGGCATATTTCATCGACAAACGGCAGAAGCAGAAAGCGAAAGAGCCCGCTTTACCAGCAACAGCAGACGAAGGTACAGAACCTTCCTCACAGCGCGAACTGTCTTGGGATGACGTCCAGCCAGTCGATATTATTGGCTTGGAAGTCGGTTATCGCTTAATCCCTTTGGTGGACAGAGACCAAGGTGGTGAACTGCTAGAGCGCGTAAAAGGCGTGCGTAAAAAGTTATCGCAAGATTTTGGGTTCCTAATTCCAGCGGTTCATATTCGTGACAATCTTGAGCTGACCCCAAACAGTTACCGAATTACATTGATGGGGGTTGCGGTGGGCGAAGCAGAGATTCGTCCGGATCAAGAGCTAGCGATTAACCCAGGTCAGGTGTATGGCATGATTGATGGTGAGCCAACCATTGACCCTGCTTTTGGACTGGAAGCCGTATGGATCCGAGAAGATCAGCGTGAGCACGCGCAGGCTCTGGGTTATACGGTTGTTGATTCATCAACGGTATTAGCGACGCACCTAAGCCAGCTATTGACCAACAACGCATCACAGCTAATTGGTCATGAAGAAGTAGAGAATTTATTAGAAATGTTGGGGTGCAGCGCGCCTAAGTTAGTCGAGAACTTTGTTCCTGACCAATTACCATTAGGTGTGGTGGTGAAAGTCCTACAAAACTTGTTAAACGAGGCCATTCCAATCCGCGATATTCGCACGATTGTTCAAACTTTGGCTGAGTACTCAAGTAAGAGTCAAGAAGCTGACATATTGACGGCAGCAGTTCGAGTTAGTCTTAAACGTCTAATTGTTCAAGAAATCAATGGTATAGAGCCTGAGTTACCAGTGATTACTTTGATACCTGAACTGGAACAAATATTGCATCAAACTATGCAAGCATCAGGAGGCGAATCCGCGGGGATTGAACCGGGACTCGCTGAGCGATTGCAGTCTTCACTAAGCCAAGCGACACAGGAACAAGAACTGAAAGGCGAACCTGCCGTTCTGCTTACTTCTGGTGTATTACGCTCGACGTTGGCGAAATTTGTGAAGAACACAATACCTAATCTCCGGGTACTGTCTTACCAAGAAATCCCGGATGAAAAACAGATCAGAATTGTGCAAGCCGTGGGTAACTGATCTCACGCATCATTAATGGATTCATAGTTTGAAAATAAAGCGATTTTTTGCCAAAGACATGAGAACGGCGCTGCTCCAAGTGAAAGAGGAGTTAGGCGCGGAAGCGGTGATCATGTCAAACAAGAAAGTGGCTGGTGGAGTAGCGATTGTTGCGGCGATAGATAGTGAATCTAATCCGTCTCAAGCAAGCGCAGCGTCACAGCAAAATCGCGGTGCTTCTCAATCGAATCGCTATAACGAACATCGTCAAATGTCATCGTCTTCTGCTGATCGTTACCAAGATCGTCATTTAGATGAAGATAAAATTAGCCTGAACAGTAATAACAGTAACAATGAAAAAACAGGCTCAATGACGCAGCGATTCGCTAATATGCTTAAGCAATATAGCGGTGGTGCAGCAGATGCTGACGATCACGTAGCGGAAAATGAAGATTCGCTCTCTGCTTTGCTGCAACGCCAAAATAAGCATCGCGACGGCTACAACCAAGAAAAGCCAGCGCCATATCAACCAGATTCACCCTTGGCGAAGCTAATCGCACAGGACAATCGATTTGAACGTCCGACACCCAAGCTGGACCCGACGCGCTATGATCGACGTCGCCCAAGCGATGAGCGTGACGAATCGGCAGATGAGCTAGAAAGCATGCGCGAAGAGATGACGTCAATTCGTCGTCTGTTGGAGCACCAAGTTTCTGGCCTGATGTGGCAAGAAGTAGAACGCCGTGAGCCGCTAAGAGCAATGCTGATTAAGCGCTTAGAGCGAATGGGCGTTTCTCCGGAGTTAGCAGACCAGATGGCCTGTTATATCCCGGAAGATACAAAGCCAGCGCGAGCGTGGAAAGCGTTATTGTCGCTGGTGGCGGATCAAATCAATATTCCTAAACAGGACATTTTAAAACGTGGTGGCGTAGTCGCATTGTTGGGTCCGACGGGGGTTGGGAAAACAACAACCGTAGCGAAACTCGCAGCACGCGCAGCCATGGAATACGGTGCCGACAATGTGGCCCTTGTGACAACAGATACATATCGCATAGGTGCACATGAGCAACTCTCAATTTACGGAAGAATTATGGGTTGTCCCGTAAGAGTTGCTAAAGATTCTAACGAGTTAGCCGATGTTATATATCAGCTAAGAAACAGAAGACTGATTTTGGTCGATACGGCAGGGATGGGGCAACGAGATGTGAGGCTTTCCGAGCAGCTCGACACTCTAATGCAAGAGAGCGGGGAAGTGATTCACAGCTACCTTGTTTTGCCGGCTACCGCACAACGTCGTGTTCTACAAGAAACGCTGGATCACTTCCGACGTATACCACTTTCGGGTTGTATTATGACGAAGCTTGATGAGTCATTAAGCCTAGGCGAATTCATCAGTGTAGTGATTCAAAACGCAATGCCAGTAGCTTACATCGCTAATGGTCAGCGCGTACCAGAAGACATTGTGATAGCGCAACCAAAATATATGCTTGCGAAAGCAAATGAACTGTTAGAGAAGTCGACAGAGAACGAACCTCACTTTTGGAACAGTGACAGTGAAGGACTCTAAGGCGGCGGACTACTATGACTGAGAATATGATACACGATCAAGCAAGCGGCCTCCGTCGCTTAACACAACCATCGTTGACCAAAGTGATTGCTGTTACTGGCGGCAAAGGTGGTGTGGGGAAATCAAACGTAACACTGGGTCTGGCGATTTGTATGGCTCGCCAAGGCAAGAAGGTGATGGTTCTCGACGCTGATTTAGGTCTGGCCAATGTGGACGTGATGCTCGGAATTCGTGCAAAACGTAATCTAGGACATGTCTTAGCGGGTGAATGTGAGCTAAAAGATGCGATTGTCGAAGGGCCTTATGGTATAAAGATAATTCCTGCAACTTCTGGCACACAGAGCATGACAGAGCTTTCTCACGCTCAGCATGCCGGACTCATCCGAGCATTTGGTAGTCTTGAAGACGAAATGGATGTCCTGCTGATTGATACCGCTGCTGGTATCTCTGACATGGTAATCAGTTTTTCGCGAGCAGCTCAAGATGTGGTTGTAGTTGTGTGTGATGAACCGACGTCAATCACAGATGCCTATGCATTAATCAAGCTGTTGAGTAAAGAACACCAAGTTCAACGCTTTAAAGTTGTAGCAAATATGGTCAGAAGCTACCGTGAAGGGCGAGAATTGTTTGCAAAGTTGACACTAGTCACAGAGCGATTCTTGAATGTTAGCCTTGAACTCGTAGCATGTATTCCATTAGATGATAAAGTACGACAGGCTGTAAAAAGACAAAAAATTGTCGTTGATGCGTTCCCACGCTCGCCTGCCGCTTTAGCTATCAGCTCACTAGCAAACAAAGCGTTGACGTGGCCACTACCGAAAACACCAAGTGGACACTTGGAATTTTTTGTGGAAAGGTTGTTAAATCGTACCGAATTCGCAGAGGACCCTTTTGGTGAATAAAGCGATAACCTATGACCAACATGGCAAATTTAATAGCCAGCAGGCGTTCATTGAACGTTATTCAGTGTTGGTTAAGCGCATTGCTCACCACCTACTAGGCCGTTTACCGCCGAGTGTTCAGGTAGAGGATTTAATTCAGGCCGGCATGATCGGTCTTATCGAAGCTCAGCAGAATTATGATGGTTCTAAAGGTGCGAGCTTTGAAACTTATGCAGGTATCCGTATTCGTGGCGCAATGTTAGATGACATGCGTAAAGGCGATTGGGTACCGCGTTCTGTTCATAAAAATAATCGAGAGATTAACCAAGCGATTGCGGAGCTGGAAGGCGAATTAAATCGAGATCCTACTGATTCTGAAGTAGCCACGCATCTCGGTATGACACTGGATCAATATCATAGTGCTCTTACCGATATCAACTGCTCAAAATTAGTCGGTATTGAAGATTTAGGCGTTTCTGATGATGTGATTTCAGCGGCGGATGAAACCGATGACAGCAACCCATTCAAAGGGGTAGTTGATGAATCATTTCGAAAAGCACTGGTTGAATCAATAAAACAGCTTCCAGAGCGTGAAGCTTTGGTTCTTTCGCTTTATTATGATGAAGAACTCAATTTGAAAGAAATTGGCGATGTGTTAGGCGTAAGCGAATCTCGCGTAAGTCAAATACTGAGTCAAGCGATGCAACGTTTACGTACCAAGCTCAGTGCGTGGACACAAAATGACTAAAAACACTGATTTTACGATTCAGTGGAGGCAATTTTGAATAAAAACATGAAGATCCTTATTGTTGATGATTTCTCAACAATGCGCCGTATTGTTAAAAACCTGCTTCGTGACTTGGGTTTCAATAACACTCAAGAAGCGGACGATGGTTTAACCGCATTACCAATGCTGAAAAAAGGTGACTTCGATTTTGTTGTAACTGACTGGAACATGCCAGGTATGCAAGGCATCGATTTGCTTAAACACATCCGCGCGGATGCAGAACTTAAGCATCTGCCAGTTCTAATGATCACGGCTGAAGCGAAGCGTGAGCAGATCATTGAAGCTGCTCAAGCAGGTGTAAACGGCTACATTGTTAAGCCATTTACTGCTGCAACATTAAAAGAAAAATTAGATAAAATTTTCGAGCGTTTATAACTCTCTCTTTCTCTTTGTTATTCGAGTCATTCATACCAATTATTAAATACCTATTAAATGACTCGTTTAGCGTTTTCAAAGTGATAAGAAGAACTAAACGTAAAAGGGTCTATTCAGAATGATCTCACTAGAGCAGGCGAAGTCACTCGTTCAAATGCTAGAAAACGGGGAACAAGACCAAGCCAATATGCTTGTTGCCTCGATCTACGAAGGTGCCGATAACCCAATGCTGCAAGAAATTGGAGCGTTAACTCGAGACCTTCACGAATCACTCAAGCAGTTCAGTCTCGATCAGCGCATGACCGAAATTGCGAAAGACGAAATCCCTAACGCTAGGGATCGTCTCAATTATGTGATCGAGAAGACAGAGCTTGCAGCCAACAAAACAATGGATGCGGTCGACTGCTGCCTTCCTATCGCTGACAACCTGCATGATTGCCTTCTAAAAGTTCGTCCTCAATGGAATGAACTCATGCACGGGCGCATAGAATTGAGCGAATTTAAAGCACTGTGCCACCGAATTGACGGGCTATTAGTGCAAGTCGAAGGTGACAGCACTGAATTGCGCGGCCAATTGACCGAAATTCTCATGGCGCAAGACTTCCAAGACCTAACTGGCCAAATCATTCGCCGCGTAATTACGTTGGTTAATGAAGTTGAAGGCCGCTTAGTGGAAATCCTAACCGTATTCTCTGGAAATAAACTTGAAGAACACATTCAAGTTTTGTCAGAACCGGCAGATAAAAAGAATACACAAACAAGCGAAGCCGAAGGCCCGATTCTTCATCCAGAACTGAGAGAAGATGCGGTTTCATCGCAGGACGAAGTCGATGACTTGTTGTCCAGTCTTGGATTTTAAAGGTAACGTATGAGCTACGATTTAGACGAAGATATTCTTCAGGACTTTCTCATTGAGGCTGGGGAAATTATCGAGCTGCTTTCTGAGCAGTTGGTTGAATTGGAAAATAACCCAGAAGACAAAGACTTACTTAATGCTATTTTCCGCGGGTTTCATACCGTAAAAGGCGGTGCCGGCTTCCTTTCATTGGCAGAGCTAGTCGATACTTGTCATGGTGCGGAGAACGTGTTCGACGTTTTACGAAACGGTCAACGCACGGTAACGCAAAACTTAATGGATACGATGCTAAAAGCCTTGGATACGGTTAATACCCAGTTCCAGGCTGTTCAAGATCGTGAGCCGTTAGAAGCTGCGGACCCTGAGCTTCTTGAAGAACTTCATCGTCTATGCAAACCTGAGTCAGAAGATGAAGTAGCGGCAACCGTAGTTGAAGAACCAGTGGCTACTCCAGAACCTATTATTCCCGAGCCTATCATCGAAGAACCTGCTGCACCGTCAGCACCATCAAGTGTCGGCTCTGTTGATGAAATTACCCAAGACGAATTCGAAAAGCTACTTGATGAGCTTCATGGTAAAGGTTCAGCGCCAGGCAACTCAATGTCTGCGACACCTACAACGCCATCTGAACCGCCTCAATCGAGTGCACCATCAGTTGAAAGTGGTGATATCACTGATGATGAGTTTGAACGTTTACTCGATGAACTGCACGGTGTAGGAAAAAGCCCTTCTACGGCAGAGGCTGCTGCATCTGTACCAGTAGAGCCACCTAAAGCGGCAGAGCCTTCCGCTCCAGTGGCATCTTCATCAAATCAAGACAGTGACTTAATGACGGACGAAGAGTTCGAAAAGTTACTCGATGAGCTACATGGTTCAGGTAAAGGTCCAACGCTAGAAGAATTGGACATGGCAACGAAGCCTGCTTCAGCAAACGTAGAGCAAAGCCCTGCGAAACCTGAGCCTGTTGCTAAGCCAGCACCTGTTCAAGCAGCGCCAGCACCAAAGCCAGAATCTAAACCAGTCGCGGTAAAAGAAGAAGCCAAAGCACCAGCGGTTAAAAAACCTCAGGCTGAAGCAACCGTTCGTGTTGATACCTCGACGCTTGATACCATCATGAACATGGTGGGTGAGCTCGTATTGGTGCGTAACCGTCTACTAAGCCTTGGTTTGAATAGCGACAACGAAGAGATGTCCAAAGCGGTCGCTAACCTTGATGTGGTAACTGCGGATCTACAAGGCGCGGTAATGAAAACGCGTATGCAGCCAATTAAGAAAGTGTTTGGCCGTTTCCCACGCGTTGTCCGTGACTTGGCTCGTAACCTAAATAAAGACATCGTGCTAGAAATGCGCGGTGAAGAAACCGATCTCGATAAAAACCTTGTAGAAGCATTGGCCGATCCGTTGATTCACTTGGTGCGTAACTCGGTTGATCACGGTATTGAAATGCCAGACGCACGCGCGAAGGCAGGCAAATCACGCACAGGTAAAGTGATTTTGTCAGCATCGCAAGAAGGGGACCATATTGAACTATCCATCGTAGATGATGGTGGCGGTATGGACCCGAACAAACTGCGTGGCATCGCGGTGAAGCGTGGCATGATGGATGAAGATGCGGCGGCACGTTTAACAGATAAAGAGTGCTTCAACCTTATCTTCGCACCTGGCTTCTCAAGTAAAGATAAAATTTCTGACATTTCTGGTCGTGGTGTGGGTATGGACGTGGTTAAGACGGCGATCAATACCTTAAACGGTTCAATCGATATCGATTCTGAGCTAGGCAAGGGCACTAAGATTACGATCAAAGTACCACTAACGTTAGCGATTTTACCGACTCTGATGGTTGGTGTTGGCGGTCATCCTTTTGCTCTACCACTGGCTTCGGTGAGTGAAATTTTCCACTTGGATCTTAGTCGTACAAACGTGGTAGATGGTCAGCTGACGATCATTGTGCGTGAGAAATCTATCCCACTATTTTACTTACAAAACTGGTTGGCATCCAAATCGCAAAACGTTCAAGAGCGTACTGGTCACGGTCACGTGGTGATTGTACAGATTGGTAACCAGCGCGTTGGTTTTGTTGTGGATACGCTTATTGGTCAAGAAGAAGTGGTTATTAAGCCACTCGATAATCTATTACAAGGCACTCCAGGTATGGCTGGTGCGACAATTACTAGCGATGGCCATATTGCATTAATTCTAGATGTGCCTGATTTACTTAAGCGATATGCTGCGGCTTCACGCCTTTAAGCAAAGCTGACGTTATTAAAAGGAATAAGATGGCGATTAAAGTACTAGTCGTTGATGATTCGAGTTTTTTCCGACGTCGCGTGAGCGAAATCATCAACTCAGAATCGCGCCTAGAAGTGATTGACGTTGCGGTAAATGGTAGAGAGGCGGTTGAAAAAGCCAAATCTCTCAAACCTGACGTCATCACGATGGATATTGAAATGCCAGTGATGGATGGCATTACAGCTGTACGTGAAATTATGGCCGCTGCTCCAACGCCAATTCTAATGTTTTCGTCCCTGACCCACGACGGGGCGAAAGCTACGCTTGATGCTCTAGATGCGGGCGCATTGGACTTCTTACCGAAAAAGTTTGAGGACATTGCGCGTAACCGTGAAGAAGCGGTGTCATTACTTCAACAGCGTGTGATTCAGATTGCCTCGAAGCGCGCTTTCATGCGTCGACCTATCGCTCGCCCAACAGCGAGTACCAGCACGACTACTCGACCATTAGGTTCAAGAACGGCTTCACCTGTGACTCCAACACCAACTCGACCTGCTGCGACAAAGTACCGTGCTTCTGGTAAGAAGTATCAACTGACGGCAATTGGCACATCAACAGGTGGCCCCGTTGCTCTACAAAAAATTCTGACGCGTTTGCCGATGAACTATCCGCATCCGATTGTATTGATTCAACACATGCCAGCAACGTTTACTGCTGCGTTTGCCAGTCGTTTGAACACCTTGTGTAAGATTCAAGTGAAAGAAGCACAAGATGGCGATGTGTTACAGCCCGGTGTGGCATACCTTGCACCAGGTGGGAAACAAATGATGGTGGATGGACGAGCGGGCGCTGCTCGTCTTCGCATTATTGATGGCGGCGATCGCATGAACTACAAACCATGTGTGGATGTGACTTTTGGTTCTGCCGCAAAAGTATATGGCGACAAAGTGCTCTCTTTAGTGTTGACAGGCATGGGTGCAGACGGTCGTGAGGGCGCTCGCATGTTGAAGTCTTCAGGCTCAACAATTTGGGCACAAGATGAAGAAAGTTGTGTTGTTTATGGCATGCCCCAAGCGGTTGCTAAAGCAGGCATTTCTTCAGAAGATTTACCGCTTGACCGCATTGCTGAACGCATGTTGGTGGAAGTTGGCCTAGCTTAGGATTCATCATGATTGTTTGGAGTGTAGCTAACCAGAAAGGAGGCGTGGGTAAAACCACCTCAACAGTGACATTGGCGGGCTTATTGAGCCAGAAAGGCCATCGAGTATTGATGGTTGATACTGATCCTCACGCCTCACTGACTACTTATCTCGGTTATGATCCTGATGCAGTAACTTCGAGCCTATTTGATTTATTCCAGTTGAAGACGTTTTCTCGTGAGACGGTTAAGCCGTTGATTTTAGAAACAGAGCTGGAAGGAATGGATATCATTCCCGCGCATATGTCCCTTGCCACGCTTGATCGCGTAATGGGTAATCGCAGTGGTATGGGATTAATCTTAAAACGGGCGCTGCAAACTGTCTCACAAGACTATGACTATGTGTTGATTGACTGTCCGCCAATCCTTGGCGTGATGATGGTGAACGCGTTGGCAGCCAGTGACCGAATTTTGATTCCTGTTCAAACAGAGTTTTTGGCGATGAAAGGTCTAGAGCGCATGATGCGTACGCTAACCATTATGCAAAAATCTCGCCCGGGCGGTTTCAAAGTGACTATCGTCCCAACCATGTACGATAAGCGCACGAAAGCGTCATTGCAGACATTGATGCAACTGAAAAAAGATTACCCAAATCAAGTGTGGACCTCAGCGGTGCCTATTGATACCAAGTTCCGCGATGCCAGTTTAAAGCACTTGCCAGCTTCGCATTTTGCATCTGGTAGCCGTGGTGTGTTTGCCTATAAACAGCTACTGATTTACCTGGAGAGGTTGGCGTTCGATGAGCAGTAATGATGTGCTGTCCAGTGAACAAGCACTTGATGACTACTTTAATGCATTACTGGATGATGAAACTGAAATAACGACTCTTGAGGAAGACCTTGACCTGTTGGCTCAAGAGGTATCATCTGCAGAG
>NZ_JAWPOX010000014.1:35092-129974 GCF_033344475.1 Vibrio sp. 1288
CCAGAGCCAGAGCCAGAGCCAGAGCCAGAGCCAGAGCCAGAGCCAGAGCCAGAGCCAGAGCCAGAGCCAGAGCCAGAGCCAGAATTACAGCTACAATACTCGGAGCCAGAAACGTACCAGTTTCAAGAAACATATCCGCCAGAGTTGGAAGCTCCAAACCTGGAAGATGTTCAAAGGCTATTAAGTCAGCTTGAAGCAAGCAACCCAGTGGCTGAGTTGGATATTGATAGTATTCTTGAACAAAATACGATTGATATTGCAGCAGAGATAAAAGCGGCTGAGCCTGAGGTACAAACCTTTAGTGAGGTGCCTGAGCTTCAGGGTGTTGAGGAAATACAGGACTGGGTGATTGATGAGCCAGTTTTTGAGGAAGCGCAACCAGAGGTGGATGAACCTCACGCAGTGATCGAACAAAGTATCAATATAGAATCGAACGTCGATACTGAACTCGAAACACAAGCAGATTCCGATATACCAACGGTCTGGGAAAGCACGAAGCGAAGTGAGGACTTCCAAGTTCTTTACTTTGATGTGAATGGTGTCACGTTTGCTGTACCTCTTGATGAGTTAGGTGGTATTCATCGCATTAGCGAGCTTAACCATTTGATAGGAAAACCCGCCTGGTATTTGGGGCTACAAACAAATCGCGAGCAGCAGTTTGATGTCGTCGATACCGCGAAATGGGTGATGGCAGATAAGCTTCGTGATGATAGCTATAAAGATAACTACCAATATGTCGTCATGCTTGGTGAGAGCATGTGGGGGTTGGCCAGTAACCAATTAATGGGGACTGAAACGCTTAATATCGACAAGGTTCGCTGGCGTGAGCAGGCGGGTAAACGCCCTTGGCTAGCGGGCATGGTAAAAGAAAAAATGTGTGCCTTAATTCATGTCCAGGCGCTCATTGACATGCTAAACGCCGGTTTAGATGTCAAATCACTGAATTAGATTTAAGTCGGGAACGACATTAACGAGGATTAACTATGTCTCAAGCTTTTGAAGTAGAAGTGAAGAAAGATGCATCGAATGACGAAGTTCTTCAGTGGGTGACGTTCCAGCTAGAAGAAGAAACGTACGGCATCAACGTAATGCAAGTTCGTGAAGTACTTCGTTATACTGAAATTGCCCCTGTTCCAGGTGCACCAGATTATGTACTTGGTATCATCAACCTACGCGGTAATGTAGTTACTGTTATCGATACACGTTCACGTTTTGGCCTGATGGAAGGCGAAGTCACTGACAACACTCGTATTATTGTGATCGAGTCTGAGCGTCAAGTGATTGGTATCTTAGTAGATAGCGTGGCAGAAGTTGTTTATCTGCGTTCTTCTGAAATTGATACCACGCCTTCAGTTGGTACCGACGAGAGTGCGAAGTTCATCCAGGGTGTGAGCAACCGTGACGGCAAGCTTCTTATCCTTGTGGATTTGAACAAGCTGCTAACAGATGACGAGTGGGACGAGATGGCTCACCTTTAATGGCTGAATGATGATGGCTGAAGAGACTCTTTTATCTGCCCCATTCCTTGCGGGTGGCGTTGCTTTTATCGTGTTGGTATTGGTTGTTTTGCAACTGCGGATTCGCTCGGGGTTACAAAAGCAGTTAGATCAACAACGAGCTCAATCTCGACACGCAGATAAAGAAGTGCAAAAGTTGAGTAAGCAGTTACTCGAAGTGCGCTCGGTTGTTGTTGGTCTTGGACAAAAAGTGACCGAGCAACAAGACATTATTCAGCACTTAAACGAGAGAATTCGCGAACTCGAACACGCTGATACTGATGGTCGCTTGTACAGTCGCGCTTCTAAAATGGTACAGCTTGGCGCTGATATCAACGAGCTGATTGAAGAGTGCGAACTACCAAAAGCCGAAGCTGAGTTGATGCTTTCACTGCAGAAGAAACTGGCGGGGAAAGAGAAGATTCCACCATTAAGTGGTCAGCCATCAGATGACTCAGAATATCCAACGCGTGGACGTCGTCGACGCTAAAGGTTATCAAGCGAAAAAAAGAGGCGTTATTACGCCTCTTTTTTTGTTTTTAGCCTCTAATGCTCTTCTTAAATACAACCCTAGACAACCTTCAGTCGATCTTGCTCTTAGTTCTGGCCTCTCAAATTCAAAATGAGCGCTTATAACTACTTATAGTTAATTTTATTAAAGTGTGATGATTAATTAACAAAAATACATGAACTTACATGTAACCTAGCCCTCTTATCCTGTTTTGTCATAACTAAGCTGTGCTAATATAGCGGCTCGTTCATTTTTTAGTTGAAGCTCTATGTTAGAAGTGTCTAACCTGACAGCAATCCGTGATGAAAGGGTTCTGTTTGAAAACCTGCAGTTTGAAATTAAGCCTGGTGAATTGGTCCAGATCGAAGGGCGTAATGGTACTGGTAAAACTACATTGCTTCGGATTGTGACAGGGTTAGGTGATAGAGAAGAAGGTGTCATTAAATGGAAAGGCGAAGAGGTTGAAAAATCTCGTGATGTTTTCCATCAAGATCTGCTTTTCTTAGGACATCAAACAGGAGTGAAACGAGAGCTTACCGCATTAGAAAACTTACGTTTTTATCAATCTATTCAAAATAATCGCTCTTCAGACGAAGAAATCTTTATCGCTTTGACTCAAGTAGGATTAGCTGGTCGAGAAGATGTGCCTGTAGCACAACTTTCCGCAGGTCAGCAACGACGAGTCGCATTGGCAAGGTTATGGCTCAGTAAGCAAATTTTATGGATCTTAGATGAGCCGTTGACTGCCATTGATAAGCAAGGTGTCAAGGTGCTTGAATCTTTGTTCGCAAGTCATGCTGATAATGGCGGTATTGTTGTGTTGACGACGCATCAAGATATGTTTGCGGACAGCCCGAAACTTAGAAAAATAAAGCTGGGTGACTGATATGATTTCCTCGATGACCACCATCATTCGTCGTGAGCTCCTAATCGCATTTCGCCGTCAGGCAGACATTCTGAACCCGCTGTGGTTCTTTATTATTGTCATTACTCTCTTTCCTCTGAGTATTGGACCAGAGCCTAATTTGTTAGCACGTATTGCAGCGGGCATCGTTTGGGTTGCCGCATTGCTGTCCGCCTTATTATCATTAGAGCGTCTATTTCGTGATGATTTTCAAGACGGTGCACTAGAACAAATGATGCTAATGCCGATTCCATTGCAACTTGTAGTGGTTTCAAAGGTCATAGCACATTGGTTGTTAACAGGGTTACCTCTGATTTTAATTAGCCCATTATTGGCGGTTTTACTTTCGCTCGACTTCAATACTTGGCTATCGGTTGTATTAACCTTGATGATCGGTACACCAACACTAAGTTTTATTGGCGCCATTGGTGTGGCGTTGACTGTTGGGTTGCAAAAGGGTGGCGTTCTTTTGAGTTTGCTTATTCTTCCGCTCTACATCCCAATTTTGATTTTCGCAACATCGGCAATTGATGCTGCCGCACTCGGTATGGCGTATAACGGTCAACTAGCGATTTTAGGTGCGATGCTAATGGGGGCGATGACATTAACGCCTTTTGCCATCAGTGCCGCATTACGAGTTAGTGTCAACTAACTCAATAAAGTGCCAATGAAGCGGCGCTTGATCAAAGAATTATTATTAAAGCACTGCTACGGTCTCAACCCTTTAGACAGTGTCCCTGAAGTAAGAGTGAGAACAAAACATGTGGAAATGGCTACATCCTTATGCCAAGCCAGAAGCAGCTTATCGTTTGAGTGGTAAGTTTCTGCCTTGGTTTTCTGTATTGGCCCTCGTATGCTTATCGGTTGGTACGGTTTGGGGGCTTGCATTTGCGCCTTCAGATTACCAACAAGGTGACAGTTTCCGAATCATCTACATTCATGTCCCATCAGCTATTTGGTCTATGGGCGTTTATATGTCGATGGCGATCGCTGCATTTATTGGCCTAGTATGGCAAGTTCGCCTATCTGATATGGCGGCACTTGCGATGGCTCCGATTGGTGCAGTATTTACTTTTATTGCTCTACTTACAGGTGCTGTTTGGGGCAAGCCTATGTGGGGCACTTGGTGGGTATGGGATGCCCGTCTTACATCTGAATTGATTCTTCTATTTCTCTACCTTGGTGTGATTGCGCTTTACCATGCGTTTGACGATCAAAAAACCGCCGCAAAAGCTGCTGGTATTTTAGCGATCGTAGGCGTAGTAAACCTACCTATCATTCACTTTTCCGTGGAATGGTGGAACACGCTTCATCAAGGTGCGACGATCACGAAATTTGAACAACCTTCTATTTCATCCGACATGCTTTGGCCGTTATTGCTGAACATCTTTGGCTTTGCGTTCTTCTTTGGTGCCGTGACGATGGTCCGTTTTCGTAACGAAATCATCAGTAAAGAAAGTCACCGCCCTTGGGTGCGCAAACTCGCAACAGAACAAACTCAGTGAGGTAACTGATTATGCATTTTGAATCTCTGAGCGACTTTTTTGCCATGGGTGGCTACGCATCATACGTATGGAGTGCGTTTGGTATTACTTTCTTATCCATGCTGATTCTTCTGATCACTAGCCTTCGCCGCGGTGATGCATTATTGAAAGAAGTGAAAGCAAAAATTGACCGTCAAGCTCGTATCGACGCAGCGAAGAACATGGAGAACACCTTATGAACCCGAGACGTAAAAAGAGGCTAGGTATTGTACTAGCGATCTTTATCGGTATTAGTGCCACCATTGGTTTGATACTTTATGCGCTTAACCAAAATATGGACCTTTTCTATACTCCAACGGAATTGGTTAATGGTAAGCCAGATGGCACCAAGCCAGAAGTAGGCCAGCGTCTGCGTATCGGTGGAATGGTGGTTGTGGGCTCAGTTCGTCGAGATCCTAATTCTTTGAAAGTGAGTTTTGACCTGCACGATGTCGGTCCGAAAGTGACGATTACCTATGACGGTATTCTTCCTGACTTGTTCCGTGAAGGGCAGGGTATTGTTGCTCAAGGTGTACTGAAAGATGCCACGACAGTTGAGGCATTTGAGGTCCTAGCGAAGCACGATGAAGAATACATGCCACCAGAAATTGCAGAAGCGATGAAGAAAACGCATGAACCGCTTCAATACAGCACCGAACAGAAACAAGGAAGCGGCCAATGATTGCTGAAATCGGTCACTTTGCTCTCATTCTCTCGCTTGCAATGGCAGTGCTGTTGAGCGTATTGCCATTGTGGGGAGCATCGAATAATAACACCATGCTCATGAACACAGCGCGACCGCTATCTTGGTCTATGTTCCTGATGCTGTTGTTCTCTTTCGCCATTTTATGTTGGGGATTTTATACCAACGACTTCACGTTACAGTATGTAGCGAGCAACTCGAATAGTCAGCTTCCTTGGTACTACCGTTTAACCGCAGTATGGGGTGCACACGAAGGTTCACTGTTGCTATGGGTGTTAATCCAAGCTGCTTGGACTGTCGCTGTAGCGACGTTTAGTCGTGGTATGCCGCAAGAGTCGGTTGCACGTGTACTTGCTGTTATGGGCATGATCTCAGTGGGTTTCCTACTGTTTATCATCTTAACGTCAAATCCATTCCTACGTACGTTACCGTTCTTCCCGGTTGACGGACGTGACTTGAACCCTCTGCTTCAAGACCCTGGTTTAATTGTTCACCCGCCAATGCTTTACATGGGCTATGTTGGTTTCTCGGTTGCGTTCTCTTTTGCTATCGCATCCCTAATGACCGGACGCCTTGACACGGCTTGGGCTCGTTGGTCTCGTCCTTGGACAACCGCAGCATGGGTATTTTTAACACTTGGTATCGCACTAGGTTCTTGGTGGGCTTACTACGAACTTGGCTGGGGTGGCTGGTGGTTCTGGGACCCAGTAGAAAACGCATCATTCATGCCTTGGTTAGCGGGTACCGCATTAATGCACTCTCTTGCCGTGACAGAAAAACGCGGCACATTTAAAGCGTGGACGGTACTATTGGCAATCTCTGCATTTTCGTTGAGTTTGTTGGGCACCTTCTTAGTCCGTTCCGGTATTTTAGTATCGGTGCACGCGTTCGCGTCTGACCCGTCGCGCGGTATGTTTATTCTAGGCTTCCTCGTTTTCGTTATCGGCGGCTCTTTATTGCTGTTTGCCGTAAAAGGGGCAGCAGTGCGTGTACGAGGTAACTTCGACTTAGTCTCACGTGAAAATGCGCTCTTAGCCAACAACGTATTACTTATCGCCGCTCTTGTTGTGGTGTTAGTGGGGACACTGTTGCCGCTCGTACACAAGCAGCTTGGTTTGGGGTCGGTCTCTATCGGTGCGCCATTCTTTGACATGCTATTTGCGTGGTTAATGATGCCATTTGCTTTTCTGCTTGGTATTGGTCCTCTTATTCGCTGGAAGCGAGACAGTTTATCTAAACTTGTGAAACCAATGCTCGTTTCAGGTGTGCTTGCTTTCGCTTTGGCCGCGCTATGCGTGTACCTGTTTGCCGATTTCTTCTCAACCATGGCTTACATTGGTTGGGTGATGGCGATTTGGATTATTGCGATGCATGGCTTTGAATTGTACGAGCGAGCAACGCACCGTCATAGCTTTAGTGAAGGTGTTCGCAAGCTGCAACGTAGCCACTGGGCAATGATGTTGGGTCATGTTGGTCTGGCGGTATCTGTTATCGGTATTGCGATGGTACAGAACTACAGCATCGAGCGAGATGTACGTTTAGCACCTGGCGAACACTTCCAAATTCAAGGTTATGATTTCTACTTCTCAGGCTTGCGTGATAAAGATGGTCCAAACTACGATGGCTACATCGCAGACTTTGAGATCACACATGATGGCAAATACGTGAATACGCTTCACGCAGAGAAGCGCTTCTACCGTACGGCTAAGTCTATGATGACTGAAGCAGCCATTGACCGTGGTATTAGCCGCGACCTATACATTGCAATGGGTGAACGTTTAGACGACAACCGATCTTGGGCTGTTCGTATTTACTATAAACCGTTCGTTCGTTGGATTTGGGCTGGCTCTTTGATTATGGCATTAGGCGGCGCACTAGCGATTTCTGATAAACGCTACCGCTTCCGTAAATCGCCGAAGAAAAACGCGAAGTCAAAAGAGCAGGAGGCATAACATGAATAAGAAAATCTTATTTATTCCGCTTGTCGCTTTCATGATTCTAGCGGGCATTTTCGCAACCCAATTAATGCGTAACCAAGAGGGCGATGATCCAACTAAATTGGAGTCGGTTTTGGTTGGTAAGCCAGTTCCTGAATTTCATTTAGAAGATCTGGCTGAGCCTGGAAAACAGTACGACCAATCAATTTTTAAAGGTGAACCGTTGCTCTTGAACGTTTGGGCAACGTGGTGCCCAACGTGTTATGCAGAGCATAAATACCTAAACGAATTGGCGGGTAAGGGCGTTAAGATCATCGGTATGAATTACAAAGATGATCGTAATAAAGCAATAGGTTGGCTGAATGATCTCGGCAACCCGTACTTGATCAGCCTATTTGATGGCAGTGGTATGCTTGGCCTTGACCTTGGTGTTTATGGTGCTCCAGAAACATTCATTATTGATGCAAATGGTGTGATTCGCTATCGCCATGTAGGGGATGTAAACCCACGTAATTGGTCAGAAACACTGGAGCCGCTTTACAACAAATTGGTTGAGGAGGCGAAGCAATGAGAAAGCTAATTCTTGCCGTTTTTGCTGCGATGACATTATCTCTTGCTGCTCATGCGGCCATTGAAGTGTACGAGTTTGATAATTTGGAACAAGAACAGCAGTTCAAAGAGTTAAGCCATACGCTCCGTTGCCCTAAATGTCAGAACAACACGATCTCGGATTCTAACGCTGAACTTGCTCAGGACTTACGCCATAAGGTGTACGAAATGACCAAAGAAGGTAAGTCCAAAGATGAGATCGTTGATTACATGATCGCCCGTTACGGTAACTTCGTGACTTACAACCCACCATTTACGGTCGCGACTGCGATTTTGTGGCTAGGGCCACTCGCTGTAGTACTGGGTGGTTTTGGTTTGATTGTACTGCGTAGCCGTAAACCTAAAGTTAAGGCAAAAGCGAGCAGTGACGAGCAATGGGATGAGCAAAAAGAAGCTCGTTTAAAAGCATTGTTTGAAGAAGAGAACAACGGAGATAAGAAGTAATGACACTATTTTGGATTTCCACCGTTGCTCTCACGCTTATTGCTTGTGCGCTGGTGGCTTTGCCGCTGCTTAAACAAAAAGCGAACAATGATGATGTGTTACGCGATGAGCTCAACAAGGCATTTTATAAAGACCGACTATCTGAGCTTGCAGAAGAAACTGACGAAGGTCTGGTTGAAAGTGAAGACGAACTGATTTCTGATCTAAAGCAATCACTGCTTGACGATATCCCTGGTGATAAAGCGCAAAAAGAAACCAAGGTTTCTCCAATCGCGGTTTTAGTTCCATCGGTAATTCTGACGGTGGTGCTGAGCTATGGTTTGTATTATAAATTTGGCGCGTCAGACGATATTGTTCAATGGCAAGAAGTGTCTGCAAATCTACCTGAGTTATCGAAAAAGCTGATGTCGGCTTCTTCTGAGCCGCTGAGTGACGATGAAATGGCGGATTTGACCCTAGCCCTTCGAACTCGCTTACATTACCAGCCGGAAGACTCGACAGGTTGGTTACTGCTAGGTCGTATTGCGTTAGCAAATCGTGATGTCACCACAGCTATCGATGCGATGGAAAAATCGTACCGCCTAGAGCCAAAAGACCCAGATGTGATGTTGGGTTATGCACAAGCTCTGATGCTGTCTCAAGAGGAAATGGATCAAGCGACGGCTCGCTCATTACTCGGCAAGCTGATGCAGCAAGACTATGTCGATCTGCGTGTGTTTTCTTTGTTAGCGTTCGATGCGTTTGAGCGTCAAGACTTCCCGGCAGCCATAAAGTACTGGGGAATCATGCAGCAAATGATTGGTCCAGAAGATAGCCGCTACGAGATGTTGTCACGCAGTATTGAGAGTGCTCGTAAGCAAATGGGCGAAGCGGTTTCACCGGATAAGAGTGTAGCTGTGACAATTAATGTGGCACCAAATGCTCAGTTGGATCCAAACGCAGTTCTGATTGTGTCAGTACATCGTTCAGATGGCTCTCCAATGCCTGTGGCTGCTGCTCGTTATCCGCTAGGTACTTTCCCTCGCACAGTCGTATTAGATGATGGCAATGCCATGATGCAAGGGCAAAAGTTATCTTCACTCGATAAGCTAATCGTCCGTGTGCGTGTAGATTCTGACGGTAACGTAGCAACGCGTGATCAAGATTGGCACGGAGAAAGTGACGTCGTTGAATTTGGCGCACCAGTAGAAGTGACCATTGATCAGCAGTATTAATTGTTAACATCTGTCTCTGAAACATGACAACGAGGTAGAGTCAGTTGCCTTTAGTGGTATGACTCTAAACGATCGAGTAGAATACCGAAGGCCAGCGATTGCTGGCCTTTATTTATTCCCATATCTGAGTCATCTTTACTATGTATCCTGCTCAACATACGTACAATGGTTAATCGGGGTGACTTAGGTACATTAATAGTCGTTATGGAAAATAAAATGTATAACAAGGGTAAATCTACCTTCTTGTTGCTGTTAGCCGTTGGACTGGTTGGCTGTTCAAGTGCGCCTGATGAAGCAGTAACAGGACAAGAAACAAATCAAACGACTTCTGATGTGTATGACCCGTTGGAAGGCTTTAACCGAACCATGTGGGAACTCAACTACGAATATTTAGATCCGTATTTGGTTCGTCCTGTATCACTTGCGTATGTAGAATACACGCCAGTTCCTATTCGTTCTGGTATCGCTAACTTCTTATCGAACTTAGATGAGCCAGCAAGCATGGTTAATAACTTAATCATGGGTAATGGTACGAAAGCCGTGGACCACTTTAACCGTTTTTGGATTAACTCGACGTTCGGTATTTTCGGTTTATTCGATATTGCAAGTGCCGCGGGTATTACGAAGTACGACGAGAAAGCGTTCAGTGATGCAGTAGGCCACTATGGTGTTGGAAATGGTCCTTACTTCATGGTTCCAGGTTATGGTCCGTATACCTTACGTGAAGTGACAGATACCGTAGATAGTACGTATTTACCCCTCTCTTATCTCAACTTCTGGGCGAGTTTGGGTAAGTGGGCGTTTGAAGGAATGGAGAAGCGTGCTTTATTAGTACCGCAAGAAGCGCAGCTAGACTCGTCGCCGGATCCATATATTCTAACTCGCGATGTTTATATCCAGCGTCAAAACTTTAAAGCAGAAGTTGAAACGGTAGAAGAAGTTAACATCGAAGAAGAAGAGTATTTAGATGAATATCTAGAAGACTTTTAAGCGTTGTTCTTCATAATCGAGAAATGAAAAAAGGCTTAGCTGATACTAAGCCTTTTTTGTATTTTGCAGCTTGGTTAGAAACGGTAGTTTGCTTGAACACCGATTAGCCAAACATTACCCGTAGTTTCGCCTACGAATTGGCCGCCGACTTGTTCTGCAGTGTCGTCTGACTTGTAACCACGAGACTCAACGATTGGTGCGTCTTTCGCAAAAATATAGGTGAAGCCAGCGTCTAGGCTGAAGTCTTTCGTCCAATCGTACGTTGCGCCAATACTTAGCCAAGTGCGGTCAGTTTCTGGAATCGTGATCGTGCGGTTTTTGTCGCTTACCGCTGAAGTATCGTATGCAATACCAGTGCGTAGCGCTAGTTTAGGATCAAGCTGGTAAGTAGCACCAACAGCAAAGCGATAGTTGTCTTCCCAGTTTTCTACTTTAACCATATGCGTGCCAGCAGTATCTAGACGTGCTTCCAATTTCTCGAAAGAGCTCCAATCCGTCCAGTTAACGCTTGCGTGTAACGCAAGTTGGTCTGTTACTTGGTGGAAGCTTGCCAATTCAGCCGTTGCAGGCAGGTTTAGATACATGTAGCCGTTGTCGCGTTCAGAAGTACCGAAGCCAAAACCAAGACCTTCAGCATGGCCTTCAAGCTTCAGTTCAACTTCAGATTTGTACGCGAAGCCGATACGGTTATTTTCATTGATCTGCCATGCTGTACCAACTTGCCAGCCCCAAGCGGTATCGTCACCTTCCATGTATTTTAGAGCGGTACCTTGAGGAACACTGATTGGTTGATTAGTTTCAGGATTTAACCCTACAACGTTATTCTTAGGAGCTGCTGCGCCAAAGCTGCCTTCGCCGATGATGTAACGGATACCACCACCAACGCTGATTGATTCATTGACTTTGTAAGCTGCGTTTAAGTTCGCTTCCATTGTCGTTACGCTTGCTTCGTTACCGAAGTGCGATGCACCAAAGCCTTTACCTAAATCGGTTTCCATGCCGTAGTTGGTGCCAAATGCCAAACCAATCGCGAATTTCTCATTATATTGGTGTGATAGGTAGAAGTTTGGAATGATTGCATCATGTGCGAAGTCATCTGAAGATGCAGAAGAAGTGCTACCGTGGAAGTTTACATCACCTTCAATATCAATATTTGGGTTCACATAGATTGCACCAACGGACACTTGAGTGCCTTCCAAATAAGTTAGCATTGCTGGGTTACGCCATTGTGCACTTGCGTTGTCAGCCATTGCAGCTTCACCAGCATATGCTCGACCTAGGCCTGTTGCAGAATATTCAGCAAGTTGGAAACCTGCTGCGTTAGCCATGCCCGTTGTGAGAAGTAGGCTTAATGCCACTGCTGTTGATAGAAGAGTCTTGTTGGTTTTCATTCGAATGTTCGCTGATTTGTTTATAACGTGGGACGAAAGTTTAAAGGTAGAGTTTTTACTTTAGAAATGAAAATCCAGCGTAAGTGGTCATTTGAAATATTATCCTTTCAAATGTTATTTTTGCGGTTTAATAATCTAACTGTGAAAGGCTTGTAAACGGAATTCAGCGAACAGCTGTGCGTCCTAATTGTGAGATTTAGATACACGTGTTCACTCAAATTGAGTGGGCAATAAATCGCAGATATGAAAAAAGGCTGGAAATCCAGCCTTTTATATAAAGTATTTTTCTACTAACTAACAGCGAAGCGTTTAGAAGCTACGGCTGTATTGTAAGCCGAATAGAATTGCATCAGCATGAGTTGTTGCTGTTACACCGGTAGAAAGAACAGGAGATAATTGAGTATTCTCATTAACTTTTACATCTTCACCTAACAAGTACGTGAAGCCAAAATCGATGTTTGAGCTATTATCAATATGGTAAGAGAAACCTGTGGAGAACCACTGGCGATCAGAGTCTGGTACCGAGATAGACGTTACTTTATCTTGAGCGCTTGTGTCGTACATGTAACCAGCACGAAGTGTCCAGTTGTTGTTTAGGTAGTAAGTACCACCAATTGCGTAGTGCCAGCCATCTTGCCATTGATAGTCTTTCGAGTAACCACCTTTAAGTAAACCCTGATTTAGGTTCTCAAAATCAATTTGGTCGAAATCTTTCCAACCGATGTATTGGATGCTGTAGTGTACAGCAAACTTAGTGTCTTGGATTTTGTGGAAACCAGAAAACTCGGCCATATCTGGTAGAGGTAGCGTGATTTCCTGACCTTTGTCGTCTTTCGCCGTAAATTCAGGGCTGTAACGATACGCTAGACCAAAACGGTTGTTTTCATCTAGTTCGTACACAGTACCAACGTTGAAACCAACAGCCCAACCATCAGCTTTATCTACGTCCAGAATTTTTTGACCGCCAACCCCTGGGACTGAAGAGCTAGTTGTACGCTTCATTGTGCCTTGGCCGTAGATTAAATCTAAACCAGCACCAAAGCTCCATTGTTCGTTTAAACGGTAAGAACCCGCCAATCCAAAGTTGAAGCTTTTTACATCCGTAAGACCACCGTACTCGGTTGCGGTGTAGTTATCTGAAAATTCAGTTTTAGTGCCGAAATTAGAGTATGCGTTTACGCCCCATGCAAACTTGTCATTTACTGGAACGATTAGGTGAATGTTTGGAGCTATTGACGTATCACCCACATCATCAGTGTCAGCAACATTTACAGTACTGGAGCCCAAAGGAGTATTAACGTTATATTTCGCATCTTTCACTTCAATCATTGAAGTAATGCTTTCGAAACCTAGCGACAGTTCCATTTTATCAAACAGAGCCATTGCTGCTGGGTTACGAGCCATTACTGCTGCATTATCTGCGATTACTGCATCACCAGCAAATGCACGGCCGATGCCAGTTGCTGATTGAGCGTTGATTTGGAAACCCGCTGCCATCGATTGACCTGAGGCAAAAGCTACCGTTACTGCTAGGAGAGTCTTTTTAAACAGACGCGTGTTCTGAGTCATTTGTTTTTCCTTATTAGATTCGTCTCTTTGGACGATAAATTGAGCTTTTGCTCAGTGGCGCAGATAGTAGTATCAATAGTTGCTTGGACAAATCCGACCATTGGATAAAATTGAATAAAAATTGCAGAAATGATGTCTAAAAGACGGGAAATTGCACTTAAAATGCATAATTTAGAGTTTAAGCTCTAAATGCGATAGGGGTGGTGAATGTTTTGTGTTCTATTTATACAAAAATGCCGCTAAATAAGATCATTTAGCGGCATTTAACCTTTTGAAGGCTGGAAATCGTCGAAGTTGTTACATTGGCTTAATCATTGATGCAAGAGTCGTAGCGATCGCATCAATATTTTCACCTTCTTCCCCGACTAAAATCAGGCTTGAACTCCCGACGGGCTGAACGATTCCGGTCATGCCATCCTTACTAAAGTCGGTACTTTGTTCGCTTGGAATACCAGTAATAAATAACGTTACTTTACCTTTTGGACCTTGGAACACCATATGCACCGCATTGGATTCGCCAAAACCGCAGTGGTTTAGGTAGTAAACGTGATATGGAAAGTTTTCACTAAACTGGTAATGAAATGGCGACATTTTCGCATTAATTTGCGAGCTCGGTACATCCTCATCAAGATGACGAACAAACGGTTCTTCATGAATAACGTGTTTCATCGCGGTATCCGCTAAACTGGCTTGTGCTGGAGACACCAAAACATTTCCCCAGTTTACTTGACCAACGAATAATCCTGCGGTGAACGCAATAGAAGCGGCAAGTGCCATTGCTTTGCGGACAAAGTTTGGTCTGACGACCTTCTCTTCATCAAGTGCACTCGACGTCTGGCTAAATAAAATCTTATCTGCGAGATCTTCGGGTACATCCACATTCATGGCTTGTTTAATTTTTACATCGAGATCCAAAACGTCATCAACAAACTTATTGTTGGCGTCGCTACCAGCTAAAGCTTGCAGAATCTCTTCATCCTTTTGTTTTGGATCCGAC
Organism: Vibrio sp. 1288; assembly: GCF_033344475.1. NCBI lineage: Bacteria > Pseudomonadati > Pseudomonadota > Gammaproteobacteria > Vibrionales > Vibrionaceae > Vibrio > Vibrio sp. 1288. The sequence goes on from NZ_JAWPOX010000014.1 coordinate 49,381, forward strand.
AAAATACGACGACGAAATTCTAAATCATCCATTCTTTTGTCCTCTCTTGGTATCTTGAGAATCCAACATCTCTTTAAGTTGATTACGAGCGCGAAATAGTCGAGTCATCACTGTGTTTTTATTTAAATCAAGAATGTCGCCAATTTCTTCTCCACTGAAACCACCGACAACTTGGAGAAATAAAGGCTCACGGTATTCAACATCGAGCTTCATGATCTGTGCCTGCAGCCATTCTTGCTGATGATGTGAGTCATCGCTGACTTTAGCATCATTGCCGTAATCATCGATATCAACTAAATCAAATTGTTTACGTTCGAAGCGGCGCGCATTTTCTCGTCTCAATATTGTGATGAGCCAAGACTTGGCAGCTTTTTCGTCCTGGAGGCTATCGAGTGACTTCCAAGCTCTAAGACAGGTTTCCTGAACTAGATCTTCCGCGACCGCTTTATCTTTGCACAACCAATATGCGTAGCGGTACAAGTCACGATGATACCCTCGGACGAGCGCTTCGTATTTTCTTTGCTTGTCCATATCAGAGTTGACCGGACTGTTGGAATTTTTCTTTCCAAACATTTTTAATATGGCCACAGGAGCCTCCATCCTCGCTCTGTGAGTTTCTTATTTGTTCTGAGCATGACTTTATTTGCTTCATCGCTTAGCGGTTTTGGTTGCAGGATTTGTCATGCAACCCCTTTGACACAATAAGCCATGTGGTTACCTAAAAGTGTATACGCAAATGTCAGATATCATCGAACACGAATTGATATATATTGTTAACAATATCATCATTAGTAATCAATGGCTTGGATAAGTTCACTCGATGGAGCATTAAAAGGGACTTCTGATGGTGGATTCTTTAATTGTTTTGAATCAATAATCGCTTTAGGTGAGCTTAAAACTCGTAAAATCACTATAAAATTGATCTATTTCAAAATATCAAGCAGTGAAGGGGTTATAGTACACCTTGTCATCTCGTTAGTCATTGCGACTAACATGTTGAGCAAGATGACACTTCCTTTTGAAGGCTGACTTTACTTTCTCCTAATCAGGAAACTGATTACTTTTCAATTGGCGTAAGTTAATTGTTTTATAGATATTCCGACCACACAGTTATGTGTGGTTTTTTTTTGCTTCGATTTTACTTTCCGTATACCTCTTACCGTTTTAACTCTCTATAGTTAACCATTAGTAATCGCATAATAATCAAAGAAGTAGAGTAATTGAACTACTTGCTTCACGTTTATTTAAACGCACGTTTGATAAATTTAACAAATTCATTACAATGCATCAGGTCAGACCTCTTGTATTTAAGGAGAAACAATGGGCAAGCAGGAAGTAAAAACACGCAATGGTGAGCGTGTCGCTATTGTCGCGGGGCTTCGAACTCCCTTTGCTCGTCAAAGCACGGAATTTAGCCAAGTGCCAGCGGTCGATTTAGGGAAAATGGTAGTAAGCGAAATGCTTGCTCGAACAGATATTGATCCGAAGCTAATCGAACAAGTGGTATTTGGACAAGTAGTACAAATGCCTGAAGCGCCAAACATCGCACGAGAAATCGTGTTAGGCACCGGTATGAACATCCATACTGATGCTTACAGTGTGACTCGAGCGTGTGCAACGAGTTTTCAAGCGGCGGTTAATGTCGCAGAAAGCATCATGGCGGGAACCATCGATATTGGTATTGCTGGCGGTGCAGACTCTTCTTCCGTCCTGCCTATTGGCGTATCAAAGAAATTGGCCGCTAATCTGCTTGCTCTTAGTAAGACAAAAACAATGGGTCAGAAGCTTAGTATCCTCAAAAACTTGAGCTTTAAAGACCTGATGCCAGTGCCACCAGCAGTAGCAGAGTACTCTACGGGTTTATCCATGGGACAAACTGCAGAGCAAATGGCTAAAACACATGGTATTTCTCGCGCAGAACAGGATGCGCTTGCACATCGTTCTCATACGCTGGCTTCTCAAGCTTGGAAAGAAGGAAAAATCCAAGATGAAGTGATGACGGCTTTCCCTGAACCATACAAAAAGTGGATTTCGGAAGACAACAATATCCGTCATGACTCAACGGTTGAGGGATACGCGAAATTGCGACCTGCGTTTGATCGTCAGTATGGCAGTGTTACGGCTGCGAACAGTACGCCATTGACTGATGGTGGTGCGGCAGTGATGTTGATGCGAGAAGGTAAAGCGAAAGAGCTCGGAATGGAGATTCTTGGTTACATCCGAGGTTATGCATTCTCTGCTATCGGCGTGGAAAAGGACATGCTGATGGGGCCGACTTATGCTACAGCGAAAGTGCTTGAAAATACAGGCTTGGAATTGTCAGACCTGACGTTGATCGACATGCACGAGGCCTTTGCTGCTCAAGCATTGGCGAATGTGAAGATGTTTGCTTCCGATAAGTTTGCTCAAGAAAACCTTGGTCGCTCAAAAGCGATTGGTGAAATTGATATGGATAAGTTCAACGTGCTTGGCGGATCAATTGCTTATGGTCACCCATTTGCTGCGACTGGTGCGCGTATGATGACGCAAACCCTACGAGAGCTAAAACGCCGTGGCGGTGGTATTGCATTGAATACCGCATGTGCTGCTGGTGGTCTTGGTGCGGCAATGATTCTGGAGGTTGAGTAATGAGCGAGCAAAAAGCATTTAGTCTAAAGGTTGATGAGCAAAATATTGCTTGGTTAGCCATCGATGTTCCTAATGAAAAAATGAATACGCTGCAGGCGGCTTTTGCTGACGAAATGAAAGAAATTTTTGCTCAGCTAAAAGACTCCAGTGGTATTAAAGGGATGATCATCCACTCCCTAAAACCGGACAATTTTGTTGCGGGTGCTGATGTTCGAATGCTAGAAGCATGCACCACAGCAAGTGAAGCGGAAGCCTTAGCAAGGCAAGGTCAGGAGTTGTTCCAGCAGCTATCGGACTTACCTTATCCTGTCGTTGCGGCTATTCATGGCCCATGTTTGGGCGGTGGTTTAGAACTGGCTCTTGCATGTGATTATCGTGTTTGTACGGATTCTGACAAAACGCGTTTAGGTCTGCCAGAAGTACAACTTGGTTTATTGCCAGGTTCTGGTGGTACTCAGCGTCTGCCACGTTTGATTGGCCTGTTACCGTCGTTGGACTTGATCCTGACGGGTAAACAACTTCGTGCGAAGAAAGCCAAAAAATTGGGCGTTGTGGACGCCTGTGTGCCTGACACCATTTTGCTCGACGTAGCAAAACAGTTTATCGACAAAGGTAAAAACAAGGGCACGAAAAAGCTATCGACGAAAGAAAAGGTGATGTCTGGTAGCGGGCTAGGGCGCAAGTTTGTATTTGAGCAAGCTGCGAAGAAAACGAATCAAAAAACTCGCGGTAACTATCCAGCAACGGTTGCAATTCTAGAAGTTATTCAACATGGCTTAGAGAAAGGCTTCGCTAAAGGCCAAGAACTTGAAGCGAAGCGCTTTGGTGAGCTTGTGATGAGCTCAGAGTCAAAAGCGCTCCGTTCGATCTTCTTTGCCACAACAGAAATGAAGAAAGAAAATGGCACGGATGCGAAACCAGCACCAGTTCATAAAGTTGGTGTGCTTGGTGGTGGTCTGATGGGCGCCGGAATCAGCCATGTGTCTGTTGCAAAAGCAAAAGTACCTGTTCGCATCAAAGATGTTAGCAACGATGGCGTTTTAAATGCGCTCAACTACAACTACAAGTTATTTGAGAAACAGCGCAGACGTCGCATTCTATCCAAGGCCGATCTGCAAGCGAAAATGCTGCAACTGTCTGGTGGTGTCGATTTTACCAGTTTTAATCATATTGATGTCGTAATTGAAGCCGTTTTTGAAGACTTAGATCTTAAGCAAAAAATGGTGGCGGACATTGAAGCGAACGCTAAGTCAGAAACTATCTTTGCGACCAATACTTCTTCGTTGCCTATCCACAAAATTGCAGAAAAAGCAGAGCGTCCAGAAAACGTAGTGGGTTTGCATTACTTCAGCCCAGTAGAAAAAATGCCTTTGGTGGAAGTGATTCCGCATGAAACGACGTCAGATGAAACCGTTTCAACAGTTGTTGCACTTGCTAAGAAGCAAGGTAAAACCCCGATCGTAGTGAAAGACAAAGCGGGCTTTTACGTGAACCGCATTCTTGCGCCATACATGAACGAAGCGGCGCATATTCTGCTGGCTAACGAACCGATCGAAAAGATTGATACGGCGTTGCTTGACTTTGGTTTCCCTGTCGGCCCGATTACCTTACTGGATGAAGTCGGTGTCGACATTGGCGCGAAAATTATGCCGATTCTGGTTAATGAGTTAGGTGACCGATTCAAAGGCCCGGATGTGTTTGATATCTTGTTAAATGATGGACGTAAAGGACGCAAGAGTGGTAAGGGGTTTTACACTTACAAGGGCAAGAAGAAAGATGTCGACAAATCAGTTTACAAACTGCTTAAGCTCGACCCTGAATCTAAGCTAAGCGATAACGATATTGCGTTGCGCTGTGTGTTGCCAATGTTGAATGAAGCGGTACGTTGTTTGGATGATGGCATCATTCGCTCGTCACGTGACGGTGATATTGGCGCGATATTTGGTATTGGTTTCCCACCGTTCTTGGGTGGTCCGTTCCGTTACATGGACCAATTTGGCATTAAAGAGCTCGTAGAGAAAATGAATGAGTTTGCATCGAAGTATGGCGATCGTTACGCGCCATGTGATGGTTTGCTTACTCGAGCTGGTGAAGGGACAACGTTCTATTAAACGTTGCTTCGGTAGAGAAAAAGGCTTGCCAGTGGCAAGCCTTTTTCATAAAGAAGAAATGGTTACTTCTTCTTGTCTTTCTTATCTTTATTGTGGCCTTTACCTGGGTTGTCGTCCCCGTGAACGCTGCTGTTACCTTTTTTGTCTTTATCATTCCACTGCTTTGAAGAGCAATCATCTGAGTTGATAGATACATTGTCTCCGCTAAGGCGCACACAGTCGTCACTTAATTCGAAGCCATCGCCTTTGACTGAGATTTCAGCGTGAGCAGATGCCAATGGCAGTATAAGAGCCACAAGTAAAAGTGCTTTTTTCATGACTACCTCATTAAGTTATTTTTAGTGCGGGGAATTAGAGCATAAGCCGTAATGGCGTAATTTCAATTTTCTGCTAATTATGGTGCCGATTCAATCTATGAGACCGACAATCTCACTGGGCTCTAGGTACATACTTAGTATTCGACAATTTTATTTCTGCGCAACTAGATCACCCCAAGCCGCAATCTTTTGGCCGAAGTTGGAACTCTTCAATCGATCCTATTTCTTGTCCTAGATGGATGCGCGGAGCCTCCGAATGCGCTTGACCTTGAGAGTGCATGATCAAACGATTTGCAGTACGAGGTTTCAATTCGTTCACAACGAAGCGAATCATGTCTGCGCGCGTCAGCTTCTTCAACTCCGCCAGTACCTTGTCACGTTGGTTAAACTCAGTGTCCTTATTTCCTATCGCAACCCAAAGACGTTGAGCCCGTCCTCGAAGTGTGGTGTCCGGCGTTGCTATTTGGTTCCACAAGCCGCGCTTACTGCTGTGCCATTGGTAATCGTTTAACTCTAACAGCACCATATAAAAGGCATTTAAAAACTCATCGATTGAGGTAACCAGCTCGGCAGGTGCTGCATTAGGTGACTGCACATACAGTACAATACCAGGGTGACGATTTAGCGGCATATTGCCAGTGCCTACCATGTAACCTAATTGCTGCTTGGTACGGATTTCGTGGAAAAACGTTGCCGACATAAGGTGATTGGCCAATGAGTATAGCGCGATACTGCGAGGCTCAATATCCTCGCACTGGTGGTAAATAACGACTGCTGAATCTTGCTGATTACAATGCACCTTACGTTGAAAACTGCCATTTTTACCTAGCATAATGAGCGGACGAAGTGCCTCTTCATAACGTTGCTCGTTAACTCTTAGAGCATCCTTCAAGGTCGTAGCCATGTCATGGGCTTGCTGGCGTTGCCAGTCTCCGTAAACAAACATTTCAACGTGCAGTTCTGCAAGAATGGATTCTACGAATACCGAGAGTTCATCGACTTCGATTTCTTCTAGCGCTTCGACTAAGGTTGCGAAAGGCGGGTTATTGGGTTGAAGTAACCCAGTAAGTGCGTTAAACAGCTGCGAAATAGGGCGATCTTGTGAAGCATTTCTCCAGTTTCGTAACAATTGTTGTTTGATGGTTTCAAAGCGAGCAGGGCTGAAATCTCGAGAAGCAAAACGGTGCAGAATCATTTCTAGCAACTGAGGCAGCTTTTGACTGAACCCTGAGAGGGTTAAGGTCACGCCACCTTGGTGAGCATACATGTTGTAACCCATCCCTGCGATTTCTGCTTGATAGGTTTCTTTTGCTAGCGAATCGAGGAACATCTCTACACATAAGCGCGTTTTGACGATGTTCTTTGGTGATGCAACGGCATGAGAGCTGTCGATAGCGACATAAACGACACCTTTGGGCACGCGAAATTCGTCATCTTGCAAATGCCACAGCCGAAACCCTTCGAGATCCTCAATCAACTCTGGCAGTGAATCACCATTTTCGAGTGGCATGGGGTCGAGATCGTAGCAAATATAAGGGTTCTTTTCCGGTAAGACGAATTGCCAGCTTGGATCGATTTGTTGATAGAAACGACGTTGGTCTTCACTAAAAGGTGTGACGGAGTACGGGGTAAAGTACCATTCGGCAGTACGGTTGTATTCCAGGCCTTTAGCAATCAAAGTGACGCGTACATTATCGATGGTTAAGTATCGCAGCAATGAACGCTGTAACTCCTCATCGTAGCCCGCCATTTTGTAGTCACCATAAACCGTGTCTTCCGGTTGATAGTGCTGCATGTTGATCACCAGATGGCTGACGAGATCCATTGGGCGCGATGGCTCTTGGAAGCGGAAAGCCGATTCTAATACCGCTTGTTTTTCGAGATAGCGCCATTCATCTAACCCGTCTTGTTTGATCATCGAGAGGTATTGAAAAACCGCTTGAACGATATCATCAACATGATCTAAGCCGTTTGGCGTCAGGGTGCAGCTTACGGTAAAGTCTCGGTAGTTACTGCCACTCGCGCCGCCGCCCGCTGAGAGAGAGGTAATCCAGCCTTTTTCTTTGAGTTGAAGCATCAAACTGCCTTCTCCTTCATAACCCAACAGGTGAGCAAAGTAGGAGAGTGGCTTCACGCTATAATGCGCATCCATTCCCGGCATGGGGAATGTGAGAATCAGTTTACGGAACTCTTTGAGCGGCTCGACTTGAACCAAAATGCCCGTGCTTTCCTCAGTGCCTATCGGTACATCAATCGATTTTCCACGAAGGTGGTGATTTGGGATGTCGGCAAACATGGTTTCTACCCAAGCTTGCTGTTCATCGAGCGACTGTGGCCCAAATAGAGTCAGTGTCATCAAATCGGCGGAATACTGAGAGTGGTGAAACTCCACAATTTCGTCGCGGATGGATTTACCATCTCGGTCGCCAAGAGTATCTAAGTTTCCGACAGAGAATTTTGAAAACGGGTGCTCTGGATTGATGACTTCTTTGTTAACTTGATACAGGCGACGAGAATCATCATTGAGTTTGAGCTTGTATTCGGAGTCGACAGCCTGTCGCTCTTTGTCTAATGCTTCTTCGTTAAACAAAGGTGCGGTAAAAAATTGGCTAAATCGATCTAAGGCACTTTCAAAGGCATTTGGAGCAATATTGAAAAAGAAACAAGTGTGCTCTGTACCAGTCCAAGCGTTGTTTGTTCCACCGTGTTGGCTAATATAGCTTTGAAACTCGCCCACTTTAGGGTATTTTTCCGTACCCAAAAAAAGCATGTGTTCTAAATAGTGTGCCAGACCTTGGCGATCGTTTGGGTCGTCGAAGTGTCCAACGTTCACTGCCAGAGCAGCTGCCGACTGTTGAGCTGTATCGGAATGAATCAGCAGTACACGCAGTTCATTGCTCAAGGTAATGTAGCGGTATTGATTTGAATCGTTAGGACTTAGATGCACGATGCGTCTCCAGATTTCGCATTACAGTAATTTAGGCTCCCCTCGCGGGGGGCGCAAAGTTTGCGTTTCGACAAATACTGCTTGCCGTATTTTTGTTATTCGTAGACTTCTGCACAGGCCCATCGCGTTTGCGTATGGGGAAGAACTGTTTGAGTGAATGCTCTGAACTCATTGCACAGTTAAATAGTGTGATGAACTGAGTACATTCTTTTAATAGATTGTTAAGAAAGTCGCTATCTTTAACAAGCGAATTGGTATAATGAACAGATAATTATATCAGTATTTTTGTTTCGTCATTGTTAAAGTTAGCCCCGTCTATCTAATAAAGATAGCAGTCAACCTTTTGGTAGCGTTAGCTATCCCTAGGAAATAACATGAAAATATTCATCATGCGTCACGGTGAAGCCGAGCATTTTGCAGATTCAGACGCAGCACGACAATTGACCCCAAGAGGCAGAGTCGAATCAGAAGCGGTTGCTAGAGCCTGTAAAGAACAGGGGTTTGCGCAATTCGATAAAGTGTTGGTGAGTCCGTACATTAGAGCTCAACAAACTTGGCAAGAGATCAGTGCGTATTTCTCTGCAAAAAGCATTGAAACTTGTGAAGATATTACACCTTATGGCCAGTCCGAGCATGTCTTCGATTTCGCAAGTGCGTTAATCGAAGTCGAACAATTGGACTCGCTTTTGTTCGTATCGCATTTGCCTTTGGTCGGTTATCTGACTTCAGAGTTTGTAAAAGACATGACACCACCGATGTTTCCTACATCAGGGCTAGTGTGCATTGAATATGATTTACAAACACAAAATGGTGAAGTGCTTTGGCATATTACGCCATAAGTGTCTAAACCAAAATAAGCGTTTGCAAATTAGAGACAGAATAAGAAAGGCAGGAGATCCCTGCCTTTTCGTTTCGTCGTGTCTACAGCAAGCCTGTTACTTTTCAGGAATAGAAAGCAACACTAACAACGCACCATCACCACCAAATTCTAGTGGCGCTTGGTGAAAAGCCATAACGTCAGGATGCTGTGCTAACCAAAGTGGGGCTTTCTGTTTCAGGATGTGTTTCCCAATACCATGTTGCACACACGCACAATGAATCTCGTTTTTGATGCAATAGGCTATCATCGCACCAAGCTCGCGTTTTGCTTCTTGCTGTGTCATGCCGTGCATATCGAGGAACACGTCCGGTACATACACGCCACGACGTAGACGTTTGACTTCATAAGTGGAGACGTCGTCACGTGCATAACGAGTTGGACCTTCATCGTTTAATAGAGGGACAAACTCGTCTGAAAAGTAAAATTCAGAGTCACTCGCTTCACGGTTGGAGCGCTTGATTTCTTTTTGCTTAGTATTTTTTTTTGGTTGCTGGATTATGGTATCCTGTCGCAACTTTTTTACGCCCTGTACTGCTTCCTGAAACAAGGCGAAATCGTCATCGTTCTCGGTGTCTTTTTTGCTCATTAGGTAAACAATTTCATTAATAAACTTTATTGGCAGTATTGTAGCGCTTTTCGGAGGCAATTTTGGATAAGATTTTTGTAGAAGAAGCGGTATCGGAACTGCATACCCTTCAAGATATGATTCGTTGGACGGTAAGCCGCTTTAATGCAGCGAACCTGTTTTACGGTCATGGTACTGATAATGCGTGGGATGAAGCTGTTCAGCTTATCCTGCCAACCTTATACTTGCCGATTGATGTGCCTCCGCACGTATTGAACTCTCGCCTAACGACAAGCGAGCGTCTGCGTATTGTTGAGCGCGTAGTAAAACGCATCAACGAGCGTACGCCAACAGCATACCTAACAAACAAAGCATGGTTCTGCGGTCTTGAGTTCTTCGTCGATGAGCGTGTACTTGTGCCACGTTCTCCTATCGGCGAATTGATTCAAGCGGAATTCCAACCTTGGTTGGTGGAAGAACCTACGCGCATCATGGACCTATGTACGGGTTCTGGTTGTATCGCGATTGCTTGTGCGCACGCTTTCCCTGAAGCAGAAGTGGATGCGATCGACATCTCTACAGATGCTCTACAAGTGGCTGAGCAAAACGTACAAGATCACGGCATGGAGCAGCAAGTGTTCCCAATTCGCTCTGATTTGTTCCGTGATCTTCCAAAAGAGAAATACAATCTAATCGTGTCTAACCCACCATATGTGGATGAAGAAGACATGAACAGCCTGCCAGATGAGTTCACGCATGAGCCTGAGCTTGGTTTAGCTGCGGGTACGGATGGTCTAAAACTAGTGCGTCGTATTCTTGCTAACGCGCCAGATTATCTAACAGATAACGGCATTCTTATTTGTGAAGTTGGCAACTCAATGATTCATATGATGGAACAGTACCCAGAGATTCCATTTACTTGGATTGAGTTCGAGAACGGCGGTCATGGCGTATTTATGCTAACGCGTGACCAGCTGGTTGAGTGTGCAGAAGAGTTTAAACTGTACAAAGACTAATAGAGTCTTGCACTAAACATCAAAACACCGAGCTTTATGCTCGGTGTTTTTTTTATGCATACCTCGCCGATATTAACTCTTTACATCAAAACGTAATAAAGCCACTATGAATCCACGAAGAATTGGAAAGCAGCTATGCTCTGTTTTGAGAGAGCGTGGCGATAAAAAACTTGAGGAAGTAATGGCAGGAAACAGTATCGGACAACATTTCCGAGTGACGACATTCGGGGAAAGTCACGGTATCGCACTGGGATGTATCGTAGACGGATGTCCTCCGGGGTTGGAAATTACAGAAGCAGATCTACAAATCGATCTCGACCGCCGTCGTCCAGGCACATCACGTTACACCACACAACGTCGTGAACCGGATGAAGTTAAAATTCTTTCTGGCGTTTTTGAAGGCAAAACCACGGGCACATCGATCGGTTTGCTAATTGAAAACACCGATCAGCGCTCAAAAGACTACTCTGACATCAAAGATAAGTTCAGACCGGGTCATGCTGATTACACTTACCACCAAAAATACGGCATCCGCGACTATCGCGGTGGCGGCCGTTCTTCAGCTCGTGAAACCGCAATGCGTGTGGCGGCTGGTGCAATCGCGAAGAAATACTTAAAAGATGAGTTTGGTGTTGAGATTCGTGCTTACTTGTCACAAATGGGTGATGTATCTATCGACAAGGTAGATTGGAGCGAAATCGAGAACAATGCATTCTTCTGCCCTGATGCTGACAAAGTAGAAGCATTTGACCAACTTATCCGTGACCTGAAAAAAGAAGGCGACTCTATTGGCGCAAAAATCCAGGTTGTGGCAACTAACGTGCCTGTTGGTCTCGGGGAACCCGTATTTGACCGTCTGGATGCAGACATCGCGCACGCACTAATGAGCATCAACGCGGTGAAAGGCGTAGAAATCGGAGACGGTTTCGAGGTGGTAAACCAAAAAGGCAGTCAGCACCGTGATACGCTTGCTCCTGAAGGTTTTGGTAGTAATCATGCGGGTGGCATTCTTGGTGGTATCTCGACTGGTCAAGACATTGTCGCTAACATTGCGCTTAAGCCAACATCAAGTATCACTGTGCCGGGTGAGACCATCACAAAAGAAGGTGAACCAACTCAGTTGATCACCAAAGGTCGTCATGACCCATGTGTGGGTATTCGTGCTGTGCCTATCGCAGAAGCGATGCTGGCAATTGTGGTGATGGATCATTTACTACGCCACCGTGGTCAAAACCATGGCGTAACAACTGAAACACCGAAGATTTAAGAGCTTTGTGTCATTCCAGCGAGCTATAGCGAGACTAGGAATCTAATTTCAGCGCGATGAAAAGAGAAAGAAACATCTCTGACAACAGAGTGCTCGGATAATAGATCCTGAATCATGCTCCTTCGTCGCTGTTCAGGATGACTGAATATAAAATTATGCCACTCACTGAATCGCGGGTGGCACAATTTTATCAGGCAACCTCTTTTGTTTAAGTAGTTTTTGCTTAATGAATCGAGCCTTCGGTTTCCAAATGGAAAGAAGGCAGACGCCACTTAAAGCGTACCGCAGCCATACGCAACATGTAACCAGTAACCAGTGTAATAATAGTGGCAGTGACATCGGGAACATTGAATTCTAATAGCGCTAAGTACATTCCTGATGCGATAAGAGCGACAGAAGCGTAAAGCTCTTCATGCAGTACCAATGGTGTTTGGCGACAGATTAAGTCGCGAAGTAGCCCACCGAATACACCAGTTACTAACGCTGAAACCATACAAATACCAGGGTGCAAGCCCATGCCCATCGCAATTTTTGTTCCGATGATACTAAACACGATTAAACCTAATGCATCGAGGCGAATGAACAGACCTTTCAGCTTAATCACCCATTTCGCTAAACCTGTTGTTAGCACACCTGCAACACACGTAATTGCAAGGAACTCTGGGTTTTTTACCCAACCAAGAGGGTAGTGGCCTAATAGAATGTCACGTACGGTGCCACCACCAATGGCCGTTGCGCTGGCCACCAACATAACACCAAACCAGTCCATCTTTCTTCTACCAGCACTTAACGCACCTGTCATGGCTTCAGCCGTGATACCAATGATATACAACACACTTAGCAACATAGGGAAACACTCAACGTAAAAAGTCACTACGTTCTACGAGAATCAGCGTAGGCGAAGTAACAACACTTACAAACGGTTCTATCTCTCTTAAAAAGTGATTAAAACCAGCAACATGCTTGTAATCAAACGGCTTAAAAATAGCGGTTTGAACGGCATCAAAATAAGGCGAGAGTGTAGTGGTAAATAAGTACGCTGACGAATGAGAAATTGTATGGAGAAAGCGATGTTCAGATAAATTCAACTAATAACCAAAAATGTGGGGTTGCCTTTACCTCATAGCTAAAAACAGCGACAATATGCAGCGCATGTCAAACTGAAGTACAAACTCGACGATGACCCACGAATACCAAGACTTAATCACCATTTTTAATGACACCTTTTTAGAACAATTTAATACGAAATTAGAGTTAGGTGGTGATGAGCCTATTTATCTTCCTGCTGATGATGAACACCCTCATCATCGGATTATTTTTGCTCGGGGTTTTTACGCCTCTGCTTTACACGAGATTTCGCATTGGTGTGTGGCTGGTCCAGAGCGTCGTTTGCTGGAAGATTTTGGCTATTGGTATGAACCCGATGGGCGAACAGCAGAAGTTCAAGCGGAGTTTGAGAAAGTTGAAGTGCGACCTCAAGCTTATGAATGGATTCTGGCACAAAGCGCTGGCTTCCCTTTTACGGTGAGTTGTGACAATCTACACGGCGATTTTGAACCAGATAGGCTCGGCTTTATGAAAAAAGTGCATAAAGAAGTGCTAGGTATTTTGGACGTTGGCTTGCCTTTGCGAGTGAAAATGCTTTCTGATGCCCTGCGCGCATTTTATCAAACTAAGCCACTGGAAGCGTCGGACTTTTGCGTTAAATAACCACTAATAACCTCAGAGATACACCATGATTATTGAATTTGAAGAAAAACTACTGGAACTGATTGATGCTCGAATTGAAACAGCATCTGACGATGAATTGTTTGCTGGTGGTTATTTACGTGGTCACATCTCTTTATCCGCGGCGTCTTGTGAAGAAGAAGGGATTAGCGATATTACTGAGCTGAAGTCACGCATTGAGAGCAGCTTAGAAGATGCGCGTACCGAGTTAAGCCCGGCCGATCGCGTGATTGTCAGTGATTTGTGGCAAGAGCTCCAGGCTCAGGCTTAATCCCTAAGCAGCGTTCTCCCTTTATTTAATCCTAGTCATTTACTACTTCGAAAAATTCGAACCTCTCCATAAAATTTTTGTGGTTGTAGCGAAACTGTTCAACTTTTATTCTGATCAGCATAAAACGTGAACAAAGGATTACAACCATGAAAATTGTCGCATTTGGTGCATCTACCAGCTCTACCTCAATCAACAAACTACTTGCTACATACGCAGCAAATCAAGTCGAAGGCGCTCAAGTGAATGTTCTAGACTTAAACGATTATCAAGCGCCAATGTTTAGCGAGGACAAAGAGAAAGAAATAGGTCAAGCTGAAGGGGCTGTCGCGTTTTTACGTGACTTGGCGGAGGCTGACGCTCTCGTTGTTTCCTTCGCAGAGCACAACGGTTCGTACCCAGCGGCCTATAAAAACTTGTTCGATTGGGCGACGCGCATTGAGCGTAATGTATTTCAAAACAAACCTGTCGTTTATTTAGCAACTTCCCCAGGTCCCGGTGGTGCACAAAGTGTTCTTGCGGCGGCGACAGGTTCTGCACAATTTTTTGGCGCGGATGTAAAGGCATCGTTATCGGTGCCGAGCTTCTACGAAAATTTTGACGTGGAATCGGGTAAGGTTGTAAACCCAGAAGTGGCAGAGCAAGTGAAACAGGCAGTTGCACTGCTGAAGTAATCTCAGTACGAGCAACTTAGTGAGTTAGCGATTCCCGACACGTATCTGTGTCGGGAATTAAAACGAGAGAATACTCTTACAGCTCGGTAATGGCTTTGCCTTTTCTTAGTTTACGAACCCACATTCGACTTGGGTGAAGTTCGGTTAATACATCAACAGGTAATGGCAGTGGGTCCCCACAGATCTGGGAGGCCAACACTTCAGCTAATAGTGGTGCAGAGCTCAGTCCACGAGATCCTAAACCTAAGAAGCAGAATAGGTTAGGGTACTGATGAATGGTTTCTACCTCTTCTGCTTTTTGATTTTGTAAGTTGGCGTATTGCGTTTTGATCGTCTCAAAGTCACCCACATTTCCGACAAATGGTAAGTGATCTCGGCTAACACAACGAATACCTTGGCGAGATTGATTACCAGTGATATCTACCTCTTTTGCCCATGTTTGATTCGGTACACATTTCACTAGCTTTTCCGCATTATCTTTTTGGGCGTTTTCATCAAATTCGTAGTCAAGGTGACTGCGGTCGTAGCTTGCACCGATACACAAGTGTTGATTACTTGGGTTAACAGGTGTCATGTAACCGTCGTAACACAACACCGTTTTCAGCTGACTCAGCGTTTCGGTTGCTGGCGCATGACTGACTTGTCCTTTCACTTGTCCCATTGGTAGGGAAGCGGTTTGACTCAATGTCTGGAACTCATGGCCGTTCGCAATCACAACCGTTGAGTGCTCAAATGTTTGACCACTCGCCGTTAGTAGCCAGAGCTGACGCTTTTCATCCCAATCTAATGCCTCAACATGGTGTTCAAACTTCGTTGAGAGTAACGACGTCTGCTCCAATTGTTTAATTAACCCACGAGTTAACTCGGCAGGGCACAGCCACCCTCCCATTGGGTAGTGCACAGATGCCATATCAATAGGTAACCCGATAGTGTTCGCAGTCTCCTCGGCGGACAGCTTGTGAATGAGCTCTGGTGTGAAGTTACCCGCAAGTATTTTCTCCAGTTTGTCTGTGGATTTGTCATCCCACATCAACTGAGTCACGCCACACCAGTCATGATCAAAATCGATCTCTTGTGCTGCTTGTTCAACAAACTGACGTGCGAACAAAAATGCAGGAGCAAACACTCGTGAAACACCCGTGTGCGGGCCATTAAGCAGTGGATAAACGGCTCCTTGTCGATTGCCTGAAGCTCCTTTGGCTGGTTGTTTGTCTTTACAGTAAAGGGTGACGTTTTGGCCACGACGAACTAACGTTTTCGCTAACGCCGCGCTGGCTATACCACCACCAATGATGGCTATCGAATCAAGATTGCTAGATGCTGTGCGATTGAACCAAGGGAGATGGTTCGACTGCTTTTCACGTTGCTCCATAGAGCCGGCGATCATTTCTCGTTTAGTGCCGAAACCTTTCACCTTTTTCATTGTAAAGCCAGCTTCGTTCAAACCACGACGTACAAAGCCTGCTGCGGTAAACGTGGCAACTGTACAATCTTGCTTGGCTAGCTTTGCCATGTTGTTGAACAGGCCTTGGTTCCACATCTCTGGGTTTTTGCTTGGCGCGAATCCATCTAAGAACCAAGCATCAATCAAACCTTGTTCGTTGTATGGGACTTGCGGCATGCAGTCTTTAATGTCACCAAACCAAAGGTCGAGTGTGATTGCACCGTCTTCTAAAACAATGCGATGACACTCCGGCACAGCGGCAGGATAGTGCTTTTGTAACTTTTCCGCGTACTCAGCTAGCTCAGGCCAAGCTTCATGCGCCTTCTTTAAATCGGCTTTGCTTAATGGGTATTTTTCAAAGCTAATAAAATGCAGCTCTTTCAATGTTGCGTCCGGATGCTGACGACGAAACTCACTAAACCACTGGCATACTGCTAAGAAGTTTAATCCCGTGCCAAATCCTGTTTCACCAATGACAAAACGTCTTTGGTCAAATTCCTGCCATCTTTCTGGGAGATGATTTTGTTTTAAGAAAACGTAGCGTGTCTCTTCAAGACCGTTTACGTTAGAGAAGTAAACATCATCAAATTGGTCTGAAACCGGAGTACCAGCTTCGTTCCAACCAAGTTCTGCGTTTTTTATTGAAGTCATAATGGTGCAAATTTGTGATTTGGCGCGGTAAGAATGGGGCGATTGTACGAATTTATGGGAAAGCTGACCACTTTTGTTGACTATCTTAGTTATCATCTAGCGGATTTTTGAATTATAGGAATGTCATAATGAAACGAGTCGTAATCACCGGTATGGGTATTGTTTCAAGTATCGGTAACAACGTCGAAGAAGTTCTAGCGTCTCTTAAAGCGGGCAAATCTGGCATCACTGCATCTGAGCAGTTCAAAGAACACGGTCTTCGTTCGCAAGTATGGGGTGACCTAAAAATCAACCCGGCGGAACACATCGACCGTAAGCAGATGCGCTTTATGGGTGATGCGGCTGCTTATGCATACCTATCAATGGAGCAGGCAATCGCAGACGCTGGTCTTACAGAAGAGCAGGTTTCAAACGACCGTACCGGTATCGTTGCAGGTTCTGGCGGTGCTTCTGCATACAACCAAACGGTAGCGACAGACACGATGCGCGCCAAAGGCGTAAAGCGAGTTGGTCCTTACATGGTTCCTCGTACTATGTCTTCTACTGTTTCTGCTTGTCTTGCTACGCCATTTAAGATTCGTGGCGTGAACTACTCAATGAGCTCTGCATGTGCAACATCTGCACACTGTATCGGCCATGCTATGGAGCTTATTCAACTAGGCAAACAAGATATTGTTTTTGCTGGTGGCGGCGAAGAGCTAGATTGGTCTCAAACTATGATGTTTGATGCGATGGGCGCACTGTCAACCAAATACAATGACACGCCAGACAAAGCATCTCGTACATACGATGCAGACCGTGACGGTTTTGTTATCTCGGGCGGCGGCGGCATGCTGGTTATTGAAGAACTAGAGCACGCACTGGCACGTGGTGCGAAAATCTACGGTGAAATCGTAGGTTACGGTGCGACATCAGATGGCTACGACATGGTAGCGCCATCAGGTGAAGGCGCAATTCGTTGTATGAAGATGGCGATGCAAGACGTTGATGGTGTGGATTACATCAACACGCACGGCACATCGACACCAGTTGGTGACGTGAAAGAGCTTGGTGCTATCCAACAATTGTTTGGTGAGAACAGCCCTGCAATCTCTGCAACAAAAGCAATGACTGGTCACGCACTCGGCGCAGCGGGCGTGCACGAAGCGATTTACTCAACACTTATGCTAGACAAAAACTTCATTGCTCCAAGCATCAATATTTCAAACTTGGACGAAGCAGCACAAGGTCTGGACATCGTGACAGAAGCACGTGATGCAGAGCTAACGACCGTAATGTCAAACAGCTTTGGCTTTGGCGGCACAAACGCAACTTTGGTTATTAAAAAGTACCAAGGTTAACTGAATTTGTTGGCGCCTTGCGAGAGTACTGTAAACGCCAACAATCCAGTTTCCAGAGCTTGATCAGTCACACTGATCGAACAGACGCAGACTCTATCCCATGGAGAGCGGGATAGGATCCTTTTGTTCTGGAACTTTGCCCGGCTATTTAGCCGGGCTTTTTCTTTTCTCTGTTTCTGCTTTTCTCTAGGCTTCCCGTCAATTGATTCTATAGGAGTTACCTCCTTGAGGTTTATTGGTGTTATATCTTGAGATTTTTCGGGAAAAGGGCACAATCGCTTTAGTTTCGCATCTTGCGAATAAACGAACTCATACAAATGGATGTTAGAACGCTGGCGCTATGAAAATTATTGTTGATGAAAATATGCCGTATGCTGAAGAACTATTCAGCCAACTCGGTAACGTAATTCTAAAACCAGGTCGTACACTGACCGCCGATGATTTAGTGGATGTTGATGCCCTAATGATTCGCTCAGTCACCAAAGTGAATGCTGACCTGATCAGCAAAGCAAACAAGCTGAAGTTTGTTGGTACGGCCACGGCAGGCATGGATCATGTTGACCAAGCACTCTTAAAAGAGAAAGGCATTTTCTTCACTGCGGCGCCAGGGTGTAACAAAGTGGGTGTGGCGGAATACGCGTTCAGCGTGATGATGGTGCTCGCTCAGCAACAAGGTTTCTCGGTATTTGACAAGACGGTAGGTATTATTGGTGCAGGCCAAGTAGGTAGCTACCTAGAGAAATGTTTGAAAGGCATGGGTATTAAAGTTCTGATCAATGACCCATTCAAACAAGAGGTTGGTGATCCTCGTAGCTTTACTCCATTGACAGAACTGATTGAAAGCTCAGACATCATTACACTACATACGCCAATCACCAAAGATGGCCCATACCCAACGCATCATTTGATTGATGAGAAGGTATTAAATGGTCTCCGCAGCGATCAAATTTTGATTAATGCGGCTCGAGGTCCCATCGTTGACAACGCTGCTTTGAAGCAACGTCTTTTGAAAAACGATGGCTTTACAGCGGCACTTGACGTATTTGAATTTGAACCAGAGGTTGATATGGAGCTTCTGCCTCTGCTAGCATTCGCAACCCCTCACGTTGCAGGCTATGGTCTGGAAGGGAAAGCTCGCGGTACGACGATGATTTTCAACAGCTATTGTGAGTTCTTAAATAACGAATTACGTGCGCATGCCAGTGATTTACTGCCAACCGCGCCTGTTCCTACTATGGTATTGGACAGAGCTTGGGACGAAGCAACACTGCATAACATCACGCAGTTAATCTATGATGTGCGTAGAGATGACGCTCTTTTCCGCCGCGAAATCAGTAAGCCAGGCGCTTTTGACCTGATGCGTAAAAACTACTGGGATCGCCGTGAATACAGCGCTGTCACGCTAGTGGGTAACAAAACATGTAACCTTGCTCCATTAGCAGAACTAGGTTTTCAGATTGAGGTAAGTCAATGAGCCAGCAATATAATGTTGCCATTTTAGGTGCGACCGGTGCGGTCGGTGAAACAATTTTGGATGTGCTTCAAGAGCGCAAATTCCCAGTAGGCGAAATCTTCCTACTCGCGAGTGAGCGCAGCGAAGGCAAGACTTACCGCTTCAATGGTAAAACGGTACGCGTTCAAAACGTAGAAGAGTTCGATTGGTCTCAAGCGCATATCGCACTGTTTTCTGCTGGTGGTGAGCTATCAGCCAAGTGGGCTCCAATTGCCGCTGATGAAGGCGTGATTGTTATCGACAATACATCACACTTCCGTTACGAGTACGACATTCCTCTTGTTGTGCCAGAAGTAAACCCAGAAGCGATTGCAGAGTTTCGTAACCGTAACATCATTGCGAACCCGAACTGTTCAACCATCCAAATGTTGGTGGCACTAAAACCAATTCACGATGCGGTGGGCATTGAGCGTATTAACGTATCAACCTACCAATCGGTATCTGGTGCAGGCAAAGCGGGTATTGATGAGCTAGCAGGTCAAACGGCGAAGCTGCTAAACGGTCTGCCTGCAGACAAGAAGCAATTCTCTCAACAGATCGCGTTTAACTGTATTCCACAAATCGATCAGATGATGGAAAACGGCTACACCAAAGAAGAAATGAAAATGGTGTGGGAAACACAGAAGATCTTTAACGATCCATCAATCACAGTCAATCCAACGTGTGTACGTGTTCCTGTATTCTACGGTCACGCAGAAGCACTTCACATTGAGACTCGTTCACCTATCGATGCACAAGAAGTTGTTAACTTGCTTGAGCAAACAGACGGTATCGAAGTGTTCCACGGTGAAGACTTCCCTACACAAGTTCGCGATGCGGGCGGTAAAGACCATGTAATGGTTGGCCGTATCCGTAACGATATCAGCCATCATAGCGGCGTAAACCTGTGGGTTGTTGCTGATAACGTGCGTAAAGGCGCGGCAACTAACGCGGTGCAAATCGCAGAAGTTCTGATCCGCGATTACTACTAAGTCGCTTACAGTTCATTTCAAAGCCTCGCACAGTGCGAGGCTTTTTTGTACGAACGAAACAAAATAGTGTGAGATTAGTACGAATATGGCGAGAGCCACACATTTTTTATTCTCAACGCTATAGTTTTGCATGCGATATCCGATATATTTAACCGAGCACCATTTCAAATTGTATTTAGCACAAAACTGAGCCTTCTATGCGTCAAAATTATAAGCGTTTGTTAGCAGCCCTTGTGTTGATGAGCGCGACTCAGACATCATCAGTGGTTCAAGCCGAAGGAATTCGTCTTGTTGGACCGTCTGGTGAAGTGCAATCATCTCCGAGCTATGCTGAAGATATTGAGCGAGCATTACCTGCTCCTCCTGCGAATACTCAACCGTCACGTTTCTTTGGTCCGACTGGTGAAAATCAAACACTATGGTCGATCGCTTCAGAATTACGACCTTCACGCGGTGTTACCGTTCAACAAACGCTTCTTGCCATTTACCGAATTAACCCTCAAGCGTTTGAGAACCAAAACATTCATGAATTGATCCCAGGGAGTCGGCTACGAGTACCTTCTTTAGAGCAAGTGCAAAGCGCGACCACAGCGCAAGCTGTTGCGATTATGAAGGCGCATGAAGCTAAGTTAAAACAGCCGAAGCCGACAAATAGAGCGACGCCAGCACAACGAGTCACCGAGCAACCAAAGCCACAAATTAAAGTAGAACCCAAGTCTGCGACTAAGCCAGAGACAGTGGCAGCAACGGAGCCAAAACCAACTCCGAAAACAATACCCGTCATCCCTGCGCCACCAGTAACCACCTCTCCGCAGGGTGAAAAGCAGGTCAGTGCGCTAAAGGACAAACTTCAAGGCTCACAAAGTGAATTAGAGTCATTAGAAGAGAAGAACCATCGTCTTCGATTGATGCTGTCAGAAGTGCAAAGCGAAGTCGAAACTTTGAAAAGCGAGTTGAATGACGAAGAACGCATTCGCTCAGAAGTCGAGAAGCTGCTTGCTGAAGAGCGCCAACGCCTTGCTGAACAACAGCGCATGCAACCAAGCACCATGGACAAAATTTTGTCTAATGGTTGGCTCGTTGGTCTTGCGGCATTAATTCCTGGTGCTTTGATTGCGTTGCTAGTTGTTATGCTTCTTGGCCGACGCTCTAAAGCGAAAGAGGAAGAAGCGGCTGCGCAGGAACAGCAAAACGTTGATCCTCTTGCAGCGCCAATCGGTTTAGCGGCGGCGGATGAGCTGGATGAAGAGCTCACGCTTGATGATGAATTGTTTGCAGATGAAGATATCAACGCACAGTCTTTACAAGAAGAGAAGTCAGATTTAGAAGAAGACGTCTTTGCTAACCTCGACGATGAAGAACTTGATTTCAATCTGGAAGGGGACGATGACCCATTTGCAGATATTGGCGATGACGGTGACCTAGATGTTGGTCTGGATGAGTTTGAGTCATCGAACAATGGTATCCAAGTCAACGGCGAAGAAAAGGCGCTTGGTTTAGAAGAAATGGAGCGAGCCTTAGATGAGGTTGCTCCAGAACTAGAAGTGCTCGATGACGATGAGTCTGGCTTCGATCTTTCGGATGATGCGAATGAGAAATCAGACTCGCTTTCAGACGACGCATTTGCCGAGTTACTTGCAGCCGATGAGCCGTCAGAAGAGTTACCAAGTGACACTGTCGACCAGGATATGCTTGATGACTTGTTTGCTGAACTTGGCAACGATGACTTCGATTTAGATACTGATGAGCCTGAGTTAAAACAGCCCGTTTCGGATGATGACTTTAGTGTAGGAGAGGCATCTGACGACGATATCGATAAGCTATTGGCCCAGTATGAACAACCGGCTAGTGAATCGGAAGTTCGAGAAGCTGACGCCAATGAAGGTCCTGTTCTAGATGAAAACAGTACAGAGCTACTCGATGAACTCATTGATTTTGATGAAGATGACACAGACGAGTTTGATCCACTAAACGAGCTAGAAGCAATCTCTGGTTTTGAAGGTGATGACTCGATCGAAGAGTTAGACGCAGATAGCACAGACTTACTGGACGAACTCATTGATGATGTTACCTCTGAACTTGATGAAGAGACTGAAGCTGATTTAGATCCGTTTGATGATCTGATTCGAGAGGACGAGAGCCCAGAGCAGAATAAATCGGAAGAGGAAGAGTTACTGAAATCACTTGGTTTTGGTGAGCCAGACGCCGACGAAAAGCCATCTCCCGTAGTTGGGTCAGAACAAACTCATGAAGATCAGGACATTGAGTCTGGGTTGGACATCGACGCTTTATTAAGTGAAAGCCAGCCAGACACGCAACAAGCTGTAGAAGATCAACCATTAACCGAGCCAGAGGCTGCCTCAGAGCCATTTAGCAGCGATGAATTTCTTGGTGATTTAGAGGACCTCTCACCAGAGAATGATCCTTTAATGAGCGAGCTAGACGACCTATTTGAGTCAGACAGTGAAGAACTTCTGCCAACAGAACAAGAAAAAGCGGATTTTTCTGCTGAACTTGACGCTCTATTTGATAGTGAAGACGATTTACCGCAGCAAGTTGAAAAAACACAAACGGAGATAGAGGAAGCTTCATCACTACAACAAGAGGCTACCGATACTGATTCAACACAAGAACCATCCGTGGAGTCCGATGCTGAGGTACAGCCTCACGTTGAGCAAGAGGAAGACATTCCAGCCTTCACGCCGACACCAAATACAATAGAAAATGAATTCGGTGTTCCACAAGAAGAAGATTGGCTACTGGATGAACCTGAATTGGAGCCGGAAACTGAGTCGACCAACGATTCAGAAGATGAATTCAATTTTGACGAGCTAGATCTTCCAGAATTCAGCGAAGAAGATGCTCTAGCATCTATGGCTGGCGAACCTGCGTTAGAAACGTCCGAGTCCGTTGAGTCAGAACAAGTTGAAGCAGGCTTACCAACTGAATCAGAAGAAGAATTCAATTTTGACGAGCTGGATCTTCCTGAGTTTAGTGAAGAAGACGCATTGGCGTCTATGGCGGATGAGCCGGAGTTAGAAACGTCCGAGTCCGTTAAACCAGAGCAAGTCGAAGCTGACTTACCAACCGAGTCCGAAGAAGAGTTCAATTTTGATGAGCTGGATCTTCCTGAGTTTAGTGAAGAAGACGCATTGGCGTCTATGACGGATGAGCCGGAGTTAGAAACGTCCGAGTCCGTTGAACCAGAACAAGTTGAAGCCGACTTGCCAACTGAATCAGAAGATGAATTCAATTTTGATGAGCTAGATCTTCCTGAGTTTAGTGAAGAAGACGCATTGGCGTCTATGGCGGATGAGCCGGAGTTAAAAACGTCCGAGTCCGTTGAGCCAGAACAGGTTGAAGCCGACTTGCCAGCTGAATCAGAAGATGAATTCAATTTTGATGAGCTGGATCTTCCTGAGTTTAGTGAAGAAGACGCATTGGCGTCTATGGTGGATGAGCCGGAGTTAGAAACGTCCGAGTCCATTGAACTAGAACAAGTTGAAGCCGACTTGCCAACTGAGTCCGAAGAAGAGTTCAATTTTGATGAGCTCGATTTGCCAGAGTTCAGCGAAGAAGATGCCTTGGCGTCGATGGAAGAAGAGCCAGAATTACCGAGCTCTGAGACTGCAGATATAGAACCAATCTCCGGTGAGGATGAAGAGTTAAGTTTTGACGACCAAGATCTTCCAGAGTTCAATGAGGAAGATGTTCTCGCGTCAATGAACGAGGGTGCGTCAGAGAGCCCTAAGGTTGAAGCAGAGACATCGAGACCAGCTATTCAAGCCGATAACGATCATGATGCTTTGTTTGAAGTATTTGCGCAGCAAAACGGCTTTGATACTGACCCAGAAGTGCAGCCAACAGCGACAGAGGGTGAGCCGCTCAGTAATTTGGATGATGAATCATCAATGGCTAACCTTCTTGCGGAAGACGCAAACTCAGAAGTATTTGAAGGTAAACTAGACAGTGACACCATCGCAAGTGCAGGTATGGATTTTGAAACCATGCTTGATGTTGGAGATGATTGGGATGGCTTTAAACCCGCTGCTGATAACGTAAGTTCTACTGAAGAAGTGCCTGAGGACCAGCGTGATGTTTGGAATTCGAGTGATGCACTAAGTCAGCCAGAGATCGCGCAAGAGAACTGGGCAGAGCAAAGCGACTTGGATGACTTCGACCCGAAGAAAAATCAATTTATGACGATTGATGAATTGATGGCTCAGGTCGACAGAGAAGGTGGTGAGTTCGAAGAAGAAGACCTTAAGCTCGATGTCGGATTGAACGAGTTTCCAGATGTTATCGGCGAGATCGGCGATATTGACGTAGATAACAATGCTGAAGCGGCTGGGAAACTGGATTTGGCTAAAATCTATCTCGAGATGAACGATTCTCAAGGGGCGATTAAACTACTAGAAGAGGCGATTGTTTACGGTGAGGATGATATTCGCCGCGAAGCAAAAAGCCTGATTGACGCCATTAATGGCCGATAAACCGAAACAAAAGGGTAGCGTTTGCTACCCTTTTTGTGTCCCGTTAGTAGGATGCTACCTTTATGTCACCCTTGGTGAAACTGGCAACTTGAGGTGACTTGAGTATATACTTCCCGCCCCATTTTAGAGTTCGAAGGTTAAGATGAGAATCGCATTAGGTATCGAGTACAACGGTACAAACTACTTTGGTTGGCAGCGCCAAAGAGAAGTGAAAAGTGTCCAAGAAGAGCTAGAGAAAGCATTGTCCGTCGTCGCTAATCACCCAGTTGAAGTTCAGTGTGCTGGTCGGACAGACGCAGGCGTGCATGGCACGGGACAAGTTGTGCACTTTGATACCAACGTTACTCGAAAAATGGTAGCTTGGACCATGGGCGCAAACGCGAACATGCCAAGTGATATAGCGGTTCGTTGGGCTAAGGAAGTTTCAGATGATTTCCATGCAAGATTCTCAGCGACAGCTCGCCGTTATCGTTACATTATTTTCAATCATGCTTTACGTCCAGGCATCCTAAACTCGGGGGTTAGTCACTATCATGGTGAGCTCGACGAGAAAAAAATGCATGAAGCAGGGCAGTTCCTACTTGGCGAAAATGATTTTACGTCGTTTCGCGCGGCGCATTGTCAGTCTCGCAGCCCATTTCGAAACTTGATGCATCTGAACGTTACGCGCCATGGGAACTATGTGGTTATTGATATTAAAGCTAATGCGTTCGTGCATCATATGGTTCGTAATATCACGGGTAGCTTGATAAAAGTTGGACGTGGCGAAGAGAGTCCTGAA
This sequence comes from Vibrio sp. 1288, assembly GCF_033344475.1. Lineage (NCBI taxonomy): Bacteria > Pseudomonadati > Pseudomonadota > Gammaproteobacteria > Vibrionales > Vibrionaceae > Vibrio > Vibrio sp. 1288. Next base: position 74,975 of record NZ_JAWPOX010000014.1, read on the forward strand.
TGGATCAAGTGGTTATTAGAAGCCAAAGATCGCAAACTAGCGGGTGCGACAGCGAAAGCGGAAGGTCTGTACCTGGTAGATGTAGACTACCCAGAAGAGTTTGGGTTACCTGAAGTGCCGATCGGTCCACTGTTTTTACCAGATAATTTGAACTAATTTTACAAACTTATTTCAAAATATCGGTAGTGTTTACATTGAATGTGAACGGAAAACATACGCTATTTACGATATCAAAAATAGGTACAACCAGTTTTTTATCTACAGTAGCTGCAAGATATGGTTTAATCCGTCGGTATTATGTCGAATTTATATCTTTCGCAATGAAGCGGAAGAGTTGAGAGAAAAGGTCTTCCATGAGTTGGCTTGAAAAGATTTTAGAGAAAAGCAATCTAGTAAGTTCACGCAAAGCTTCTATCCCAGAAGGTGTGTGGACTAAATGTACCTCTTGTGAACAGGTTTTATACCATGCTGAACTAGAGCGTAACTTAGAAGTTTGTCCAAAGTGTAACCATCACATGCGTATGAAAGCGCGTCGTCGTTTGGAAACATTTTTAGATGAAGGTAATCGAGTTGAATTAGGTTCTGAACTTGAGCCACAGGATAAACTGAAATTTAAAGATTCTAAGCGATACAAAGAGCGTATCTCTGCTGCACAAAAAAATAGCGGTGAGAAAGATGCGCTAGTTGTGATGCAGGGTGAATTGCTTGGTCTGCCGCTTGTGGCGTGTGCGTTTGAATTCTCCTTTATGGGTGGTTCAATGGGTTCAGTCGTTGGTGCTCGCTTTGTGAAAGCAGTGGATGCAGCCATTGAAAATAACTGTGCGCTTGTTTGTTTCTCAGCAAGTGGTGGTGCTCGTATGCAAGAGGCTTTAATGTCTCTTATGCAAATGGCAAAAACCAGTGCTGCGCTTGAGCGTTTATCAGAAAAAGGTCTGCCGTTTATTTCTGTTCTAACTGACCCTACAATGGGTGGTGTATCAGCAAGTTTGGCTATGTTGGGTGATATCAACATCGGTGAACCTAAGGCCCTCATTGGCTTTGCTGGTCGTCGTGTAATCGAGCAAACTGTACGTGAAGATCTTCCTGAAGGTTTCCAGCGTAGTGAGTTCCTACTTGATCACGGTGCTATTGATATGATCGTTGACCGTCGTGAAATGCGTCAGCGTGTGGGTGGTCTTATCGCTAAGATGACTAACCACAAGTCTCCTTTGGTGGTTTCGGTTAACGAATCTCCAAATGAAGAGCCATATTCTGTACCAGAAGCGGACGAAAAAGGGTAAAGTATCAACTAACATAAAAACCAAAGAATTTAATGGTTAAAGTTAGATGACCCAAAACCCAATTCCTCAAGCCACATCTTCATTAGAGATGTGGCTTGATTATTTAGCAAATATTCATTCCTCAGCAATTGATCTAGGCTTAGACCGTGTCCAAGCGGTAGCAAACAAAGCCAATCTTACCAAACCAGCTCCAACCGTAATCACCGTTGCCGGAACCAATGGCAAAGGCTCAACGTGTGCGTTAATGGAAGCCATTTTACATGATGCTGGCTATTCAGTCGGTGTTTATAGTTCTCCGCACCTGATTCGTTACAACGAGCGTGTACGCATTAATGGCGTTGACGTTGTAGATGCCAAGCACTGTGAAGCATTCGATTATGTAGAAAAGCAGCGTGGTGATGTTAGCCTTAGCCTCTTTGAATTCGGTACGCTTGCTGCGCTACGTATTTTCCAAGTAGAGAAAGTTGATGTTGTCTTACTTGAAGTAGGACTTGGCGGCCGTCTAGACGCCACTAACGTTGTTGACCATGATGTTTCTGTTATTACGAGCTTAGCGATCGATCATGTGGATTGGCTTGGTGATGACATCAATGTTATTGGTTTTGAAAAAGCGGGCATTTACCGTTCAGGGAAGCCAGCAATTTGTGGTCAACCGACGCCACCAGCGACCGTGGCGGCTCATGCTGACGATATTGGTTCTGAGTTCTTCCAAGTAGGTATTCAGTACGATTACCAACTAACTGATAATGGTTGGAAATGGAGCAGTGGGGCATTTGAGTTAGAGGATTTACCAATCCCATCGCTACCATTACAAAATGCAGCCACTGCACTGATGGCACTAGGGGCTTCGGAATTGCAAATCACTGACATAAATATTGTCAATGGCTTGAATAATGCTCGTTTGGCGGGGCGTATGCAAGTACTGCATCACGAACCTGAAATAGTCCTTGATGTCGCTCATAACCCGCACTCTGCTGAGTATTTGGTAGAAAGAGTGAAGCAACAATATCTGGGTAAGAATATCCATATTGTGGTTGCAATGCTGCATGACAAGGACATTAAAGCAACCATTGAAGCGCTAACTCCAGTTGCAACACAATGGTATCCAGCGTCGCTTACTGGACCGAGAGCGGCGACCGCTGATGAATTGTGCCAATACTTACCTGATGGGCAAGTTCATTTTGAAAACCCTGTTGACGCCTTCGAGAGTGCGAGAAGCCACGCAAAGGCAGGAGACGTTATTCTGGTGGTTGGCTCATTCCATACCGTCGGAGAGGTATTGGAACATTGGCAATCAAATAATAAATAAGCAAAGGTATTTTGATGGCAAGTAAATTCCAAAGTCGTTTAGTCGGCACCATCATTCTAGTCGCAGTCGGAGTCATTGTTCTTCCCGATGTGCTAGATGGTAAGAAACTGCACTACAAAGAAGAATTTGCCAGTATTCCTATCAAACCAGAACTTGATAGTGATGTGGAAAACTTCGAAATATTAGAGCCGGTGGAAGACGACATTACGTTACCGGATTCTCCGGTTGAAGCTGTAGTGCAAGAACGTGAGGATGCTCAAGTAGCCGTTTCTGAGCCCGAGCCAGTGCCAACATCTAAACCTGAGGTCATCAAACAACCAGAGCAAGTTGAGGTCGTCACTCGTCCTGTTCAAGAGAAAAATCAATATGAAGATTCAGCTTGGATCATTCAGTTGATGGCACTTAAGAATCACGAAAATGCTGTCGCGCTTGTCGCGGATTTGCAAAAGCGTGGTTATCAAGCTCACACAAAGAAAGAAAACGAGTTTACGAGAGTGATTGTTGGCCCTGATGTGTCAAAAAGTAAACTTGAACGACAAGTTCAAGAATTACAAAAAATTACAGGTTCAAAAGGTCAATTGCTTAAATTTAAGCCATTAAATCCATAAGAAAACGTTTGCGTCAGCATTTTTTCTGTTAAAATGCGCGCCAACTTAAGATGAAGAAAAGATGAATTGGATAGATTTTATCATTTTAGGTGTGATCGGATTTTCAGCTCTGATCAGTTTAGTTCGCGGTTTTGCTAAAGAAGCTTTGTCTTTGGTGATTTGGTTCGGAGCGTTTTTTATCTCCAGTAATTACTATGCCAAATTGGCGGTGTACTTCACCAACATCGAAGATGATATGTTTCGTAACGGAGCGGCGATTGCGGCGTTATTTGTCGCAACCTTGGTAGTTGGTGCAGTGGTGAATTACGTCATTGGTCAACTGGTACAAAAAACAGGGCTATCAGGTACGGACCGAATTCTCGGGATTGTATTTGGTGGTCTACGCGGAGTCTTAATTGTTTCTGCGGTGCTGTTTTTTATGGATGCGTTTACTGCATTCCCAAGCTCGGATTGGTGGAAAGATTCACAGTTGATCCCTGAGTTCAGCCGTATCATCGCCCCATTCTTCGAGCATTTACAAGCAACATCAAGTTTTCTGTCTGGCACTATCTAGTAGTGCCAGCTACTGTCGCAAATCGAGGATTAGGACATGTGTGGTATTGTTGGAATCGTGGGCACAACGCCTGTAAACCAGTCTATTTATGACGCGTTAACGGTGTTACAGCATCGTGGCCAAGATGCCGCTGGTATTTGTACCATAGAAAGCAATCGTTTTCGTCTACGTAAGGCGAACGGTTTAGTCAAGGATGTATTTGAAGCAAGACACATGCAACGCCTGCAAGGCGAGGTCGGAATTGGTCATGTTCGTTACCCTACAGCAGGCAGTTCAAGCGCTTCAGAAGCTCAACCTTTCTACGTAAACTCTCCTTTCGGTATTACACTTGCCCACAACGGTAACTTGACTAACGCTAACGAAGTTCGTCAGAAGCTGTTTGAAAAAGATCGCCGTCATATCAATACCACTTCAGACTCTGAAGTATTACTAAATGTACTGGCGCACGAAATTGACTCAGTAAAAGGAAATGTCACGACCGAAGACGTATTCCGCGCAGTCACCAATGTTCATCGCACAATTCGCGGTGCTTATGCTGTGACAGCTATGATCATTGGTCATGGTATGATTGCATTTCGTGACCCACACGGTATTCGCCCGCTGTGTTTAGGTAAGCGTGAAGTTAACGGCAGAGCAGAGTACATGGTTGCGTCTGAATCGGTGGCATTGGATGCGGTCGGTTTTGATTTCGTCCGTGATGTTGCACCTGGGGAAGCGATTTACGCAACGTTTGACGGTGAGCTTTACACGAAGCAGTGTGCAGATAATCCTAAGCTTAACCCTTGTATTTTCGAGTTCGTGTACTTTGCTCGTCCGGATTCGTTCATCGATAAAATTTCGGTATACAGCGCTCGCGTTGAAATGGGTAAAAAGCTGGGCGAACGTATTCGTGAAGATTATGCAAACCTTGATATCGATGTTGTCATTCCTATCCCTGAAACGTCTTGCGACATTGCACTGCAAATCGCTCAAGCGATCGATATCCCTTATCGCCAGGGTTTCGTGAAAAACCGTTATGTTGGACGTACGTTTATCATGCCTGGCCAGCAACAACGTAAGAAATCAGTACGTCGCAAGTTGAATGCTATTCGTTCGGAATTCAAAGGTAAGAACGTGTTGCTGGTGGATGACTCTATTGTTCGTGGTACAACGTCAGAGCAGATTATTGAGATGGCTCGTGATTCTGGTGCCAAGAAAGTGTACATGGTCTCAGCGGCCCCTGAAGTTCGTTTCCCGAACGTATATGGCATTGATATGCCAAGTGCTACAGAGCTTATTGCCCATGGCCGTGACAACGATACAATTTGTAAGCAGATTGGTGCCGATGCGCTTATTTATCAACGCCTAGAAGATTTGGTAGAAGCTGTAGGTCTTGGAAATCAAGACATTACTCAGTTCGATACTTCCGTGTTTAACGGCGAATACGTAACGGGTGATATTGACCAACAATACCTAGATTTTTTAGATGGTCTTCGTAATGATGATGCGAAAACACAACTTGAAATCCAACAGGATTTAGCAAATCTAGAGCTTCATAACGAAGGCGCATAGGATGCGCTTTCTTAAGTCGTAAAAAAACCAGAGCTTTGGCTCTGGTTTTTTGTTTTCGCTATCTAGTTAGTGAATGTTATAAGCGATCACAAAGTCAATAAAGAGGCGAACTTTCTCTGGCAGGTGGTCTTTGTGGTTGTAAAGCATATAAATGTCGCGCGGGTTTGCACTCCAATCTGGCAGTACGCGTACCAAATCGCCGCTCTCGATGTACTCTTTGATCATGACATCTGGCATTAGTGTGATGCCTAAACCTTCGGAACAAGCACTGCGCACCACATTGAGCGCGTTTGCTTGAAAACGACCACGGTCAACATTCACCACAGACTCGCCTTTGCTATTAATCAAGGTCCACTTAATAAGCGGGTACCCTTTTAGCAATGAATGGTTAGAGAGCTCTTCTGCATGATGTGGCGCAGGATTCGAGGTTAGATAGTCAGGGCTTGCAACGAGAATATCCTTCACTTCGCCAATCTTACGCGCGATGAGGCTAGAGTCGCGTTGAGGTCCCACTCGAAAAATTACATCCCATTCAGTAGGGTCAAGCTTGTCCGCATTATTCTCTGTCGTTAGCTCAATGTTGATGTCCGGGTACTGCTTCATAAAGCTGTTGAACATCGGCATCATCATTCGTTTAGTTAAGTTGTAAGGCGCGGATATCTTAATCTTGCCGGATGCTCCTCGGCAGTCGTCAGTGATTTCCTCTGCTGCGGTTGTTAGCCTTTGTAGTAAAGGAGAGCACTCATGGTAAAAACGTTCCCCTGCTTCAGTGAGCGAAAGTTTGCGAGCATGACGGTTCAATAGTCGAAGATTGACAGAGTCTTCTAGCGCTTGAATGCGTCGGGTGATGGTCGCAACCGGGATCATGGTTTTTCGCGAAGTTGCGGTGTAGCTCCCATTTTCGACAACCAGTCGAAACAGGTTTAAGTCATCTAATTTCATATTTCCAGACACATTAAATTACCGATTACGGTTAATTTATAATTAACTTTGTGATCAAAGCTTGCTTTAAGTCAACATGTTGCATCATTTGAACACAGCAACCCTGTTTGAGTAAATACTGTTATACGCCGTAATATTTGTATTAATGCAGTTTCCGAGCTAAGTTTTATAACAAGGTAAAGCGGCCTCAGGTCTTGCTGTGACACGTTTTGCTGGAAGTAAACACAACAAAAATAATGACTTAATAATAAATCTGTTTTTTTGACTGAGCTTTGTGAGGGATAAAGGTATGTTTAAGACTCACAGTCAAACGGCAATGGTCTCGGCACAGGAAGTGATTAATCAAAAACTAATAATGTTGGTGGACGATGATCCAATATTTCGTAAAGTAACCAATGCCTATTTAGAAAGTCAGGGTTTTAAAGTAGTAGAAGCAGAAAACGGCCTAGAAGCGCTTCAACAACTCAGGGAATGCCAACCCGATCTTATCTTATGTGATTTATCGATGCCGGTCTTAGATGGTATCGAGTTCGTCGAAGAAGTTAGTCTCGAATACCCATATATGCCGCTTATCGTGGTATCAGGCACGGATGAAATGTCCGATGTCGCGAAAGCGTTGCGATTTGGTATTAAAGATTTTCTTCCTAAACCGATAGGTAATTATGAGCACCTATCTCAGGCGATAGAGAATACGCTAGAAGATACCGATAGCCACTTCTCAGAACAACGTGACTTTTCAAGTCAGTGGTTCAGGGTTGATGATGGTGGTGAAATCCCAGATGAACAAGAGCTGTATTGGCATCTGGAATATTTACAACAGAATCCGAGTGCGGCAAGAGATTTACTGCAAGCTCTATTGCCAGAAAAGGATGCTGCTCAGGGAGATTGGCGCTGCTCGTACCGTTTATTGCAATCGACGGATGTGATGCCCTTGGTTTTCGATTATCGTTGGTTAATGAATGGTCAATTTGCGTTTTATCTAGTTGATTCTGCTTCCCAAGCTAATGATGGAGTTGCGACGACATTGCTCGTTAGGGCATTGTTTGACGACTATCTCCGTAACTTGAAAAGTTTCAGTGCTGATCTCAAGGACATGGTAGGGATCATTGAAAAAGGAATTGAGTGTTCGGAGTGTGCGGGTGCAGTCAATGCTGTGTTTGGTGTCGCCGACCTCGCTTCATCCTCGGTCTCTATATTGCCTGCGGGTTTAGATAGCCATTGGTCTGACGGAAATACGAATCAACACATCGCAGCAGGTAACCGTTTAGGGGGAGGAAGTATGAAAAACTTCATCACCCGCGATTTACCGCTTAGTGTTGCAGGACAGTTATCTATCGGGTGTTTAGGTTCTTCAAGTTTTAGTTTAAGTATTACCCGGAAATCCCGACTAGTATAATTATGACTTGCAAACCAATAAGCAGCGTCCTTACGCTGCTTATTATCTTTTTAGAACCACCAACACAACATACGTTTAGTTTAATAACCTTACTTTTTACTGGTGTTTAGATTTGGCTGTTTAATGTATAGTCAGCGCTTAAAACAATAATGACCCATTTGTGCAACGATAATTTAACGCTGTGCCTTGGGAGAAGCAAAGTCAACTAGTGAGAAGACACATCATGGCAGACAAAGATTTTAAAGAGCCTTATAATATTTTTTACTTTTTAGGTTTTATTGCAGTTCTTTTGATCCCAACACTTCCTGCAACGCTAACCTGGCTTCGTGTAATGAATGGTTACGCAGGCTTTTAATCTAGCTATTTTGTACCGGAGTTCACCATTCGTATTAAGCGTTACTTTTTCAATACTGTTGGTGGACTCTGTATTGTGCTCGGCATAGCCGGCATAGCCCTTCCACTGTTACCCACCACACCTTTTATTTTGCTTGCTAGCGCATGTTTTATGCGTGGTAGCCCCGCATTTCATCAATGGTTACATAACCACAAAACGTTTGGACCCATTCTCGACAATTGGCATAAGCATCGGGCTGTTACTTCAAAAGTAAAAAAGCGTGGTGCGATTTTTATTGCGCTTAGTTTCATGGTTTCAATCGTTGTTGTCCCCCTCGTTTGGGTAAAAATTGGTCTTTTAGTGATGCTAACCGTTTTACTCAGCTGGTTTATGCGTCTGCCTGTGATTGAGTTGGTTGCTGACCGAGAAGAAAATCACTAAGATTGTAGAGAATAGTGTGCCCGCTCTTCGAGTGGGCGTTTGTATTTTCAGCGCCTGTGACTTTTACGAAAATAAGCACATAGTGGTGAAAACCTATTGTTCGTTGCCCTCGTGATACTGCGATTAGAGAGGGCGATGAGCCAATCTAAGTAAATCGGTATTATGACTACAGAAACAATTTCACTGATCAAATCTAGCATCAAAAGCATCCAAGACTACCCAAAGCCAGGCATTCTATTTCGTGATGTGACGAGCCTTCTTGAAGACGCGAAAGCATACCAAGCGACGATCAACTTACTTGTTGAACGTTACAAAGATATGGGCTTTACCAAGGTTGTGGGTACGGAAGCCCGTGGCTTTCTATTTGGCGCGCCTTTAGCGCTTGAGCTAGGTGTTGGTTTTGTACCAGTGCGTAAACCAGGCAAGCTACCACGCCCTACTGTTGCTCAATCTTATGAGCTTGAATACGGCGTTGATACACTAGAAATCCATACAGATGCCATCGTTGAAGGCGACAAAGTACTGGTTGTCGACGATTTATTGGCAACGGGCGGTACTATTGAAGCGACGACTAAGCTGATTCGCCAACTGGGTGGTGAAGTTGAGCACGCTGCGTTCGTTATCAACCTACCAGAAATCGGTGGCGATAAACGTTTAGAAGCACTAGGTCTAAACGTGTACAGCATCTGCGATTTTGAAGGACATTAATACATTCAATGAGTTATTTAGCTTTAGCGCGAAAATGGCGTCCTAATCAGTTTGACCAAGTTGTCGGACAAAAACATGTCCTGACGGCGTTGGAAAACGCACTGGCGCAAAACCGTTTACACCATGCTTATCTGTTCAGCGGGACTCGTGGTGTGGGTAAAACGAGTATCGGTAGGCTGTTTGCCAAAGGCTTGAACTGCGAAACCGGCATTACCGCGACACCTTGTGGTAAGTGTGATACTTGTCGTGAAATTGATGAAGGTCGCTTTGTCGATCTTCTTGAAATCGACGCAGCATCACGTACTAAAGTTGAAGACACTCGTGAACTGTTAGACAACGTTCAATACAAACCTGCTCGTGGACGTTTTAAAGTGTACCTCATCGATGAGGTGCACATGCTATCGCGTCACTCTTTCAATGCGTTGTTGAAAACCCTGGAAGAGCCGCCAGAGTATGTGAAGTTCTTACTCGCAACAACTGATCCACAAAAGCTGCCTGTCACTATATTGTCGCGTTGTCTTCAGTTTCATCTGAAACCAATCAGCGTTGATGATATTCACCAGCAACTTGATTACATCCTAGGTCAAGAGCAAGTTTCAGCAGAGCCAAAAGCGTTGGGTATGATCTCACATGCTGCAGATGGCAGTATGCGTGATGCTCTCAGCTTGACTGATCAAGCAATAGCTTTAGGTAACGGTGCGGTGCAAGCCGATATTGTCAGCCACATGTTGGGGACGATTGATACCGACCAAGCGATTCACTTACTAGAGTCAATCAGCAGCAAGAAACCTCAACAAGCTATGGATAAAATCCAACAATTAGCGGCAAATGGTGTTGAGTGGGATGGTTTGTTGCAGCAAGTCGCAACACAGCTTCATCGAATTGCGATGTATCAAGCGTTGCCCGCGTCGTTAGACCGAGCACAACCAGATGCAGAGAAAATTGAGCTGTTGAGTAAAGCTCTAAGCCCGCAAGACGTTCAGCTTTACTATCAAATTGCATTGAAAGGTCGTGAAGATTTGACCCTCTCGCCAAATGGGCGAGTCGGTCTGGAAATGATTGTGCTGCGTATGATGGCGTTCCGCCCATCAAGTAACAGTGGGGCAAATGTTGTTTCCAGTAACTGCGAATCAGCTTCAGCCCCAGTTCAAAGTGCCAGTCAATCAAAGACTGCACCAGCTCAGACAGTAGCAGCTCCTCGAGCTCAGCAGCCGAGTCCAGCACAAAGCTCACCACAAGTGGCGCCTCAACCTTCATCCAATTCACAACCTGAGTATCAAGCGAGTGGATATGAGAGGGTTCCGCCACAGTATGATATGGCGCCGCCGATGAGCGAAAACCCTGCACCGCAGCATGAAACGCCACCTCAACAAGTGCAAGAGAGCGTTTCAACACCGGCGCGCGGTGGTCTAAGCGGTTTACGTCACCAATTACGTTCTCAGCGTCAAGGCCTACAACAGAACACTCCTCAAAATGGTGGCTCAAAAAAGCCTAAAGCGGCATCTGCACAACCAGAATCGGTTATCGACCGAGTAGCGCAATTGCATGGCAATTCCGCGCAGGTGTCGCCAAACTCAGCTCCGAAGTCGACGGAGCCACAAGTTGAGGAAGCGTATCGCTGGCGTCCAAGCAAGCCTGTTGAGACAAAAGTAAATACAAAACTGACACCTACGCAGCTCAAGCAGGCACTTGAGCATGAGAAAACGCCTGAAATGGCACAAAAGCTCATCGATGAGTCATTAGAACATAATGAATGGGCGAAGCTCATCAGCTTAATGGAGATCCCTAAGCTGGTAGAGCAACTTGCGCTAAACTCTCATTATAGTAAGCAAGGAACAACCGTTTCGTTACTATTGAGAAGCAGCCAAGCTCATTTGAATACTGATAGAGCTCAAGCCGAATTGCTCAAAGCACTTAATACCGTGTTAGGTGAAGAGTGCCACATGAGCATCGAAATAGGGGAGAGTGGAGAAACACCACTTGAACTGAGAGATAGGCTCTACCAAGAGAAATTACAGCAAGCGCTGAACAGTTTAGAAAACGATCCAAATGTTCAATTTATTGAACGTCGTTTTGCTGCAGAGCTTGATAAAGATAGTGTGCGCCCTATCTAATAATCGAATGGAATGGGGTTGAAAACCCAAAGGTATAACCCCATTAATTGATGCAACACCTCATTAAACCAGAGAGATAAACATGTTTGGTAAAGGCGGTATGGGCAACCTAATGAAGCAAGCCCAGCAAATGCAAGATCGCATGCAAAAGCTTCAAGAAGAAATCGCGAATATGGAAGTAACTGGCGAGTCTGGTGCTGGCCTAGTTAAAGTTACTATCACTGGTAGTCACAGCGTACGTCGTGTTGACATCGATGAAAGTTTGATGGAAGACGACAAAGAAATGCTTGAAGATCTGATCGCTGCGGCGTTCAACGATGCAGCCCGTCGTGTTGAAGAAACTCAAAAAGAGAAAATGGCTTCTGTAACTGGCGGTATGCAACTACCACCAGGTATGAAAATGCCATTCTAATCTGCTGATATTTAATTAAGCGGACTTTTAATGCGTACCAGTCATATGCTGGAACAATTGATGGAGGCCTTACGTTGTCTACCTGGGGTTGGCCCCAAGTCAGCGCAGCGTATGGCCTTTCATTTGTTACAGCGCGATAGAAAAGGCGGTTTGCAGCTTGCAGATGCGCTTAGTCAGGCAATGACAGAAATAGGTCATTGTACTGAGTGTCGAACCTTCACCGAAGAAGAAGTCTGTCACATTTGTACCAACCCAAAACGCCAAGAAAATGGTCAAATTTGTGTGGTAGAAAGCCCGGCAGACATCGCAGCCGTTGAAGCAACAGGCCAATATTCTGGTCGGTATTTTGTTCTTATGGGGCATTTGTCGCCATTAGATGGTATTGGTCCAAGTGATATTGGATTGGATGTCCTTGATTACCGCTTACGTCGCGGTGATATTACCGAAGTGATTTTGGCGACAAACCCAACAGTTGAAGGTGAAGCCACTGCCCATTACATCGCAGAGCTATGTAAAGAGCACCAAGTTGATGCCAGCCGCATCGCGCATGGTGTGCCTGTCGGTGGGGAGCTAGAGCTTGTTGATGGCACGACGTTGTCACATTCGCTATTAGGTCGACACAGAATTTAATAAAAAGCCGCTGAACTCAGCGGCTTTTTTGATCTTGGGAGTTGTGAACGATTAATCGTTCGATTCTTCACTAAGAAGGTTTTTGTAGATAACCGCACCAAGCACGCCACCCACAATAGGCGCAACCCAGAACAGCCATAGCTGAGAAACCGCCCAGTCACCCACATATACTGCGACTGCCGTGCTACGAGCAGGGTTTACTGACGTATTGGTGACAGGAATGCTGATCAGGTGAATGAGAGTCAAACACAGGCCAATTGCGATAGGTGCAAAGCCTTGTGGCGCACGTTTGTCTGTTGCACCCATAATGACAATCAGGAACATCATCGTCATGACAACTTCAGTCACAAGTGCAGCGATCATCGAGTATTGGCCTGGAGAGTGTTCACCATAACCATTGGCGGCAAAGCCAGAACCCACAACATCGAATCCTGCTTGTCCAGATGCAATAACGTAAAGCACGCCACCTGCGATAAGCCCGCCGATCACCTGTGAGATGATGTAGGGAGCAACGTCTTTTGTCTCAAAACGACCGCCAGCCCAAAGGCCAACTGTCACTGCAGGGTTCAAGTGACAACCTGAAATATGACCGATAGCAAATGCCATCGTCAGAACGGTTAAACCGAATGCCAAAGAAACGCCCAACAGACCAATACCCACTTCAGGGAAACCCGCAGCCAACACCGCGCTACCACAGCCGCCTAACACTAGCCAGAACGTGCCAAAAGCCTCAGCCAAATACTTATTCATGTTCTTTCCTGATCTTTAATTAAATGACCCGCTGAACATAGTCGAGAATTGTCAATAAATTGTGAGGGAGATCGCGCGAAAACTGCAAATGGAACGCTATGTCGCAAGAGTTCTCAAGGGTGAGATAAAAGGCTGAGGGGGGGAGTGCTAAATCTTGAGTTTGCTTTGATTACTGCCTCGGAGAGAAACAACCGAGGTACTAACTTTAAACGTGTGGTCTAGAGTCGCGTTACGTCAATTGTTCTAATTCGGTGATGTTGTCGAGTGCTTCTTGATTGGTGTTGCCGCATACAATCGGACACGGTTTAAAATCGTGACAGACTTTAGGGCGTTCAGGCTTACCAAATAGCTTGCACAAATTGTCGTCGTTGAGTTGCACACAACGAACACCTGCAGGTTTGCCCTTGGGCATTCCAGGTATTGGTGAAGAGATACTTGGCGCAATACAGCACGCTCCACATCCTAATCGACAATCCATAATGTAAACCTCTTAAAAAATTAAGGGGGCAATTATGGTCATTTTGACGTGGATTGGAAGAGTGAAGAAAGAAAAAAATAAAAGGGCGCGCTTAACATTACGCTCCCTTTTTGGTTTTTTGCTTTTAAATCATCGTGCTTATTTTAAGAAACGGTTATAAACAAACAACAGAATAAATGCGCCTAGTGTTGCGGTAATGATACTACCAATGTTGACGCCAGTTGCTCCGCCGAAACCGAGAATGCCGCCAAGGAAGCCACCTACAAATGCCCCTGCAATACCAAGTAACATTGTTGCAATCCAACCGCCCCCATCTTTTCCTGGCATGAGCCATTTAGCAAGTACGCCGGCGATTAAGCCCAAAATAATCCAAGAAATAATACCCATGAAAACTCCTTAATGCCTTCTTGATCAATTGAGTAATGGAAACTTGTTTAAGGATAGAACAGTAAAACGAAAGTAGTTGAATATCTCCACCGTTATGTGGGAAGGATGCAAGATCTTCTCAAAACTTGAACTTTTGCGTTGAGAAGAGTATAAATCGCCCCCTAAATTCCCTTGGTGAGACCTGAAGTATGAGCACTCCATTTTGGCAAAGTAAATCGTTAGAGCAGATGACAGAAGAGGAATGGGAATCTCTCTGTGATGGTTGTGGCAAATGTTGTTTGCATAAGCTGATGGATGAAGATACTGATGAAATCTACTATACCAATGTGGCCTGTAGCTGGCTGAACAGTAAAACGTGTTCGTGTAAGGATTACCCAAACCGTTTCACTTCGGGTGAAGAGTGCACCAAGCTGACCCGAGAAGACATCGACGATTTTACTTGGCTGCCACACACGTGCGCTTACCGTCTGTTGGCTGAAAAGCAGCCTTTACCAGAATGGCATCCGTTGATTACAGGCTCTAAGTCCGCAATGCATGCGGCAGGGGAAAGTGTCCGTAACAAAGTTGTTTACGAGATTGATGTGGTGGATTGGGAAGACCATATTTTAAATCATCCTAACCGTCCTTAGTCGAATACAAACAAGCCTTTCATTGATTAAATGAAAGGCTTGTTTACTATTGGGGCTCCCAACTTTGACGTCTCGCTAACGAAATGCTGCTCAGTTTATTATTTAGTGTTGTAAACTTAGGAGTATGATTTCAACGCTTTACACTTCTATTCCTGATTGTTTTGATCAGGACTGTTCCCTATGAGGTAAACATGACGTTTCATTTCCCCCAGAAACTACGCCTGACATCTTGGGTGACATTATTCGCACTTGCCGTCATTATGTTCTCCCCAATGGCTGTTCATGCGACTGCTACTGACGATATCCAAGAGCCTTCTGCTGCCGAAATCTCGATTGACAACTTGAACCGAGAGATTGTGGATTTATCCCAAAGCCTCTCGCAAGCGAGTGGCGACGAGCGTGATGCCCTTCAACTGCAACTATTCCAAAAGAATGAAGAATTAAGAAGCCAGTTAGCGTCAGCGATTGAACGTGAAACTATCTCTCGCGACAAGCTGATCTTGCTAGTTAAAAAACAAGAACAATACTCTGAGGACGCGACGAACTATCTATCGGAAAAAATAAAGAAAGTCGTCGAGGATTTAAATAAGGCTAAGGATGAAGAGAAGCTTGCTCTTGTTAATGATTATCGAGAGCTACAGCGTTATCTTGATGTTAGCTTCGATTCGAGCTGGCAAAATCTCGCTTGGTTGAAGGAGCTAGGGGCCCAAAACGAGCGCGCAGAAGCGGAACTAAAAGATAAAATTGATAAACGTATGCGCTTACTGTCTGCTTCAATTGAGTACTTGAGTCAGCAAAGTGAGATCATTGGCTCCCAACTTTCGTCTAGCCCAGAGTCGGAAAAAGCGTCGTTGCAACTTAGTCAGCTCATTACTAAACAAAGGCTAAATATTGCGACAGAAAGCTTACGCAACCTGATTTCAATTGGTGATAAAGTCGGTTTAGAAACGTCTGAATACAAACGCCAAATTTTTGAAGTGACGGGTAATATCACCCATGATTTACTGAATACCAAAGTTGTGTGGTCAATACTGAGTCACTGGTCCAACTCGGCACTGGATTGGTTTGCCGAGAATGCACCGCAGCATATCTTCCAGTTGTTTGTTTTTGCGCTGATTTTATTGATCGCTCGCGGACTGGCTAAGTTAACTCGCAAAGTCGTCCGTAAAGCAGTTGCATCGAAAAACTTAAAACTTTCCCACTTGATGCAGGACTTCTTTATCTCGATGTCCGGCAAATTCGTGTGGGTGATCGGTATCATGGTGGGCTTATCTCAGCTTGGTTTGAACCTAGCGCCAATCCTAACCGGTTTCGGTATTGCTGGTGTGATTATTGGTTTCGCGTTGCAAGACACGTTATCCAACTTCGCGGCGGGTATGATGCTGCTTATTTATCGCCCATTTGATGTTGGTGATTTTGTGTATGCTGGCGGTGTGGATGGCAAGGTAAGCCATATGAGTTTGGTGAACACCACAATCCGTACGTTTGATAACCAAATTATTATTGTGCCTAACAGCAAAATCTGGGGAGATGTTATTAAGAACGTCACGCATGAACGCATTCGCCGCGTGGATATGGTGTTTAGCATTGGCTATGCGGATGACCTCTTAAAAGCGGAGTCAGTATTGTCTGATATCATTACCTCTCACCCTTCGGTACTTCGCACTCCAGAGCCAATGATCAAAGTTCATACATTAAATACGTCTTCTGTAGATTTTATTGTGCGTCCTTGGGTAAAAACGGATGATTACTGGGATGTATACTGGGATGTGACAAAAGAGGTTAAACTACGCTTCGACCGAGAAGGTATTTCGATTCCTTTCCCACAACAAGATGTGCATTTGCATATGGTGGAGAAGCAAGACGCTTAATCACAGGTCCCAACTAGTGAAAGGCACTCTAGATAGAGTGCCTTTTTTGATCTTCGGTTAGCGCTATAGTTACAGTTCGTCGAAGAACACCAGTTTCGGCTCGCATTCTAACAAGTTGTCGATCTGGCTAATCAAAAGAGCAAAGTGTTCTGTTTTACCATGAAGCTCAAATGCTTGTTGGTTTTTAAATTGCTCCTGAAAAACGAAGTGGCATGTATTGTCTTTATCTTGGAACAATTGATAACGAACGCAACCTTCTTCATTGCGAGTAGGTTCAAGCGCTCGGGTAAGTACCTCTTTCAACTCTTGTTCTTTTCCCGGTTGTGCATGAAAGGTAGCCGTCAAGTGAATCATAATGTTTACTCTTTTTGTTATAGGTAACGCCCTTGGCGTTGCAGGAACTCAATTTTGTAACCATCAGGGTCGGTTACAAAAAAGAACGTTGCTAAATGCTTTTGTTGATGGTCAAAGGCTTTGATGTCACCAGTTTCAATGCCGAGAGATTTAATGCGTTTGTGGGCTTGTTCAATGTCCTCCACGCTGACGGCAAGGTGGCCGTAACCTGAGCCGTGAGTGTAGGGCTCACTTTGGTCGTGATTGTGCGTCAGTTCCAATTCAAAGCCAGTTTCTTGGTTGGCTAGATAGGTTAGAGAAAAGCCATCAAAGATGTATTGATCAGCGACTTCTAGTTCAAGTACGTCACAGTAAAATTGTAGAGAGCGGTCCAGATCACTTACTCGGATCATGGTGTGAATCATTTTTGTCATAGGTACTCCTTGATAGTCCGCACAGGTTAGCGATTTCAAAAGGAGTCTGGGTAGTACTCTAGTACGACAAATTAGAAGATGCTCAAGGGTTTATAATACGGATGCATAGCCTAGGATGGTTATTGCTCGGTTGGTTGCTATTAACTGTTAAGTTGCGCAAGTGCTTGACGAGTGGTCTCTTGAGGTTGGCGGGCGTAAGTGAGGCAAGCGCATCGAAGTAAGGAGGCAAAGTTGTTCACTTTACCATTGTATTCGAGTGCTTCTTGATAAACAGTGCTTATGAATTTAGGAACCGTCATGTTTTGAGCACTAGCGATTTCCTCAAGAATTGTCCAAAAGCTCGCTTCAAGTTTTACACTGGTCGCGTGACCATCAATACGGATAGAGCGGGAGATGAACTGATAGTTGTCTTGGGGTTGCTTAGCAAAGATTTCGCACATTTTCTTTATTCATATAATTAAAGACCCATAATTATTGTGGTGTACGATTTAAAACGTCAACTGTTTTCATGCATAAAAAAACGCTCCCTTGCGAGAGCGTTGAAACATCACGAGTTGTGAAGTAAGTGCAAGTTGATTATTTAATTTGTTGCTTCAAGTACTCGCCTAGTTGCGAGTGGTGCATGATTTTTGATACCGGAAGGATAGTTTCTGCAGGTCCCCAAGCAAATACGTTGACAGGAGTATGCGTATGAGTACCCGTCCCCCATACTGTGTTTTGCTTTGTTGCATGCTCACGCGCTAGCAAGTTGCCACGGTCGTTGTAAGGAAAGAAAGCATCAAAGTCATTGATTGTCGGTACGTTCTCTTCGCTTAAGTATTTGTGTCCAGCGAGTCGGTATGGATTTGGTTTACTTGCTAATACGCGTTCTGCTTGCTCAGGCGTAATCGAAAAATCGCTATTTGCGTTCACGACTTCCGCAAACTTCTCTGGAGTTTGCTCTTTCTTATCAAGCGCTTGGAACTCACTGATCATGCCGTAGTAACTTTTCTTTTGGTTGTATAAACCATCGAGGATCTCGAACTGACCAAAGTTGAAGTTTGGCGCGTAATCCTGATTTTTGAATGCTTCGCCGTCGCGTTTTTGTGGTTTAGGCAAGTTTGCTGATGAGTAGCTAAAGCCAAAAGAGCCGGTTTCGTGGTCAGCAGTAACAATGATCAGAGTGTCATCACGGCCTTTTGCCCACTCATAAACTGAGTTTACCGCTTCATCGAATTTAAGCATTTCATGCAGCATCGTACCTGCATCGTTACTGTGGCCAGCCCAGTCAATTTGGCCGCCTTCAACCATCAAGAAAAAACCGTCTTTGTCTTTTGAAAGAATGTCGATTGCTTTGGTGGTCATTTCTTTCAGCGATGGCTGCGTGCGTTTTGGATCGTTTTTGCTTTGACTGTAGGCAATACCATCGTTCATGCCCGAGTAAGCAAAAAGTCCAAGTAATTTGTCACCTTTAGCTTGTGTGAGCATATCGCGGCTGAAAGCAAGGTTGTAACCTTGGTCTTGCGCCTCAGTAAGCAAGTTGCGCTCATCTTTACGTTTCGACTTTAGGTAGACATTACCTTCAGTGAGCTTTTCAAGTTGCTCGTATGTCTCTCCCTTGTCGTTTGTCGACTTTGGAATCCAATGACGAAGTCCCCCAGACATCATCACGTCTACGCCTGTTTCGAGCATATCCGCCGCAATACTGTTTTCTAGGGAGCGATGTGGTTGATGAGCGGCAAATGCTGCTGGCGTTGCGTGGGTCATACGCGTATCAGAGACGAGCCCAGTTGCTTTACCTTTACTTTTGGCTTTTTCCAAAATAGTTTCGACATGGTTGCCTTGGCTATCAATGCCAATGACTTCAGAAGCGGTAGGGATTCCTGTCGCTAGCATCGTAGCTGAGCACGCAGAGTCGACGACAATTGCGTCTTCTGGATTGGTTAGTGATGATCCAATCACACCTTCTTGAGCGAGTTTGTATAACGCTGTGCTTTCGCCTTTGTAAACCGAGTTAGGTGCGTGTTTTGCGTAGGTCTCGAGTAAACCAACTTGTTGAGGACCCATGCCGTCGCCGATCATCAAAATGACGTTTTTGATTTCAGCTGAGAGTGCGTTGAAAGAGAGGGTAGATGCAGCCACTGCCGTAACGATTGGAGATACTAAGCGCTTCATTATATTTTCCTTGTTTATTGAAAGCGCAGGCATTAAAGCAATGATTTATGAAAGTTTTGTGTCGGTAATAAAAGTTTAACCAAATTGTCGTTTTTGTTTGGTTTTGCAGAAAAAATGAGTCGCTCTCTAACGTTCGTTAGTTTGGAAAGAAGTAAGCCCACAAACGTGGGCTTGGATTACGCTTAGGAGTTGAAAGCATGGACTAAAGTTATCCATTCAGTGCCTTCACAAGAAACCTAGTTTAGGGAGCAATAAACGAGCATATATTATCGGGCCACAAGAGCGGTCGAATTCACTTACGTTTGCATCATATCGTTCTTTGGCTTATTAAATTATGGGCTGCAGTAAGTGTTTGGTTCAAATAGGATTTGTTGTCGTGACGATTATCAGACTGGTTATCAGACTAATGCCAGTATGATGCCACCAACGGTAAGTGCCGCAGAAAGGTATTGACCCGCAGAATATGAGCCATCCTCTTCTTTCTCAATTTTATCGGGGTGATCCATGCCAAGCGCACCATGTGTGAAAGATTCGACCTTTTCACCAACAGATTTATCTTCTGCTTCTATTTTTTTGCTGTCGTGCTCGATTTGTTGCAGAGCGGCAAGTAGCGCTTTGCCTTCGGTCGAAAGCGTCACCTTATTGTGTTCGACTTTCAGCGGCGAAGCACTAGTTTCTTCTTGTGCAATACTTGCTTGTTTAGAGGCGACAGGTTGTTTGGCATAGCTATTAACAGAAGTGCTTCCTACTGGATTCATCGAATACTCCTTGGAACATCGACACTCGGTCACTGAGTGCGGGTAAAAAGCAGTTATATTTTTATCGGCGGCAAAGTTTATTTCTGAAGCTATTTGGATAAAAACAGGTCTGCTTTTGCCGCTTCTAGTTTCTATTGGTGATCATTAGCAAAAAATAGACCAGCAGGAAGCAGACCCTTGTCACTCTATGAACTCGAAGCGGTGTGATGATGCAACGCAACGGCAAGGTAGTAACTTAAATTGAAGACCAGCTACTTACATTGAAGATCGTTATTGCGTTTAGTTAGATGTTGATATGCCGCCATGCGGTGAGCATCTTGTACATACCGTACTGGTGGTGCGAGAACCTCTAACTGATAGTCTGTATTATCAGAAAGCACGTTATCTGTTGGGCTAATTACAACCACTTTTAAGCTCGGGTTGCGGCTTAAGATTGATGCTGCCGTACCCAACCCTTGCTCGGTGTGAAACTTGCCCGCAACATGGACAATCTGAGCGCCTGGGTTGTCGTCTAGATAGCTAACGATAGATTCCGCCATAGTTTCATCCCAAGTAACTTGAGCTGCAAACTGTTTTTCCGTCTGCTCTGGCTTACCGTGATGCATGGATGCCATGAACTTTTCTTTGTACGGACTACTACCAGTGTTGATGGCTTGTGCAATGAACATCCGCTGATCATCATCGAGCTTGTTAATGTAATCTAGCCCTTGTCGACCAATGCATCGGACAATGCTCTTTGGTGCATTTGCTGCAATGACCGGGAGATTTTTCTGCTTAGCAAACTCCACGAGAGGGCGATAGTCGCTTTCATAATTGGGCCAAGCGTTGGCTTGTTTCATTAAGTACTGTTCGCCGATCTCCCCACGTAGGTAAGCGTCAACAACAGGTTGTTTGTCGCGGGTAAATTGTTCCATAGATAACGCGAGTGAGCGGTCGTAGGACGTAAGTTGTTTGAGCATATCGGTTTGAAAGCGATGAATGCCGGCGTGTGTGTGCCATTCACCAATAAGAATGACATCTGCTTGTTGCAGCTCAATTGGCAGTTTGCTTAGAGCGATGTGCTCGCCAGAAGGGGTGTATAGTTGGTAGTCGTAAAAACTAGTGACTTCCGCTGAGGTTGCGTGAGAGTTGGTGTGCGTATATGAAGAGCAACCAGTAAGTAAGCCTGCAAAGAGCAAGCTCAAAGTAGAAAAGCGCATTGAAAAGCCTCCAAAAATGTCCGGATGATATTAATGGAGGCTGAGCAATGAATCAATATAAATGATAACTATTTGCGTTTGTTGTTTTTTTGACGTATTAATTGAGTGTTTTTTTGCGATATACACGCAACATAAAATCAGCCTCACATTGGAAAAGTGTAGCGGATTTCAACTCTTCACGAAGAGCATCGGTTGCTTTCCATGCGAATGGCGTCATTTGCAATAAATCGACTGCGGCTCCGTTTTTCAAGTCCATAACATAGTTAAGATGCTGCTGGTGCTCTAATTCAAACCCTTCAATATGTTCTGGTTCTTCATTGTGAAGACGAACTTCTTGATAAATCCGCTCACGCAGTTGGTATAAGTGGCGACTAGCAGGAGTAACCGTGACAACAACGCCGTCGTTTTTTACAACGCGCTGCAGCTCCTCAGCTTTACACGGGGCATAAATGCGCAAAATGGCATCTAAGGATTCATTTGCGAAGGGAAGTCGGTGACTAGAAGCCACACTAAAGTTGCAGTGCGTGTAACGCTTCGCCGCGTAACGAATGGCAACTTTGGAAATGTCTAAGCCATAAATCGTGGCATGGTTCGCTTGTGTTTCTATCGTCTTTTGTACTTGATCTGTGTAGTAACCTTCACCACAACCAATATCTAATAATTGATGGGTGCTCCCCTCAGTGTATGTTGCACACAGCTGCGCCACTTCTTGGCGCATTGGGTTGTAGTAATCTCCTTCGAGGAATCGACGACGAGCTTGCATCATCTCTTTGTTGTCACCAGGATCTTTAGAACGTTTGTGGTGCGCTGGCATCAAGTTAACGTAGCCTTCTTTTGCTAAGTCAAACTGATGATTGTTTTCGCACTTAAACGTTTTTTCATTTAACGCTAGAGCTTGGTGGCATAGAGGGCATTGATAGTTCATGACGATCTCGAACAGAAAGTAGGGCGGCAAATTCTATCAAAAAGCGTGGTATCAAGTGAAACAAAAAGAGCCGACTGGGTCGGCTCTTATTAAGTATTAGTGGAAGAAGTCGACTTGCTCTTTCAAGTTTCGTGCTTGTTGTTGAAGTTCAATGGCACTTTGCGAGGTTTTTGCGCTCGTGTTGCGGCTTTCTCGGTTAAGTTCACTGATAGAATGGGCATTTGCTGCAATTTCTTGTGAAACTTGAGCTTGTTCTTCTGAAGTCGCTGCAATGGCGTCGGCTTGAGAGGCTATCGACTGCACTTGTACTGCGATGGCTTCTAATGCTGTGCCCGCGTCTTGTGCTTTGTCCAAGACCTGGTTTGCACTGCGTTGGCTGTCTGTCATCATATTAACTGCATTATGAGTCGACCCTTTTAGTTTCTCGATAATTTCCACGACATCCTGAACTGAGCTTTGGGTTCGGTGCGCAAGTGTGCGCACTTCATCTGCTACAACTGCGAAGCCACGACCTTGTTCACCTGCTCGTGCTGCTTCAATGGCGGCATTCAAGGCAAGTAAATTGGTTTGCTCAGCAATTTCATCAATCATTTTAGTGACGGTTTGAATACTCTCGCTATCGCGATTTACTTGCTCGATAGCCGTTGCTGATTGATCCAATTGATCGTTAAGTTGAGCAACGTCGATACATACGCCTTCAACAATCGCGAGACCAGACTGGCTATCGGTATTTGCTGAGCGTACGTTTTCCGCAATGCTTTCGACTTGTTGTGCGACAGATTGAGCGGAAGAGGCCATTTCTTCAATCGCTGTCACAACTTGCTCGACTTCTTGTTGTTGTCGGTCGGCTTGGGTCAAATTGCTATGTGCATCGTTGGCAACGCTGGTGGAGTTGCTCTCCACTAAGTCGCTTGTTGAACGGATCTTACCGACAAGTTCATTGAGCTGACTTGCCATACTGGCGACACCCGAGCTCAGGTTCGTAATTTCATTCTTTGATGCTTTACGAGACGCTGGGATGCTCAAGCTGACTTCGCCGCCGGCTAAGCGAGTCATGTATGAGTTTAGAGTCGTGAGAGGTTGTAAGCTGTGATTCAAGAAAAGTGTCAGTACAACAAAAGTAATGATTGCCGCTACCGAAGAAATGATGGCAATGAGTGTGAGAAGCGTGTCGCTACCTTTTGTAACTTCTTTGATAAACGTACCGCCTAGCAGTTTCCAGTTCCAACCTGGAACCTCTGTGTAGACAAGATACTTTTCGCCTACGTTACCTTGGTACTCGAAAGGGTAGCGAATTAATCCACTAGATTGTTCGAAAATCTGGCCAAAAGGCTTGTGACCATTGTAGTCGGCGACTTCTAGTATTGACGAATCTGAGCCGCTTTTTGCTGGATGAAGTAGGTATTTACCAAGATTGTTTTCGTCGTTATCAACGATAATGGTGTAACCAGTGTCGCCCCATTTTATCTCTTCGAGTGCATCGAATAAGGTTTGTGTCGCTTGGTCTACTGGTAAGCCAATAAACGATAGGCCTGCTACCTTTCCTGTCGCATCTTTGATTGGGGCATAGTAGGTAATGTAGCGCTCGCCATACAATTTAATTTGAGCGTAATACGGTTGTCCTGCTTTAAGTTGCTGATAACCAGGATGGTTGATGCCTAGCGTGGTTCCGACCGCTCGCTGACCTTGTGGATCTTTTAGGGAGGTGGACACCCGAATAAAGTCGTCACCCAATGGTGCGAATAGCGTTGCTATAGCGCCGGTATCACGTGTGAAACTGTCGACCAACTTGGTGTCATTAATTAAGCTTTCACTGTATTGAGTGATGTTTGGTACTTCATGTCCCATGAAGTCAACCGTGTAATTTTCGACATAGACACCGGCAAGGTAGCCATTGCGAAAAGTAGATTCGAGGACTTTAGCGGTGTGCAGGTAAGCATCGAATTGGCCAGCAATGGTTTTTGCCATTGATTCTACTTTAGATTGGTGTTCTTTCAGTGTGCTTTCCAATAGAACATCGGAAGCGTTGCGGTAAACAAGCGCTGCAATACTGCTGAAAGCAATGAATAGACACAAAGTGATCACCAGTTTCAACTGGAATCCGACACTTTGATTTCGGTATCTCTCTAACATAGACTAATTCCTGATATTTTTATTATTTATGAGTTTTGTATCGGTATGCTATCGGTTTATATGATCAATTTTTTTGATATTTATTAATGAAACCGTCAAAAGTGACCAGTAACCAATAAGTTAGTAAAGATAGGACCATCTAAGCAGAGCTTTTATTACAAAAAAAGCCGGGTATCCCGGCCTTTATATGGTGATTCTTACTGCGCTGAAATGACAGTGACAAGTTCATGTGTCTCACCTGGTTGGAGGGTTTGACCTTGCTCAATACTTGGTGCATGAACAGTAGACTCCACACACAACATGGTTTGATAACCATCGTCAGCCATGTCACCCATGCTTTGCGCACCTTCTGCCCAAGGGTTCCATAATACTGCTGAGTTGTGGCCTTGGTTGTGTACGCTTAGCGTACGATCCAATACCGGGTCTTTTACCAAAATTTTCGCTTCTGGTTGCGTGTAAACGCGGTCAATGGTGTCAGTTAGTTGTAGAACATTACCACCTTGGCATACCGCATCAGCTTTCAAGCTATCAATGTACTCGGCACCCATGCCTGTCGTTTGTGCTTGCTTAATGTCTCCAACGTTTAGGTAAGTATGTAATGCGCCAGAGAAGGTCCAAGCCTCGTCATCAATGTTCATGACTTTGAGCGTCACTTTTAGCTCATCGCCCACTTCAATCACCAAACGAGCGTCAAACATATGGGGCCAAATATCGTGGATTTCTTCTGTCGGGAACAGAGCAAGTTCAACAATCACACCGTTATGGTTCTCACGATGTTCAACCAACTCCCATTCTGCGGTGCGGGCAAAGCCGTGAGCTGGAGCAGCAATACGCCCAAACCAAGGCCAACAAACCGGAATACCACCGCGAAGAGCAGCTTTACCATCGAAGACAGCTTTTTCGCTCATCCAGATCAGATCTTCTTGACCTTTAGGCGTGAACGACACGACATGACCACCGTGTAGCGAGATGCCTGCCGTTGCTTTGTCATGAATCACGCGGACGATTTTTATCTGATCAACTTCAACGATAGTGACGTTATCAGATAGCACCGTTAGGGCTGGGAGAGTTTTTAAATCCATGTGTAGTTTCCTATCGCTGGGGAGAGCTTTTAGACGCGCTTCGCACATTAAATGCAACATCGAGCCTGCATTCTCTCAAATTCCAGATACAAAAAAGGCGACTCTAGAGCCGCCTTTTCTTTAACGAAGTTATTCGCTAATTGCTAACTTTCTAATTACTTAGAGATGTGAGCGATTAGGTCTAGAACTTTGTTTGAGTAACCGATTTCGTTGTCGTACCAAGATACAACCTTAACGAATTTGTCAGTTAGCGCGATACCAGCTTTAGCATCGAATACTGAAGTGCAAACTTCGCCGATGAAGTCTTGAGATACAACTGCATCTTCAGTGTAGCCTAGAACGCCTTTTAGTTCGCCTTCAGAAGCTTCTTTCATCGCTTTACAGATGTCTTCGTAAGAAGCACCGTTAACTAAGTTAACAGTTAGGTCAACTACAGAAACGTTAGCAGTTGGTACGCGGAAAGCCATACCAGTTAGTTTGCCGTTTACTTCTGGAAGTACAACGCCTACAGCTTTAGCAGCACCAGTTGAAGATGGGATGATGTTTTGAGAAGCACCACGACCACCGCGCCAGTCTTTAGCAGAAGGACCATCTACAGTTTTTTGAGTTGCTGTAGTTGCGTGAACTGTAGTCATAAGACCAGATTCGATACCGAACTTGTCGTTAAGAACTTTAGCGATAGGCGCTAGACAGTTAGTAGTACAAGAAGCGTTAGAAACGATGTCTTGACCAGCGTAAGTGTCGAAGTTTACGCCGTTAACGAACATTGGAGTAGCGTCTTTAGAAGGACCAGTTAGTACAACTTTTTTCGCGCCAGCAGTGATGTGCTTACGTGCAGTCTCGTCAGTTAGGAAAAGACCAGTTGCTTCAGCTACAACGTCAACACCGATTTCGTCCCATTTTAGGTCTTCAGGGTTGCGCTCTGCAGTAACACGTACAGTTTTACCGTTAACGATTAGGTTACCGCCTTCAACTTCAACAGTACCGTTGAAACGGCCGTGAGTTGAGTCATACTTAAGCATGTATGCCATGTAATCTACATCGATAAGGTCGTTAATACCTACTACTTCGATGTCGTTGCGCTCTTGCGCTGCACGGAATACGAAACGACCGATACGGCCAAAACCGTTAATACCTACTTTGATAGTCATTATAGTTGCTCCACAACTTAATTTCTGATTAAAGATAACTGGTAGTAAAATTACAGAATCCAGTAAACATCTGCAAGTGATAATCGGACTTAACTTGTTTAAAGTCAAAAAAAAGCGACGCTTTTTTTAACAATTCTTTGCAAATGTACGTTTTTTAAACTTTTAACTGATTCTTCTGTAGCCCAGTTGGCGTAATATAACTGGTGAGATAAGTGCTCTTATCAAATTAATTACGCATGGTGTCCTGGTGAGAAAGTATGTGCTACAACTGTTAAGAGAAGCAAGTTTTTTGCTAAAAAAGTCAATACCAAGAACAGTAAATAAGGAGCCGAAAGTCGTGGAACAAAGCGGGAAAAAAGTGACGAAGTCAGATGAACAGTGGCGTGAGCAACTGTCTGATGAAGAGTTCCGTATTTGCCGAGAGCAAGGTACAGAGCCTCCTTTCAGCGGTAAGCTACTGCATAATAAGGAAACTGGTGTTTATGCTTGTACTTGTTGTAATGCCCCTCTCTTTGTCTCTGATAACAAGTATGACTCTGGCTGCGGATGGCCAAGTTTTGATGCGCCTATCAACGATCAAGCGGTGCGCTATTTAGAAGATCTAAGTCACGGAATGGTACGTACAGAGATTCGTTGTGCAACGTGTGATAGCCATCTAGGGCACGTTTTTGAAGATGGCCCACAGACCACAGGAGAGCGTTTTTGTGTTAACTCTGTGTCGTTAATTTTCAACAAATCAGAATAATAACGACAAAATTGTGCTCGAGATTGTTTTATCCTTTCAGGATGATTCAAGCTCAACAGTGATCTGAGTGTCGCTCGACTTAAATAAAAACTCCCGCTCATTGCGGGAGTTTTTCGTTTATATCTCACTGGGTATCATTGCTGGGGAATAGATACCTTTCTCTATGGCTTTCGCCACCGATTCGGCTAATTCATCCAACTGCTTATATCGCTCTGGATGACTGAAATTGAACATACGTTGGAGCTGCTTTTCATCAGCAAGCGGTACGTCGAATCTCTTCGCGACCATTGCCCATAGATACGCTTGCTCTTTGTCTCCAAGCCCTTGATGAATACTTGCCATTGACTTGAGAATGACCGGATTGATGTTGTCTTCATCAGATAAAGACAACGCGTTATTAAGAAGCTCCAGGGTTTTCTTGGTATCTCGGTTGGTATAAAAAGTGGCTAATGCATATTGCATCTCAGCATTATTTAATTGGGGAGACCCTTCCATTTGTAAAAATGCGCGCCGAGCTTGAGTATCTCCCGTTTGAGACCATAAGAAATACAAAGTAGCCGGGTCTTCTGAGCCTTTTAACTCGTTTACAATGCGCTCTAGCTCATCAATACTGTGTACCAATGCATTAAAGCGTTGTCTTTTGAGAGCACTTTGATCAATAGGGGTGATTTGGGAGGCGAGTTCTAAGCATTTCCTATATTCAGCGACCAGACCGTATTCGATGATTTGGTTGGCTTCCGATGGGTTTTTCAATTGCTCAAACCGATGCCAAACCAAATTTGTTCTTGGAATTCGACATTGGCCGTCATCCATATTGAGCTGCTCGCAACGCAGTTCTGGTGTTTTTTGGCACAACTCTTCGGTTGTCACGTTACCTTCAAAACAGCCCGATAGCACAAAACATGCGAGGCTGAGAAGTAACCAGTTTGTTCTTTTCATGGCTTTGCTTGTGATCCGTTACACCAATTCATTTTCGTATTCTTGACTCAGTTTCTTAACCCGTTATGTTCTGTAAATAGAATGTAATAAGAAGGTACACTATGGACGCAGAACAACTATTACAAGCGATGACTCCAGAAGTTTATGATCGCTTAGTCTATGCAGTAGAAACGGGAAGATGGCCTGAGGGTACAACACTTTCTAAAGAGCAGCGAGATTCGTGTATGCAAGCTGTGATGTTGTATCAATCAAAACATAATACTGATGCGCAGCATATGACGGTTGCAGCCGGTGGTGAAATCAGTTTTAAATCAAAACAAGAGCTTAAAAAACAATTCAGCGGAGAAGAGAGCGATATTGTTCGTGTCAATCCGAACATTGATTAATCCTTACGCCTTATTTCTCAAAATTTTATTATTTTGATTTTGAAAGAAAAAAGCCCAAATTGTATTGGGCTTTTTAGATCGCAGAAAGCTTGAACTTACAGGCTCATTTCACCACGCAGTACTTGTTGCATTCTCGCTTTTACTTCTTCGTAAGAAAGGTTTTGGCTTAGAAGGTAGTGTAGTTTTGCCAGCGCCGCTTCGGGCGTCATGTCAAAGCCACTGATAACACCAGAGTCTGCGAGCGCACAACCTGTGGCATATCCGCCCATATTCACTTTACCTGCCAAACACTGAGTCAGGTTGACAACAATAACGCCGCGCTCAGAGGCTTCTTTCAGGTGACCAAGCAGCTCAGGGTTCTGAGGAGCATTGCCGACACCAAAAGTCAGAAGAATCATCGCATTCACGGGCTGACGAAGCGTGTTGCGGATAACTTCGTGTGAAATACCAGGGTACATGGTGATCACACCGATTGGTTGTGGCGTGATGTTGTGAACCTTAAACTCACCTTCTGGTTGTGCACCAACGGTTATGCTGTTGCTAACTTGAATATTGATCCCAGCTTCCAATAGTGGAGGAAGGTTTGGTGAAGTAAAGGCATTAAAACCGTCTGCATGAGATTTTGTGCTGCGGTTACCACGCATCAATTGATTATTGAAGAACAAAGTTACTTCGTTGATCGGGTAGTTTGCCGCAATATGTAGCGCGTTTAATAGGTTTGCTTGGCCGTCAGAACGCAGCTCTGCGAGAGGGATTTGTGAACCCGTTACAATCACTGGCTTACCAAGGTTTTCAAGCATGAAAGACAATGCTGACGCTGTGTACGCCATGGTGTCAGTACCATGTAGGATAACGAAACCATCGTATTTGTCATAGTTGTCACGAATATCATTCGCAATCTGCTGCCAGTCAGCAGGTGTCATATCTGATGAGTCAATCAGAGGGTCGTATTCGTGGATGGTGTAATCCGGCATTTCAGGACGATGGAATTCGGGCATGCTTGCTAATTGCTTTTCCATAAAGCCAGCAACAGGCACATAGCCGTGGTCGGATTTTTGCATTCCGATGGTACCACCGGTGTAAGCGATGTAGATGTGTTTTCTAGTCATCGTTTTTTCTTTCGTGTAGGGGAACAGAGGCGGGGATTATATACCTAAATAACCTTGAGATGCGAGGCTATACGCACAGCATCAGAAAGTCATCTGAGGAGATGCAAAGCCTAATAAAAAGGGCACTTCAAGTAGAAGTGCCCTTTGTAATATTGATGGAAAAACTACTGCACTTGGCAGTTCAAACAAAATGCGTATTGACCTTTAGGATCGTTGAAGCTTTGGAGCAAGCTTGCGTCTTGTTCGAATTGTTGAGCTACGGGTTGAAGACTTTTTGGTAGCAAGCTTGTTGCATCAATACCTAGAGAGACTTTCACCTGTTTCATAAACTCTTGCAGAAATAGTTCAGTAGGTGAAAGAGGCTCTTCTACCCAGTAAATGCCGTAATCGGTTACGTTCGCTAGTTTCGCCGCTAGCTCTACAGCATCATCAAAGTCACCCATTTGATCGACAAGACCAAAGGATAGTGCATCTTGGCCAGTCCAAACTCGACCTTGAGCAACTTTGTCAACTTCCTCTAGAGACATATCGCGATTCTCGCCAACTAGAGAAATAAAGCGCTTGTAACCGTGCTCGATACCTAATTGGAACACTTGAGACGCGCCCTCAGAAAGGCCAGTGGTAATACCGTCACCTGAGAACGGCGATGTGCCAACGCCATCAGTATTAATACCTAACTTGCTAAAGCCTTTTTCAAACGTGGTGATGACACTAAATATACCAATGGAGCCCGTCAGGGTTGTTGGCTGAGCAACGATTTTGTCTGCGCTCATTGAAATCCAATAACCACCAGAAGCGGCCAAACTCGACATGGATACAACAACCGGCTTACCTGCTTGCTTCAGAGCTTCTACTTCGTTACGAATCACTTCAGAAGCAAAGGCACTGCCTCCTGGACTATCTACTCGTAATACGACCGCTTTCACTTTTTCATCATTGCGTGCTTGACGCAGCAAGCTTGCGACTGTGTCACCACCAACAGTTCCGCGAGGTTGTTGACCGTCCATAATCGCGCCACTTGCTAGAACAACGGCGATGTCGTGCTGAGGTAGTGTGTAATCGGGACGAATCGTTGCAAGGTAGTCGTAGTAACCAATCGCGTTGTAGCTGTCTTTGCCGTCGCTACCAAACTGTTTTGCGAATAGAGTGCGAATGTCTTGGCGTGTAGCAAGTTCATCCACTAGCCCCAATTTGACTGCGAGCTGAGCAATATCGCCATTTACAGACTTCATCTCGTTAATCAGTTCATCCATGGTTGGATTAAGCACTTTCGCATCAATGTTTCGGTTTGTTGTTACGTCATCAACAAAAGCACTCCACAATTGAGTAACCCAGCGTGTTGCTGACTCTTTCGCCGCATCGGACATGTCATCACGAATAAACGGTTCGATAGCGGATTTATAAGTACCTACGCGAAAAACATGAGTAGAAACGTCAAGCTTTTCAAGTAACGTTTTGTAGTACATTGAGTAAGCGCTGTAACCTTTAATCAATACACCACCATCAGGTGCCAGATAAACTTTGTCAGCGTAACTTGCCAAGTAATATTGGCTTTGGTTGTAGAAATCACCTACGGCGTAAACGGGTTTGCCTGACGCTTTAAATTCGTTCAACGCTTTCGCGATGTAACGTAGTTTCGTGAGATTTGTTTCTGGCATGTCTCGCAGTGCTAGCACTAATCCAGACACTTTAGGATCGTCTTTCGCGTAGCGAATAGTATCAACGATATCGAAAAGGACGTTTTCTTTCGGTAGCTCATTACCCAAAAGGGAACCAGCAAAAGAGTCCATTGGGTTTACATAACGTCTTTGTTCGACAATTGGGCCTGAAAGGTTCATCACCAATGCCGATTCTTTTTCGACGACAGGTTGACCGTCTCCGGTATAAGTAAAGGCAAAGTAGAAAACGGCAATCATCAGCAAGAAAATTAGGTTTGCCAGTGCGAGTCTGATGAAAGTGATACTTTTCCATATCCCTTTAAATATCAAACCAATAAATTTGAAGAGTTTTTTCATCTTGTCTCCATAACGAGATAGTTACGCCGAGTCTAACAAAGTATGGGTTCTTATCTCTAAGATCTCAAAAGATAACATTTTTTTAGCTTATCACGACCACTCTACAATTGGCATATTTTCACACGAGATTGATCGGTGTTACAAAAATGTAAACGCTTGTTTGATTTTTTGGTTGAGCAGGCTTAATCTGGTCAGACCATGATAATAACAATGGATGTTAAGTGATGTCTGCCATGTACCCAAACCTATTAAAGCCACTGGACCTCGGTTTCACACAATTACGAAACCGAGTTCTGATGGGATCAATGCACACGGGCTTAGAAGAGCACAAAGAAGGATTACAGAAGCTCGCTGCTTTTTATGAAGAACGCGCGAAAGGCGGTGTCGGACTGATTGTAACCGGAGGTTTTTCTCCTAACTTACGTGGTCGTTTACACCCGTTGAGTGCTGAATTCAGCAAGCCAAAACATGCTAAAGCCCATAAAGTTGTGACAGAAGCGGTGCACAAGCACGGTGGTAAAATTGCGTTGCAAATTCTCCATGCTGGGCGTTATGCAATGCATCCATTCTCGCAAAGTGCATCTGGCATTAAAGCGCCGATTGCAAAGTTTGCTCCGAGTGAAATGAGCGACCGCCAGATAAAGAAAACCATCGACGCGTTTGCTAATAGTGCGGAGTTAGCACAGCTTGCTGGTTATGATGGCGTCGAGTTAATGGGCTCGGAAGGTTACTTGATAAACCAATTCTTATGTAAACGTACTAATATGCGTTACGACGAATGGGGTGGCAGCTATAAAAAACGTATGCGTTTTCCGCTAGAAATTGTTAAAGCGGTACGCAAGGCGGTGGGTGACAAGTTCATCATCATCTTCCGTCTTTCTATGCTGGATCTTGTCGAGCAGGGCAGCACTTTTGAAGACGTTATCGAATTGGCGAAAGCACTTGAAGAGGCTGGCGTCACGATTATTAATACGGGTATCGGTTGGCATGAGGCTCGAATTCCGACCATTGCGACTCAAGTACCACGTGGTGCGTTTACATGGGTTACGGAAAAAGTTAAACCTCACGTTTCGGTTCCTATTATCACTTGCAACCGTATAAATACGCCAGATGAAGCAGAACGTATTTTATCTTCAGGTCATGCCGACATGGTTTCGATGGCGCGCCCATTCTTGGCCGATCCTTACTTTGTTGCTAAAGCCGAACAGGAAAAAGCGCAGCTTATTAATACGTGTATTGGTTGTAATCAGGCGTGTCTAGATAACGTGTTTAAAGGTAAGCGCGCCAGTTGCTTAGTGAACCCTCTAGCGTGCTATGAAACCGAAATTGTTGTTGAACCAGCCTTTAAAAAGAAAAACATTGCAGTTGTTGGTGCTGGACCTGCGGGCTTGGCTTGTGCGACCACACTGGCTGAACGTGGCCATAAGGTTGATTTGTTCGAAAAGAACGACCGCATCGGTGGTCAGTTCCGTCTTGCGATGCAGATCCCTGGTAAGGAAGAGTTTCGAGAGACGATACGATATTTCGCTAACCGTATTGATGAAACAGGCGTGAATCTGCACTTATCGACGGAAGCGAACTATGACTTACTCACAGAATATGATGAGATAGTGATGGCATCGGGTGTTGAGCCACGTAAAGTCAATATTGATGGAATTGATAACCCAGAGAAAGTCGTCGACTATCAAACTCTCATTCGAGACAAAACGCCAGTCGGTGAGAAAGTGGCTATCGTTGGTGCTGGTGGCATTGGCGTAGATGTCGCGACCATGCTCACAGAGCCAGTTGGACAAACGTTAGATGACTGGTTGCATGAATGGGGAATCGACAAGGAGATGTCTCAGCCGGGTGGTTTATATCCTTACCCTGATGCGGTCAGCGATAAAGAAGTCTGGGTACTTCAGCGTCGTAAAGGTCGTGTAGGTAAAGGTCCGGGTAAAACGACAGGTTGGATCCATAAACGTACCCTTGAAAAACGGGGCGTACATTTAGTCGGCGGCGTGTCTTACGATAAAATTGATGATCAAGGTTTGCACATTCATGTAGACGGAAGCGCGCAGGTACTTAATGCAGACAAAGTTATCATTTGTGCTGGGCAAGAGTCTGTACGTCCGTTTGAAGATAAATGGTCTGAACTTGGAGAGAAGATTCATATCATTGGCGGAGCTGACCATGCGGGTGAACTTGATGCTGTGCGTGCGATTCGTCAAGGTGTTAAATTGGCGGTAAAACTCTAGCCTTTTAATGTGTGTTTACCATAAAAGCTGCGCTTTGAGCGCAGCTTTTTTGTATAGAACTAGTCACTGATATCTGGCAGTTGTTTGGCCATTACCACGCCAGCAAAAGTAATAAAAGAGAACACTAACACCACAGCTGAAAGGCTCAAGAAGTTCGACATAACACCAAGAGAGCTCATTAGAAGCAGCATTATCCCAACCACTGTGTTACTCACGGCTACATAGCTCGTCCGTTTGTCACCTTCTGCGATATCAACTAAATAGGTTTTTCGTCCGACTCGTATTCCGTCGTGGGCAATACAAACACAAAAGTAAAGCAGAGGAATCACGAATAGGAAGCTTTGGCTAGCGGTGACCCATGTATCGTAAACAAATAACACAACACCAAGTAGCGCGCTCATCATTGCGCCTATGACCATCACACTGCGGCTAGAGCGATCGGACATTCTTCCCCAGAAAGGACCTGACACAAAGGAGGCTAAGCCACTCGCAAACATAAAGAGAGCTAGCACCCAGAGCTGTCCACCCAGAGATTGCTGTGCCAGCACAACGTAGTACGGTGCACTCAGCGCAGAACATAAAAATAGTGTCCGCGTGATAACGAATCGACGAAAGGTCACGTCTGTCTTAAGTAACGCGAGTTGTTTAAATGCTTCGAGGACGCCATTTCGACCACCGTCTACCTCACCGGCATACTCATTAATTCGCGCATAGACGAATGCCGCGATGAGCCATATGACGCCCGCTAAGCCTAAACTCAGACCGTAAAAGCGCTCTGTCGGCTCTACGTCCCATAACCAGGCTAGTGCCAGAAGGCTCGCGAAAAGCAGCGTAACCAGGCCAGCAGCACTTGAAGACCAGCCGTTGACTTGACCTCGTTGGTTTTTAGGGATGGTTTTGCCCAATACATCTTTTGATGCGACGGAATTTAAACCGCGTGAGAGGCTGAAGATCACAAGACATGCAATTACACCATAACCCGCAGCAGCTCCTGTCAGAGTTAATGCGACCACTCCGATTGCAAATATGGAAAGAGCCTGCAAGATGCTGCCAATTACCCAGACCCATTTTCTTACTGGAATGCGTCGGATGTAGTGCGCGATGCTAAGTTGTGGGATAAGGGAACCTGATTCACGAATAGGAACGAGCCAACCAATTAAGTAAACCGGTGCCCCGAGACTTTGTAGTATCCACGGCAACGTGACTTTAGGATTGATTAACGCATCGCCGACTTTCGTTAAAAACTGAGCGAGAATTATTTTAAGAAAGTTGCCGGGAACTTGATGACAAGCTGATTCAGGAATCGCCTTACAGGCACGGGCATCTTCGTCATTAACGATCTTTTCGTAAATGCTGTTTTGTTTGTCCTTGTTCATCAACCTGCCTATGTTCAACTTATTCATTTCGCGAATAAATTAACATTAAACCCAGATTGATGTTAAGTGAAGCACGTTATCAAGCCCACAGAAAACCGGTTGTTATTCGCAGGAGCAGATTGTGCTAAAGTGGCGTAAACAAAATAACAACGATATTCAATAAGGATTCTTTCATGGACGCTCTCGATCTTTTGCTCAATCGCCGATCTATCGCGAAGTTATCCGCGCCTGCTCCAGAAGGTAAAGCACTTGAGAACATCATTCGTGCTGGCCTTCGTGCGCCTGACCATGCGGGATTAACCCCTTGGCGTTTCGTTATCGCACAGGGCGATGGTTTGAAAAAACTGTCAGATATATTGGTAAAAGCGGCAGAAGCTGAAAATAGTGATGAAGCGGTGGTCGAAAAGGTAAAGAATGCCCCATTTCGCGCACCAATGGTGATCACGGTGATTGCTAAAGTAACAGAACATGAGAAAGTACCAGCACTAGAGCAACACTTATCTGCGGGATGCGCTGTACAAGCGATGCAAATGGCAGCTGTAGCGCAAGGCTTTCAAGGGTTTTGGCGCTCAGGTAAGTGGATGTTCCATCCAGAAGTTCATCAAGCATTTGGTTTAGAGGGTGACGATGAGATTGTTGGTTTCTTGTACTTAGGCACGCCTGGTTGTACACCGATGAAAGTTCCTGAGCGTGACCTTTCTCAGTTTGTTGAATTCCTATAACTAAAAACTTAAATAAACTGACTGTTTATTTATACAGTTTTTCTTGATTTATTAGGGCTACATTCGTTAATGTGGCCCTAATTATATTTATTTCCAAAACGTTATGTCTCGTCTGTTTATTGCTGAAAAACCAAGCTTAGGCCGTGCGATTGCCGCTGCACTGGCAAACCCTCAAAAGAAAGATCAAGGATTCATCCGCTGTGGGAACGGGGATATCGTTACTTGGTGTATCGGCCATTTGCTCGAACAAGTCGAACCTGACGCTTACGATGAGCGTTATAAAAAGTGGAATATGGCAGATTTACCAATTGTTCCGCAGCAATGGCAGCTCAGACCGAGGAAAAGCGCAAGTAAGCAATTAACAGTGATTCGTAAATTGCTCAAAGAAGCTAACGAAGTCATTCATGCAGGAGACCCAGATCGAGAGGGTCAGCTGTTAGTTGATGAAGTTCTGGACTATTGCAAGTTATCTAAAACCAAGAAGGAATCTACACAGCGTTTGTTGATTTCCGACTTGAACTTACCTGCGGTTAAACGTGCTCTCAGTTCTATGCGCAGTAATCGCGAGTTTATCCCACTTTCAGTTTCAGCATTGGCCCGCTCTCGGGCTGATTGGCTGTATGGTATGAACATGTCTCGTGCTTATACCTTGCTTGGTCAAAAAGCAGGGTATCAAGGTGTTCTCTCGGTAGGGCGAGTGCAAACGCCAGTTCTTGGCTTAGTGGTGCGTCGTGATGAAGAAATCGAAAACTTTGTCCCGAAGGACTATTTTACCCTACATGCTCTGATCCCATATCAAGATGCCAATGGTACTTTTGATATTCGTGCTCGTTGGAAGCCAAGTGAGGCATGTAAGCCTTGGCAGGACGAAGAAGGTCGAGTATTAAACCGTAAGTTGGTAGAAAATGTTGCAAACCGTATTGCAAATCAACCCGCAAAAGTGACAGAGTCGGAACAAAAGCAAACCAAGCAATCAGCACCATTACCTTATTCGTTATCTGCTTTACAGATCGATGCCGCGAAGCGCTATGGTATGAGTGCGCAACAAGTACTAGATACTTGTCAGGCATTGTATGAAAAGCACAAGCTGATCACTTACCCGCGTTCAGATTGTCGCTATTTACCGATGGAACACTACTCACAAGCAGGGACGGTGACAACTGCTATTGCGAATAACGCAAAAGAGTTGCAAGTTGCCGTTCAGGGAGCAGACTTAACATTAAAGTCCAAAGCCTGGAACGATAAAAAAGTGGATGCGCACCATGCGATTATCCCTACACCGAAGCAAGCTAATGTGAATGCGCTTTCCGGCAATGAGATGAAAGTGTATCAATTGATTGCGCGCCAGTACCTCATGCAGTTCTATCCGGCGGCGGTTTACGCAGAAGCGAAATTGGTTTTCGATATCGCTGGTGGTACGTTTGTCGCGAAAGGTCGTCAGTTAGTTTCGCCGGGTTGGAAAGCGCTAATGGGCAAAACTGACAAGGAAGATGAAGGTATTGATGCCGTGCCACCGCTACCCGAAGGCACCGTGTTAACTTGTCGTGAAGGGGAAATAAAAGACCGAAAAACCGAGCCACCAAAGCATTTTACCGAAGCATCGCTGTTGCAAGCGATGACCGGGATCGCCCGTTACGTTGCGGATAAAGAACTGAAAAAAATCCTTCGTGACACTGATGGGCTAGGCACGGAAGCGACTCGCGCTGGTATTTTGGACACGCTGTTCAAACGCCAACTGCTTACGCGTCAAGGTAAGTCAATTCTCAGTTCTCCTGCGGGAAGAGGTCTCATTCATGCCTTGCCAGAAGATTCAACATACCCTGATATGACGGCTCATTGGGAGCACCAGTTACAAGGTATGGCAGAGAGAAATCAAGCATATCAGCCGTTCATGCAAGCACTGGAACAACGCATTGATAGCTTGATGGCACAAGTAAAAGCAGGCCCTATCCCTGATTCATTACGTCATTTACCCAAGGTGGAACGTCCTGCGTTTAAACGTAAAAAGCGCAGTTA
Source organism: Vibrio sp. 1288 (assembly GCF_033344475.1). Taxonomy (NCBI): domain Bacteria; kingdom Pseudomonadati; phylum Pseudomonadota; class Gammaproteobacteria; order Vibrionales; family Vibrionaceae; genus Vibrio; species Vibrio sp. 1288. Next base: position 113,082 of record NZ_JAWPOX010000014.1, read on the forward strand.
TTCAAAGAATGGTGGCGCGACTAAATCTCGTGCAACCAAAGGTAAGCAGGCATAGGACAAGCGCGGTGTAATTAAACACCGCGCATGCTTGAAAATAGATTACTCGAACAGGTCACCGTGGTTTTGGATCGCGCCTCTTACTTCACCTTGAGTTAACACGCGTTTGTCCAGTACCTCTTTCACCTGGTTGCCCAAGTCAACTAATGTATCTCGATTCGCTTGAGTTTGGCGTTTACCAGCACTTCTCAAGCAGTAATTTAGTTCGTGCTCTTCGCTAAAATTAACCAAATCCCTATCTGCTGCCATCGTGCTTTCTCCTTATTTGTTCTACTTTTTCCTAAGTCTGGATTGGATGTAGATAAATTCAAGTTAGATTGCGTGAATTATGCTGGTGGATCACTGATGAACATTATGTTTGCCAACCAAGTCACGATTATGAAGCCTGGCTTTGATGGTATTTGGTTTAGTGATGGTTGTGTCTTAATGCTGCTACCAAGGTAACTCAGTACCATCGTAGTTAATAAATCGACCTGAAAGCTGCGGTGTGCTCAGCTCTATCACGTTCGCTAGGCCTTGCGCGGAGGTTTGCGTATCTATCAAAGCATTTGGCCCGCCCATCGCCGTTTTTACCCAACCAGGGTGAAGCGCTAAAACGGTAAATCCTTCAGGTGTTAAATCATTACTTAAGCTTTTCACAACCGAGTTAAGCGCCGCTTTCGATGAGCGATAAATATAACCGCCACCGGACGTATTTTCGGTCATGCTCCCCACTTTTGATGAGATACAAGCAATCTTTTTTATCTTGCCTTGTTGTAAGCGAGGGTAACAGTGCTCAACCAGTTTTAACGGTGCAATGGTGTTTACTTCGAAGGCTTTACGCCATTCTTCTACGTCAGTGTTTCCAAAGCCATATCCCTTGGGGCCGTAATATCCTGCATTATTGATGAGTAAGTCGATGGCAGGGAGTTTATCGGCAAGCTTAGCGACTTGTTCGTAGTGAGTGACATCCAGTTCGTGCAAAACCAAATTACTGAATTGTGAGGCTAGAGTTTGTAGTTCTGAACTGTTCTCTAAGGAACGGCTAGTAGCATGTACTTGGTGGCCTTGCTTCAGGTACAGCTCAGTTAAGCTAAGGCCAATGCCGCGATTTGCTCCGGTAATAAAGACGGTTTGACTCATACAAACACCTATGTTTTTTTGATTTCAGTTGAAAGTCATTGTGTTAGTTAAGCACAATAAAATCAACCAACCACCACGCACCAACAACAAGAGATGAAAATAGGGACAGGGCACAAAGAGAGCCAAACAGTGCGCCGAGAATAGCAAAGAAAGTAGAATTCATATGTATATTAAATTTAATTGATATTGAAAATCATTATCAATTAAATTGCGTTTTATTCAACCCTTTAAGTTGATACTATTTCGTTACCATTGTTATTAAGAATTTCTCATGCTGCCATTTATCTACCACCCGATTTATTCTCAACTTGAGTTGCCAGAGGGGCATCGTTACCCAATTATGAAATACCAGTACCTCTATGAATCGGTATTGGTGCATATGGAGAAAGATAACTGGAAAGAGCACACGCAGTTTTTCCAGCCCGAAGCATTAACTGTTGGGGAAGTAAAACGTGTTCATGACGAGGAATACGTCGAGTTACTTGTTAGTGGAAACATGCCAGCTGCGAAGATGCGCCGAATAGGTTTTCCTTGGAGTGAGTCTCTCATTACCAGAACGCTAACTTCAGCAGCGGGCACGGCTCTGACCGCAAAAAAGGCACTTGAGTACGGTGTGGCCATTCATTTGAGTGGTGGGTATCACCACGCACACAAAGAGTTTGGCAGTGGTTTTTGTTTATTTAATGACTTAGTGATCGCGGCCAGGCAAGCGCTCGAAGTCGAGCATGTCGATAAAGTATTGATCATTGATAGTGATGTTCACCATGGGGATGGAACAGCAACTTTATGTGACGATGAGCCAGATATCATCACGCTTTCTTTCCACTGTGATAAAAACTTCCCAGCGAGGAAGCCTCAGTCTGACCTCGATGTGCCTTTGGTGCGAGGGACAGGTGATGAGGATTTTTTAATGGCGTTTAAAGAAGTGGTCGATATGGCACTTAATCTTCATCGCCCTGATTTAGTTATCTACGATGCTGGTGTCGATATACATCAAGACGATGAGCTTGGATATTTTGATGTGTCGACTCAAGGGATTTTAGAACGTGATAGATTTTTAATGCAAACAGTGAAATCTCGAGGTATCCCTGTCGCAGCTGTCGTTGGAGGTGGATATCGAACGAATCATGCTGACCTCGTCCCAATCCATTTGCAGCTTATCAATGCCGCTAAAGAAGTCTTTATTGATGAGTAGATACAACTAGATGTAAATATCAAATTGATTCAACACTGGAACGAACGAAAAGGGCATTAATTTTTTGTGGGTTCTTTCGGAGTGTGGCGGAGTGCTTAGTTGCGTTCAAGAAGTGATAAGTGATTTGTACAAATCTTTTAAGTCTGGAGATGCGAAAAATCCCGCTAATTTCTTAGCGGGATTTTTCTAAAAGTGGCGGAGAGATAGGGATTTGAACCCTAGATACGCTATTAACGTATGCCGGTTTTCAAGACCGGTGCTTTCAACCACTCAGCCATCTCTCCGTTGTTGAGGCGCATAATATAAGGCTTTGAAAATGTTGTAAACCCCTAGTTGAACTGATTGGATGTTTACTGCGCAAATTTGTGGTTTGTGTTGTTTAAATAAACAAAAACTCCCCCAAAAAGGGGAGTTTGAATAGTATATGGATTGCTAGGTATTAATCGTTTTTAGAATAAAAACGCTGTAACTCAGTTAAACCTTGCATCAAAACTGGCAACTTCGGTGCATCATCTCGAAGTCGTTTGTAGTTTTTGTCATACAGCTTGTAGTTGCCAAACTTATCGATCACTGTGGTTTGTGAGCTAGTAATTAAGGCAAGCTCGCGAGTATCGCCCGCCAAGATCCAGCGACGACGGCTTTCATCGAATAGGTTGCGACCACTACTGTAATCATATGGGTTGGAAGATACGCCGAGCATATTTTGCAACAGTGTAACCGAGAGGTCCAAGTGGCTTGTGCTGTGATTAAACTCGCCAGCCAGCATTCCAGGCCAATGGATCACCATCGGAACTTGTAATTGATAACGGCTGTAGTTGCTGTTTGCTCCCCAGCTGTTCGTATTGGTTTCGTTAAATTCACTACCGTGATTAGAAGTGATGATTACGATGGTGTTTGTCAGTTGTCCCGTCGTTTCTAGTTCATCAATAATACCGGCGATAGTTCTATCCGCCGACTTCACTGCATATTCATAAGCTTTTTTGAATCGCTCACTTGCGGGCATTTCTTCGTCATTATTTGAAGGAATCGATTCAAAATTATCAACGGTGGTGACTTCGATGTAACTAAACCATGGCTGACTTGCTTTCTCTGCTAACCATGTATTCCAGTTTGCGATAGATTGTTTATCGGTATGAGCTTGCGTGCCATCTAGGTCTTCCGCTAAGTTCAAGTCGCGGAAAATAATTTCTGAGTAGAGATCATCTTCAAACCCACTGCCACTGAATAAACCAAAGTTGTAGCCCTGATCTTTCAGTACATCGAGCAATACTGGGGAAGCACCTTGCGCCTTGATGCTTGATGCATAACTGGTCGGTAAGCCATAGAACAAACCAAAGGCCCCGTATGTATCATTACTTGAGCTGTAATGATTACGGAAGTTCTGATTGTTTTCAGCAAACTCATAGAGGTTAGGCATCTCTTCTTGGTTAAGCGCATCCGCTCGTAAATTGTTTATGCTGATCATCAACACATTGAGCTTATTAACTCGGCGGTTAAACTCAAGCTTTTCAAGAGGATAGTTGACTAACTCTACGTTGCCTTCGTTTTCTGCTAAACGTTTTAGGTATTCCTCACGGTCAAGTAGACCATGTTTTTCCATAAAACTCTTCGCCGTCATCGGGTAAGACAACGGGAAGTTTGAACGCTGGCTAGTAATTGGGTTGTAAAAATACGCATCTGCCCAAATGTAAACCAAATGGCTGGTCATAAAGCTGAGGAAAAAGACGGCCGCGAGAGGGCGTCCTACGTGCTTATGAGATAGTTTGCGCTGTTTTCGCCATACCCATTCGGATAGTGCGAGTTGAATAAGGAAGATCAGCGGCATCACAACAAATAAATGTTGTAGGTCAGTGCTGAGTGCACTTTTGTCTTCGCTGAATAGTAACTCCCAGACAACGGGAGTTAAGTGCAAATTGATCGACTGATACGCTTGGGTATCAATTAATAATATGGTTTGCCCAACGGTTGCGAAAATCACTGCCACCAAACGGAACAATTTCCGCGATGGCAGGATAAACGTCAACGGGAATAGAACAAGCAAGTAAAGTGCGAAAACTAGAAAGCCAAAGTGACCAACCCAAGAAACCGCCAGATAAAACTGACCAAGTAACGTCTCGGGCCAAGGAGACTGAACAATGTAGCGTGTGCCTATCAACATCGATGCAACGATATTGAAGAATGCAAACCAGTGACCCCAACCAACTAGTCGAGATACACGTTCGCTGTATGAGTTTCCGCTGTCTACCATGTATGTGTTCTATTGTCCGTGATTAGTGTGTTTTTGGTGTTTCTAAAGAAGACATCAGCGCCTGAGCAAATTTTTCAGCAATCGCTTTGCGTTGTGAAGCAGCAACACGTTGATTTAAGACATTGGTTGCGATATTTCCGGCAATCATTAGCGTCAACTCAGGAGAAGCAGCGTGTTTTTCAAGAACTGTTGCTACTTCAGCAAGAATTTTTTCTACTTGCTCGTCAGTATATTTAGATGTAATCGGCATAAAGACTCTAATAATGATAGTAAAAGCGGCTTATGATAACCTACAATGCCCATCAACTAAAACCTTGTAGCAAGATAAAATCACTATGAGTCTTCATCTTTCAAACGTTATTCTGCATCAACTGTGCAAAAACGATCAGGACGAGCTGGTTGTAAACTTTCGTCCAGCATCATTAGAGAACGATGCATCTACAGAAAACTTAGTCGCTGAGCTTCACCGAGTATTCCATTCTAAAGCTGGTAAAGGTTTTGGCGCTTTCCAGTCAGACAGCGAATTTCAATTTTGGCTTCAAGAAATGCGCAAAGGAGAGCGAGATTTTTACGACTTCTCACAAATTAGTGCAAATCGCTTGAAAGAAGAGTTGATTAAGTACCCATTTGCGGATGAAGGTATCTTGGTTTTCGCTGAGTATCAGAGTTTAGCAACGGACTACTTGTTCATCGGTATCTTACCAATGAATCAGAGTTTAAAAGTGACCGAAGGTTTGGACATCAGTGCGACAGATTACTTAGATATCACCAAAATGGATATTGCCGCACGCATCGACCTGTCGAGCTACGAGACCGACAAGGAATCCAATCGTTATCTGCAATACATTAAAGGACGCGTTGGCCGTAAAGTGGCGGACTTCTTCCTAGATTTTCTGCAAGCGGATATTGGCTTAGATACTAAACAACAAAACTTAGTGTTGATGCAGGCGGTGGATGATTTTTGTGCTGACTCGAAGCTAGAAAAGCAAGAAGTGAACGAGTACAAGAAACAAGTTTACGACTACTGCAATGAGCAAATTAAATCCGGTGATGAGGTTCAAATCTCAGAGCTTTCCGGAGAGCTTCCTCAAAGCCAAGATGGCACGAGCTTTATGGATTTCACCAAAGAGCAAGGGTACGAGCTTGAAGAGTCTTTCCCAGGTGATCGTGCGACGGTTCGCAAACTGACTAAATTTGTTGGAGCTGGTGGTGGTTTGAATATTAGCTTCGATAGTCTCTTACTTGGCGAGCGTATTTTTTATGATCCAGAGACGGATACCTTAACGATTAAAGGGACGCCTCCAAATCTAAAAGATCAGTTAAGTCGCAATTAAAATCATATCGTTAAATAAAGAGAGCAAACGGCTCTCTTTTTTTATGTGAATAAGAAACATCCATAGTATATGCTTGTAATTAATGGAGATATGCGAGGGGCAAGTGTTGCTGAAGCTAAAAGAAGGAATACGGCGGTTTGTTTGGTTCTGGTTCGTTTTGTGGTGTGTTTTAGCACTTGGCATTTGGCTGCAAGCCAAACAAACGATTCAAACGATTTCGACTGTAAATGAGTTAGGAAGTAAAGTTGAAGAAGTCAGGCACTTTTTTAACTTCGATCTGCCTTACCGTGTTAAACACGTCGACCAAATTTCACTGAAACTTCAGTTGGCTTATGCAGTTCGCTTACAGCTTGAAAGTGAGTTTTCTGAAGGGAAAATCACACCAGACATCACTCAATTGCTTTATACGACCGACCGATTTTTAGAAAGTGCTCGAGCTTTTGTAAGAAGTGACAGTGAATTGGTTTCGTTAGCAGAACAGTTACGAAGCAGCCGTGCTCGAACAGAAAACTCTGAGAAAATTCAGGCAATGTACTATCGCTTAGGTGCGCTTGTTTTTGAGTCTGTCTTTAGTGACTCTGCAACGAATAGCGATACTTACCGTGACTTAGACCGACTTTTTATTGAATCAGAGACGCTCTCTCCCGAAGAGCGAAGCGCTCTTCAGCGCCAGCTTGCTCAAACCTCAAGCGCACTATCTGCTCAGGCACAGGGCAGTTATTTATCTAATCAACTGCTTAATCCAGATTTCCCGAACCAGTTAACTTCGATAAATGATCAGTTGGAACAGAAGCTAATGACTTTTATTGTTTGGTTGTCTGTAATCAGTGGTTTGCTCCTTTTCCTCATTTCATGGGGAGCCTTCTCCCCAAAAACGATTCAACCGATACCACTACCCAGAACCGATGATAAAAAGTCAGAGCAAGTTGGCGATGATGAAAATGGAGCTAACACTGTTCCCTCAGCTCAGTCAGAAAATTTTCAAAATGTCCAAATGAACGAAAAAAGTTGTAATGAGGTGAATTCATCACAAGTGGAAGTAGTGAAACGTGAGCCGTACATAGATATCAATAAAATGTTAGATTCTCTGTCTGGTGACGAGGGCGCTGTGCGGATGTTACTGGAGGTCTTTATTCAGGATCACTCTGGCGATGGCACTAAAATGTATCAGCTGTTAGAAGAGGATAAAGAGCAAGCGCAAAGAGCCGCACACAGTCTTAAAGGGGTCTCAGGGAGTTTAGGTGCAATGCCATTGCACTGTATTTCGGGTGATATTGAACTGTTGATTAAACAAGGGCAAAAAGTGCCGGAAGAGAAGTTGGCATGTTTAGATGATGTCCTAAAACAAACCATACTTTTTGCTAATAATGTTCTCAATAGTGAAAAGATAACAGAAGCGCTAACAGATTGATATTGCTCTGACTTAATGTCATAAGAGTTGAGGTAATAAAGGCTCGAACTATATGACTTAGTTCGCTTTATTCCTGTTCTATACAATTTGTTAAAGGTGTTTTCATGTCCGTTCGCCGAATGTCTTCAATGATGTTGATAGGGCTGGTTATGATGCTTTCAGGGTGCTCCCTGCTCGAAGTCAAGATCGAGAGTCAAACCGTCCCTCTTACCAAACAAGAGCTCAATATGCGTCTTTTGACTCGTGAGTATGCGCAGCAGTTTTTTGCTCAGGTTGAGCAAGCAGCAGACGCACTACACGAACAATATGAGCCTCATGATAAAGTTCATCAATCTTATATTTTACTTTGGAAGATAAATGCTGAAGAAGGCATCCAAGCTTCTGCATACCAAGTGTCCCCAATGGCTGCACTGATTGATACATGGACTTTCACGCTACAAATGGAACAGTTCTTTACTACCGCTTCTGGTAATGAGCTCTTTGCGTCTGATGAGGCCAAGTTAGTTTCCGTTTATTTAGCGAAAGAGGTAGATAAACTGGCTCAATCTTTATTGAAGAAAGAAGCATACATCAAGACACAAACGTTTGTTGCAGAGTTCGCCAAGCAGCATCCATTCGCTGATTTAAGCATGATTAGGACTCCGGCTTACCGTAGGTGGTTAGATGCAAACCAAATTAGCGAAGAGGAAGCCGTTACAACGCTAGGCACGATGCCAGAAGCACTTGGGGATGTCTCTGATCGTCTAAGTCTGGTATCAGAGCAGACACCAAAAATTATGACGTGGAAAGCGCAGTTGTTGGCCTTGAATAGCTCTGCCAGTATCGAAAAAGTCAATGCGGCGCTCAATAGTTTGCAAGTTACCGCTGATTCGATGAGGGATTTTATCGATAACAACCCAGAGTACATGCGTTATTTGGCAGAACAAATGGCGCTGGAGTTACAACCTTTGGTTGACGATATCGATCAAAGGACGGAGGCGCGTTTATCTCAGTTGGGTGAAGAACGCCAAGCTATAGAGCTGATGGTTGCCAGAGAGCGCCAAGAAATCGCACAGATCATTACCCATGAGCGCGAGAAGTTTGCTCAAGATATGGATCGAGTGTCGCAAGAGGTTGTGAATCTCGCAATGACTAAGCTGATTGAACTTGTCAAAAGTACCATCATCTACTTTATTCTGTTCATTGCCGTTATATTCTTTGCACCGCTTAGCTTGGGCTATTGGTTTGGGAAGCGTACAGCCGTGAAAACGTCAGTCAAACAAAGCTAACGATTTGTTTTGGAAATAAAAAAGAGCGCTTTAAAGCGCTCTTTTTTAGTATTGAATTCGGAAGGGAGGTTCTTTCTATCTCTGCGAAGTTAAGCGGTTTGCTGCTTTAATTCGCCTTCAGCTTCTTCAACTGCTTCTGCTGTTGGTTCGCACTTATCAACAAACCAACCCATGTAAGAAGTGAAGATCGTTACGATGATACATACAAAACTCAGCCACATGAACGGGGCATAAGACAGTGTAGCAACACCCAAAATACTGGCCATGTAGATACCGTTGTCACTCCAAGGGACCATACCTGAGGTTAGCGTGCCGCCAAATTCTGCGTTACGAGACAAATTCTTACGTTTGTAGCCTAGACGGTCATAGTTCTTCGCACAGATTTTTGGGGTCAGAATAAGTGAAACGTACATCGCTGAACCAAATACGTTGCCCATAAAGGCCGTACCAATTGTGCTTGTTGCCAATGAACCTGCACTTTGAACGCGTTTTTCAAACAGCTTCGCGATAGTCTCTAGCACGCCTACTTTATCTAGTAGACCGCCAAAACCAAGGCCGAATACGATAACCGCTACCGACCCAAGCATTGAAGACATGCCGCCACGGTTAAGGATTGAGTCAATGAAATCTACGCCAGATGAGATTGCAAATGGAGCCCAAGCCGTGTTGAACGCGGTTAGGAAATCGACATCTTGGATCATCACTGCCCAAATAATACCTAGCAGAGAACCAAAACTGATCACTGGGAATGAAGGCATACGCATCGCTAGAAGTGACAATACGATGATCACAGGAACAAATGAGTAAGGGGTGATGTAGAACTGCTGTTCCATCGCTTTAATGACAGAGTCTACCTGGCTCATGTCAACTTGACCTGCGTAGTGGAAGCCAAATGCAGTAAACATAATGCCTGTAATAATGTAGCTAATGAGTGCTATCGGCAACATGCCTTTAATATGTTCCATCACTTCAACGTTAGACATAGATGAAGCAAGGATTACTGAATCCGATAGAGGCGACATTTTGTCACCAAAGTAACAGCCTGAAAGTACGGCACCTGCAGTGATTGGCGCAGGAACACCAAGACCTTGACCGATACCCATCATTGCAATACCTGCCGTGCCAGCCGCCCCCCAAGATGTGCCAGTCGCTAGCGCAGTCAATGAACAGATGATCATGGTCGCGAGCAAAAAGATGGAAGGGTGGATGGCTTTAAGGCCGTAGTAAATAATGGTTGGAACAATACCACCAGAGATCCAAGTACCTACAAGCGCGCCAACGGCCAAAAGGATTAAAACGGCTCCAAGTCCATTGGAAATGCCATTTAGTGCTGCTTTTTCCAGATCTTTATACTGGTGGCCAAGCTTTATGCCCAATATCATGACAATGAACCAACCGATGTATAGCGCTAGCTGAATCGGTAGGTCTAGCTTGGCTGTGAACGAAAATGCCAGCAGGAGAAATAAACCGAGCGAGATAAATACCTGTATCAAGCTTGGTAGGCGTGGTGTAACTTGCTTCATATGTGCCTCTGTCAATCTTGGAGCAATAGAGGAAGGCGCTCCTTGTTGTAATCGCGCATAACATACATTAACAAAAATTATATTTCGAACATTTGGTGTTTTATCTTGATGTTCGTCGGTAAAAACGTTTGCTTGTGAAATTAACTGTTAGTTTATTTTAACTTTTTTGGTTTTAAATGTTGTGTGATGTGAAATTATTGTGCTTCATGTGTTATTTTCTCATTGAGTGGTAAGACCAATTAGGGGGCTAAAGTGCTTTCCCTACTTGAAAAATGGTTAAAACCGCAAACCAAACACTAAAAAATCTCGTGTAACCCTGTTTTTCAGAGGAAAAGGTTAAAAAACGCGCTTATTTACAAAATAGGGGTTGAGATTTTGCTGTGAAAAATTAACTATGGGGTAGGTTTTTTAATACATGGAGAGTTAATACGATGAGAGTTGGTTTAGTTGGTTGGCGCGGTATGGTTGGTTCAGTCCTTATGCAGCGTATGGTTGAAGAGAAAGACTTCGACCTAATCGAACCAGTATTCTACAGTACTTCTCAAGTTGGTATTCCTGCTCCTAACTTAGGAAAAGACGCAGGCTTACTGCAAGACGCATATGATATTGAAAGCTTAAAACAGCTTGATGCGGTAATCACCTGTCAAGGTGGTAGCTACACAGAAAAAGTTTTCCCTGCACTTCGTCAGGCTGGTTGGAAAGGCTACTGGATTGACGCGGCCTCTACGCTACGTATGGCTGAAGATTCGATCATCACACTTGATCCAGTGAACTTAAAGCAAATCCAACAAGGCATCCACGGTGGCACGAACACATTTGTCGGTGGTAACTGTACGGTTAGTTTAATGCTAATGGGGCTAGGTGGTCTATTTGAGAAAGGTCTTGTTGAGTGGACAAGCGCAATGACTTACCAAGCCGCATCTGGTGCTGGTGCGCAAAATATGCGTGAATTGATCTCGCAAATGGGCGTTATCAATGACTCTGTTAGCTCTGAACTTGCAAACCCATCAAGCTCTATCCTAGATATCGATAAGAAAGTCGCGGATACAATGCGCAGCGGCTCTTTCCCTACCGATAAATTCGGTGTGCCACTAGCTGGTTCGTTGATCCCATGGATCGATGTGAAGCGCGATAATGGTCAGAGTAAAGAAGAGTGGAAAGCGGGCGCCGAGGCGAATAAAATTTTGGGTTCTCAAAGTTCACCTGTCCCAATTGACGGTACTTGTGTGCGTATTGGCGCGATGCGTTGTCACTCTCAAGCACTTACTATCAAGCTTAAACAAAATGTACCAATGGACGAAATCGAAGAAATCATCGCCACTCATAACGATTGGGTGAAAGTGATTCCTAACGACCGTGACATCACTGCTCAAGAGCTAACACCGGCAAAAGTTACGGGCACAATGTCTGTACCAGTGGGTCGTCTACGTAAGATGGCGATGGGTGATGATTTCCTAAATGCTTTCACTGTTGGTGACCAACTGCTTTGGGGTGCTGCGGAGCCATTGCGTCGTACTCTGAGAATTATTCTGTCTGAGAAAGCATAATCACATCAATCCTTTATTTGATGACAAAATAAAAGAGCTCCGTAGGGAGCTCTTTTTTCATGCGTCGTCTTCCGTTCGAACGACTCTTTTGTCTGGATCGGCCAGTTCACTACCACAATGTTTACAGTAAATTGCGTCAGAGTCGTGCCCTGCGTGGGAGCAGTTTGGGCATTTCACCAATACTTTGTGCGATTGCATCTCTTGGTGCAGTTCGGCAGTGAAAATACCTGTAGGTACCGCCAAAATGGAATAACCCAGTAACATGGTGAGTGATGCAAGCCCTTTACCTAGGTCTGTTTGAGGGACCAAGTCACCATACCCAACCGTTGTGATGGTCACGATCGCCCAATAAATACTCTTAGGAATGCTAGTAAATCCGTTTTCAGGTCCTTCAATGATAAAAATCAACGAGCCGAAAATCGTTACCATAATGGCGACGGAACTAAAGAAGATAAAAATCTTTCTGCGCGCCATAAGCAGTGAACGTAAGAGGATATTGGACTCTTGGAGGTATCGGACTAACTTGAGTATGCGGAATATTCGCATCACTCGCAGCGCCCTGATCACACCCATAAACGAAGCGGATGGGAAGAAGAGTGCTAAATAGGTGGGCAAAATCGCAAGTAAATCGACGACACCATAAAAACTCTTTGCGTAGGCGGCAGGTTTAGGAGAGCAATAAAGCCTTAGAAGGTATTCAATCGTGAATAGGCCAGTAAATGTGTATTCAATAAACTTCAGCTCTTTTTCCCACTCGGCCCGAACGGAGGGTATCGAATCTAACACCAGTACGATTAACGAACTGATGATCGCGATAATGAGAGCAATATCGAACGTTTTACCAGCTTTGGTATGAGTACCAAAAATGGTGACATATAGAGTATGTTTAAGAGAGTCAGTCGTCATGACAAAGCGATCCATTGTTGAATCGCTCTATCATACAATTTTATAGAAACTCAGGCTAATCCTGGAAATAAGTTGCGTAAGCCATTCGCAATGAACTCTATGCCAAGCGCGCCCAATATCAAACCCATGATACGAGTAATGACGTTGATTCCAGTTTGACCTAAAAATCGTACGATCAATGGGGCAGAACGGAATAATAGCCATGAACAAAGGCAGAACAAACCAATCGTAATACTAATGCCCACGGTATCGAACATGCTTGGGTAGCGTGCACCATAAACAATAGTCGAACTGATTGCACCAGGACCTGCCATTAAAGGCATTGCAAGAGGGACCACACCAATCTGTTCACGACTGACGTATTCCGTTTTCTCTTGTTTGTTCTGCTTATCTTCCCCCAGTTTACCGCTCATCATCGAGAATGCGATGCTAAGTAATAGCAACCCGCCAGCGACACGAAACGAATCCAGAGAAATACTGAACATGTCTAACAGTAACTGACCAGCAAAAAGCGAAATGATCAGGATGATCGCAACAGCCACATTTGCTGTTGTTGCCGTATTGCGCTTTTCGTCTGGAGTCATATGCCCGGTTAGTGACACAAACACAGGCATGATACCAACAGGGTTTACTGCGGCGACCAAACCGAGAAAAAACTGCAAGAAGATAGCAAGTTCAAAAGTTTGCATGTTGCGTACTCATCAAAGTTCACATTAGTGAAAAGGAGAAGGGGTAATTTGGGCGTAATGTAAGGCAAAAGTTAGGTTGTAAGAAATGAAAAAAACTAACGCATTCCCTGCCATTTAAGTGAGAAAAACTAATTCTTTAATAAACTGTATCTAATCTGGAAAGGAAATGTTATGTATAAAGTTGCTGATAAATTGCGCTGTTTTACATAAACGTTAACATTCGCACATTTTTGATAAAAACCAAGGTGGTTTGTAGAGAGATGTATTCGGTTCGATATACTCTCAGTAGCACAAAGAATTGGGCCTACATGTAATTTTGTTGGTCAAAAATGAAACTTTTTTACAGGTTGTTGTAGTTTCTTTTATTTATTTGTCCATTTGCTTCTTTTTTACTCAATAAAAAATGAAAGTTAATTTATTTGTTTATCAGTGAGTTATGTCATTTTGGTGTGATGAGGCACCACTTTGGTAGTATTTAGGTGGTGAGAACTGATCCAAGTCAATTTTTTTCACACTATGAAATATTATACTCAGTCCTGAAAGCAATTTACTAAGACGTTTGTTTTCTAAGTGACTGATAAACAGTAAAAACGATAAGTAATAGCCTTAGTAAAAAGTTTTTAATATTTGTTAATTTTAGGAGATTCCCTATGCCTGTAACTAATATGGCTGAACTAGATGCAATGGTTGCTCGCGTTAAGAAAGCGCAAGAAGAGTTCGCTACTTACTCTCAAGAGCAAGTAGATAAAATCTTTCGTGCAGCATCGCTTGCAGCTAACCAGGCCCGTATCCCGCTAGCTCAACAAGCGGTAGAAGAATCTGGTATGGGTATTGTTGAAGATAAAGTAATCAAGAACCACTTCGCCTCTGAGTTTATCTACAACAAATACAAAGACGAACAAACGTGTGGCATCTTAGAAGAGGATGACAACCTAGGTACTATGACTATCGCTGAGCCTGTAGGCATCATCTGCGGTATCGTACCAACGACTAACCCAACTTCTACAGCGATCTTCAAATCTCTAATCTCTTTGAAGACTCGTAACGGTATCATCTTCTCACCACACCCACGTGCGAAAAACTCAACTAACGATGCAGCTAAACTCGTTCTAGATGCAGCAGTAGCAGCAGGCGCACCAAAAGACATCATCGGTTGGATCGACCAGCCTTCTGTTGAGCTTTCAAACGCTCTAATGAAACACGATGACATCGCGCTTATCCTTGCAACTGGTGGTCCAGGCATGGTTAAAGCCGCTTACTCTTCTGGTAAGCCAGCAATCGGTGTAGGTGCAGGTAACGTTCCGGTTGTTATCGATGAAACAGCAGACATCAAACGTGCTGTTGCTTCTATCCTTATGTCTAAGACTTTCGACAACGGTGTAGTATGTGCTTCTGAGCAAGCTGCAATCGTAGTTGACGAAGTATACGACGAAGTGAAAGAGCGTTTTGCTTCTCACAAAGCTTATGTCCTAAGCAAAGCAGAAGCTGATAAAGTTCGTAAAGTGCTTCTTATCGATGGCGCGCTAAACGCGAAAATCGTAGGTCAGCCAGCAGCAGCAATCGCTGAAATGGCAGGCGTTAAAGTTCCAGCAGACACTAAAGTTCTTGTTGGTGAAGGTCTGGGCAAAGTATCTCACGATGACGCATTCGCTCACGAGAAACTATCTCCAACTCTAGGTCTATTCCGTGCTGACAACTTCGAAGACGCGGTTGCTCAAGCGGTAACTATGGTTGAGATTGGTGGTATCGGCCACACATCTGGTCTTTACACTAACCAAGATACTAACGCTGACCGTATCCGTTACTTCGGTGACAAGATGAAGACAGCTCGTATCCTAATCAACATCCCGACTACTCACGGCGGTATCGGTGACTTGTACAACTTCAACGTTGCGCCATCTCTAACGCTAGGTTGTGGTTCTTGGGGTGGTAACTCTATCTCTGAGAACGTAGGTCCTAAACACCTAATCAACAAGAAAACTGTAGCGAAGCGAGCTGAAAACATGTTGTGGCATAAACTACCTAAGTCAATCTACTTCCGTCGTGGTAGCCTTCCAATCGCACTGGGCGACCTAGAAGGTAAGAAACGTGCATTCCTAGTAACTGACCGTTTCCTATTCAACAACGGTTATGCAGATGACGTAGTAAGCCTACTGAAAGCTCAAGGCATGGAAGTTCAAACATTCTTCGATGTTGAAGCTGACCCAACACTGTCTGTAGTAGAAAAAGGTGCGGCTCAAATGGCTAGCTACCAACCTGACGTTATCCTAGCGCTAGGCGGTGGTTCACCAATGGATGCAGCGAAAATCATGTGGGTAATGTACGAACACCCAGAAACTCACTTTGAAGAACTAGCAATGCGCTTTATGGACATCCGTAAACGTATCTACAAGTTCCCTAAAATGGGTAAAAAAGCTGAGCTTGTATGTATCACTACAACTTCAGGTACTGGCTCAGAAGTTACTCCATTCGCGGTTGTTACTGACGACAAGACTGGTGCGAAATACCCACTAGCTGACTACGAAATCACGCCAAACATGGCAATCGTTGATGCGAACCTAGTAATGAACATGCCTAAGTCTCTAACAGCATTTGGTGGTTACGATGCAGTAACTCACGCTCTAGAAGCTTACGTATCAGTTCTTGCTAACGAATACTCAGATGGCCAAGCTCTTCAAGCACTTAAGATGCTAAAAGAGTACCTACCATCAAGCTATGCGAACGGTGCAAATGACCCAATCGCTCGTGAGAAAGTACACAACGCAGCTACTATCGCTGGTGTTGCATTTGCGAACGCATTCCTAGGTGTTTGTCACTCAATGGCTCACAAACTGGGTGCTGAGTTCCACTTGCCACACGGCCTAGCTAACGCACTACTTATCTCTAACGTGGTACGTTACAACGCGAACGACAATCCAACTAAACAAACTGCGTTCTCTCAATACGACCGTCCACAAGCACGTCGTCGTTACGCTGAAGTTGCTGACCACCTAGGCCTAAGCCAAGAAGGTGACCGTACTGCTCAGAAGATTGAACGTCTACTAGCATGGTTGGATGAACTAAAAGTTAACCTAGACATCCCAATGTCTATCCAAGCGGCAGGTGTTGCTGAATCAGATTTCGTAGCGAAACTGGATGAGCTAGCGGTAGAAGCGTTCGATGACCAATGTACTGGTGCGAACCCACGTTACCCTCTAATCAGCGAACTTAAAGATGTGTTGATGGCTTCTTACTACGGTAAAGCATTTGTTGAAGGCGAAACTTTCGAAGGTACAACTGTTATCAAGAAGAAAGCAGACCAAGAAGCAGCAAAAGCAGCACCTAAAGCAAAGAAAGAAAAAGCTGACGCGTAATTAAAAAATCGAGTGAGCAAGGTTTTCGCTAGCACGGAACCTTAATCGGGAAAAGGTTAAAGCCCCAGTCAAATGACTGGGGCTTTTTTTATTTTGGGTTGTGCCGTCCTAAATAAGGTTGACACTTTCTACCCCCAAAATTGGAGAGTGTTATGAAATCAACAACTAAAAGAACTCAGCGCGATTACTCCCTCGCTTTTAAACTCACTGTAGTTGAT
This sequence comes from Vibrio sp. 1288, assembly GCF_033344475.1. Taxonomy (NCBI): domain Bacteria; kingdom Pseudomonadati; phylum Pseudomonadota; class Gammaproteobacteria; order Vibrionales; family Vibrionaceae; genus Vibrio; species Vibrio sp. 1288. The sequence goes on from NZ_JAWPOX010000014.1 coordinate 129,953, forward strand.
GAGGTTGAAAAAGGAAGCCTCA
>NZ_JAWPOX010000150.1:0-1055 GCF_033344475.1 Vibrio sp. 1288
GTTTCGTGCGGGTGTAGGCTCTTGCCTGTATATTTTTGAGACAAAAATTCATGTTATATCTCTTGTTTAAAAACTTCGTAAGAAGGCTGAACTCCGTGCATAAAACGCGATGAAGTGTTGCTCGGAGTCATAAATTATCTTCATCAGATGTGGAAATACGTGCACAGCTAAGCTGGAAAATGCGTAGGTTGTATTACATCTGAGTAAAGACAAGAGACCGCCGGTGATATTTCATCACCGGCTTTTTTGTATCTGAAGTTTGAAATCAGATATGAAGTTACCCATAGTTGAAATAGGGGCCGGTATGTAAGTACCGGCCCTTTTTATTTGGGAAAAAACATGAGTGTGTTACACGTTAAAAATATGTCCTATCAGGTTGTTGATCATCACCTATATAGCCATTCCCACTTCACTATTCATGCTGGAGAGCATGTAGGGATCACCGGTGCAAACGGAGTAGGAAAAAGTACGTTGTTAAAGTTGCTTGTTGGTGAAATTTCTGCCGATGAGGGAGATATTCATTGGCAGCCAAACTTAGAGATTGGCTATCTTGATCAACATCTTGTGGTTGATAAAACTCAGACGATTAGAGAATGTTTACAATCGGCATTTAATGAGTTGTTTGAAGCTGAACGTGAATTATTTTCTTTGTATCAAGAGATGGCTGAATCTGCATCGCCTTCTTTGCTTCGCCGAGTTGCTAAGTTACAAACGGAATTGGAAGCCCAAGGCTTTTACGCCTTACATGCCCAAATTGAAAGTGTATCCGCAGGGCTTGGTATACAGCAGTTGGGACTGGATACTCTAATGAGTGCGTTAAGTGGCGGGCAACGCCATAAGGTTTTATTAGCGCGCTTATTGTTGCGTGAACCAGACGTCTTATTGTTAGATGAGCCGACTAACTATCTTGATGCAACTCATATTGAGTGGTTGAAGAGTTATCTCAATGCTTATGTAGGAACCGTACTGTTGGTGTCTCATGATGTGAGTTTCCTGAATGCGGTTACTACCTGCATCTGTGATATCGACTATCAAAAAATCCAGAAATACACCGG
>NZ_JAWPOX010000151.1:0-1055 GCF_033344475.1 Vibrio sp. 1288
TATTAAACAATGGCAATTTACACCACATATTTTAGGCGGGCTAAAAGTAGCTCACCGAGTACAAATACCAGTTCGTTTTAAGTTGGAAGGATAATGGAACAACTACAAGAATTACAAACTCAGTTCGGTCTTATGACATGGCCTTTGATCATTTGCTCGGCACTCACCGTCATGATCATTGCTGAACGACTCTTCCAAGTATTTATCAGTCTTGGCGTTGGAAAAAGTGCTATTCGTCAACATTTGGCCACTCTAGACCCAACGAACAGCCGAGATATTGAAGCGCTGGCCGATGAGTTGTCGGGCAAGCGTCCCTTGCTTTATCGCGGTGTAGCAATGCTATTGGCTCACCACTCATTCGCTAAATCGCTGCGTGAAGACGCGGCGGGCATGTGGCTGCAAGAAAAGCGTCATCAACTGCATTCTGGTCTTCGCCTTCTGACGTTGATCGGCGTAATCAGCCCGCTAATTGGTCTTCTCGGCACAGTATTGGGATTGATTGAGATGTTTAAAGGCATTGCGGTTTCAACTGGGAACATCACACCTAACGATTTGGCTGACGGCTTGGGTTTAGCCATGCGCACAACGGCCGCTGGCTTGATCATCGCCCTACCCGCTATTTCTGGCGCACAAATCATCGGTTTGTGGGCTGACCGCGTACTCGCCAAACTTGAGCATACTCTCAACTACGTGAATTTGTGGCTTGAAGGCATTTCCCTGCAGCACGTGTCTCCAGAAAAAACAAAAACAACGGCAAGTATCACCAAAACGGCTGAGGCGAAAGCTTCATGATCAAAGTACCACAGGACAATAACCGCAACGGCTTAACACCAGATTTAACACCGCTGTTAGACATCATTTTTATTGTGATGGTTTTCTTGATGCTTACCGCCGCAGTCAAACTCGATTCATTAGATGTCGCGCTGCCAAGCACCGACTCTCAGGCCGTTGCAGAGGTCGATAAGCAGTCGATTACCGTTAATATCCTCAAGGATGAGCCTTATTGGGCGATCAACGGACAAACGTACATCGATTGGGAAAACTTCACTCTCGCG
>NZ_JAWPOX010000152.1:0-1051 GCF_033344475.1 Vibrio sp. 1288
CTTCACGGCAAACACGATTGCAGCGAATGGCGATGACGAGCAGACTCGTGCTGATATTGCATACGCTTTTGAAGAAGCCGTTTGTGCCACGTTGGCAATTAAATGTAAGCGTGCATTAGAGCAAACCGGTATGAAGCGCATCGTTATTGCTGGTGGTGTAAGTGCGAATCGTCGCTTGCGTGCAGAGCTTGAGAAGCTTGCGAAGAAAATCGGTGGTGAAGTGTATTACCCACGTACCGAGTTCTGTACTGACAACGGTGCAATGATTGCGTATGCAGGTATGCAACGTTTGAAGAACGGTGAAGTTGCAGATATGTCGGTAGAAGCGCGTCCGCGCTGGCCAATTGACCAGCTAACGCCAATCGCGTAATCAAACCTTGTATATTGACTGGCCTCTATTTATAGAGGCCTTTGTTTTTGTGGTTTATTTTCCCAAGAAAAAGGCGCGAGATTTCCAGACTGATGTGAGCAGTTTTCTTTGTGTTCAGTGATAGGATGGCGCGGAAGAATAATAAATGGATATAACAATGAAGAAGTTTGAAATTGAAGGCCAGCAACTTGCTTACCTAGACAAAGGCGAAGGGCCTGTGCTGCTGTTTGGACATAGCTATTTGTGGGATTGCCAAATGTGGGCGCCTCAAATTGAAGTTTTGAGTCAGTCCTATCGTTGTATTGTGCCTGACTTATGGGCGCATGGTGAATCGGACGCCGCTCCTGCTTCGACCACGTCTTTAGTTGATTATGCCCAACACATGCTGGCGCTAATGGATCATTTGGAAATCGACGAATTTTCCATTGTTGGCTTATCTGTTGGCGGTATGTGGGGTGCGGAACTGACCGCTCAAGCCCCACAACGAGTGAAGTCATTGGTGTTGATGGATACCTTTATTGGTTGGGAACCAGAAGTGACGCATAAAAAATACTTTGCGATGCCACATACTATCAGCCAAGTTCAAGGCGTTCCTCGCCCTATTATCGAAGCCGTTGCACCACTGTTCTTTGCGAATAACGCGCAACAAGTTCACCCAGAACTGGTCGCTTCATTTAAACA
>NZ_JAWPOX010000153.1:0-1047 GCF_033344475.1 Vibrio sp. 1288
GTTGTGAGTGACGGTGTCACGAAGTTTGAACGCGTCCAACTGATGCTCAACCACCATTTCACACCCCCAACCTGGGTTACAGCCGGTAAGATCGGCTTTGCCATCGCCATTTGCGTCGAATAGCTTCGCCAATTTTGGATCTTTTAACTGACCAATGTTCGTAATGCCGTATTTCTCGGCGGTTTTCTTATCGATGAGGTAGCCTTGCGCTGCGCCACTGACGTATTGGCCTTCTCGGAAAAACTTATCATCACCACCTGACATGGTGTATTTGTCTGCATGGAGCGGGAACCAGCCAACCGCTAAGAATGTTGCGTCACCTTTCGCTATCGAGGTGTAACCGACGTTGTAATCCACTTCTTTGGTTGGTTGGACATCGTAACCCAAAGCTTCCAGAGCGCGGTTTACAATCAACGTTTGGAATGTCTCTTCAGCGACAGTGGACTGTACAGGTTGAACCGTGACGCCTGCACCCGGTAACTCTCCGGCAAAGCCGTAAGTCGAAAATGCGATTGTGCTTAGCGCGCCGACAGACAGCGCTTTCTTCCATGAATTATTCATTCGTATTTCTCCTAAGTTTTAGGTCGTTTTGGTTCTTGTTGGTTTTAAATTTGAGCAGATAAGAGATAGGGCCGGTATGGTACCAGCGAAGTTTGGTATTGCCGGCGTTGACGCCAAGCTCTTGCGTAATGCGATCCAACAAAATAGCGAGGATCACAATGCCTAAACCGCCGACAGCGGCCAGACCCATGTCCAGTCGTCCGATGCCTCGTAACACCATCTGACCCAAACCGCCCACGGCGATCATCGAGGCGATAACCACCATCGATAGAGAAAGCATCAAGGTTTGGTTGACGCCCGCCATGATCGTTGGCAGCGCAAGCGGCAATTGAATGCGATACAGCATTTGCTTTTTGTTTGCACCAAAAGAGTGACCTGCTTCGATAAGCTCTTCCGGTACTTGTTGAATCCCAAGAATGGTCAATCGAACCACTGGTGGTAGCGCGAAAATGATCGTCACGACGACGCCCGGTACGTTACCAATAC
>NZ_JAWPOX010000154.1:0-1042 GCF_033344475.1 Vibrio sp. 1288
AACATGAATAAAATCAGGCTACGTTGAAATCAACTTAAGTACTATTTTGTTACATTTTTCACGTCGTGAATCATTTATTTTTCATCATTCTTGTGATTTGCCTCGATTAAAGAAAATTTCCTATAAATCAATTAATTGTTGAAAACAGAACCGTTATCAAAAAGACAAGAAATATTAGATAAAGTTGATCTAGTTACTCAGTTGAATAGTCCATTTGTTTGATATGATAGTGAACGAATTGTACATATATATTAAGGGAATCTATTCATGTTCCAAAACTTTACAATCAAACAAAAGATAGTGATTCCTCTATCTTTGATAATTGGATTGTTCACCGTGAGCTCAGTATTAAATGTTATGACAACGAGCAAGCAATCTGAATTAAGCGACACCTTAAATGAACAGATCGTACCAAACCTGTTCACGATTGAAGATGCGTACCGCGATCTCTACCAAGCGACTTCTGCTGTTCAAGGTATTGCCTTAGCAGAAACACAAGCAGATATTGATCATCACATTAACGAGTACAAAGACAATGCTTACAAAGCGTTACCGCGTATGGAAAAAGTGATTGAGCTATCGCGTGCGGGAGTGATGCCTGCATCACACGGTGCTGATGTACAAAAACTGGTGACTTTAGGTCAAAAGTGGCTACAAAGTTACGAAGTGATGTTGAGCAAGCCTCAATCTCAATGGCTAAGCTACTACAACGAGCACAAGAACACGTTTGAGGAGCAATTTGTTGATGTTCGCGCCCAGCTCAATGTCGTGAAAAGTGCTATCGAAGATAAGCAAGGTGAGTTGAAGTCAGACATTTCTGCGGCGACTGCACGAGCAGAATCGATTTTAGAAATGGGTATCATCGTTGTGATCTTAGCGGCACTTGGCATGGTATTCCTGCTGCTACGCACAGTACTTAAACCATTAAACGACATCAAAGACGCAATGGCGCAAATCGCTTCAGGTGATGGTGATCTTAGCCAACGAATCCAAATTAATACGCAAGATGAAATTGGTCAGCTGGCGAAGGCATTTAACGAGT
>NZ_JAWPOX010000155.1:0-1039 GCF_033344475.1 Vibrio sp. 1288
GGTATGGTTGCGGGTATCTTGACAGGATTTGCAATTCGCACACTTTTTGCCGACAACGGATTTGTCGACGCATACATCGTTAATGGATTATTTGAAGTTGGTGGGCAGATCTTCGTCGCCAGCTTAAAAATGCTTGTCGTACCACTAGTGTTTGTTTCACTGGTTTGCGGCACGAGCTCTCTAAAAGACCTTTCTACATTGGGTCGCATGGGTGGTAAAACCCTTGCTTTCTATATAGCAACGACCGCTATCGCTATCACACTTGCGCTTACAATGGGCACGCTATTCCAACCGGGAGCTGGCGCTGATCTGACAGCAGCAAGCTCATTTAAGTCGGCAGAGGGGCCGTCTTTGGGTCAAGTGATCATCGATATGTTCCCAACCAACCCAACCAGCGCGATGGCAGAAGGTAAAACCCTGCAAGTGATCGTATTTGCGGTTCTGTTTGGTGTCGCGATCAGCGCAGCAGGTAAGCCTGGTGAGCGAATTGCAGCATTCTTCTCTGATCTAAACGAAGTGATCATGAAGCTTGTAGCAATTTTGATGAACCTAGCTCCATATGGCGTGTTCTTCTTGATGGCGAAGTTGTTTACTGGTCTTGGCTTAAGTGCCATCGTCAACCTAGCCGAGTACTTTGTTGTGTTAGCGGGCACACTATTGCTTCACGGCCTAGTGACTTACAGTCTAATGCTAAAAGGCTTTACTGGCCTTAGCCCAATTACGTTCCTACGTAAGATGGAAGACGCAATCATGTTTGCCTTCTCAACGGCATCATCAAACGCGACCATTCCAGTGACAATGGAAACAGCAAAACACCGCATGGGCGTAGATAACCGTATTTCATCATTCACTGTTCCTCTAGGTGCAACCGTGAATATGGACGGCACAGCCATCATGCAAGGTGTCGCAACCGCATTTATTGCTCAAGCATTCAATATTGATTTGAGCATGGGCGATTACATGATGGTTATCATGACCGCAACACTTGCGTCTATTGGTACTGCGGGTGTTCCTGGGGTAGGTCTTGTCATGCTTGCTA
>NZ_JAWPOX010000156.1:0-1037 GCF_033344475.1 Vibrio sp. 1288
CCGTTTGATGCTAGAAAAGAACGAGTTTAATAAAGAGACGTTACTGCGCGCGGCAGATGAAGTGTATTACATTCCCGAAGGTACGCCACTGAACGTACAAATGTTGAAGTTCCAGCGCAACAAGCAGCGCATCGGTCTGATCGTAGACGAGTACGGTGATATCATCGGTCTAATCACTCTTGAAGACATCCTAGAAGAGATCATTGGTGAGTTCACAACGTCTATTTCTCCTAGTTTGTCTGATGAAATCAGCCCACAAGGCGATGGCAGTTTCTTAATTGAAGGCAGCACCAATATCCGCGATATCAACAAAGGTTTGAAATGGGATTTACCTACCGATGGCCCTAGAACCTTGAATGGTCTGATTTTGGAACACCTAGAAGATATTCCAGAGAGTCATTTAAGTGTCCGTGTCGCGGGCCACCCAATGGAAATTGTTGAAATCGAAGAAAACCGAATCAAGTTAGTTCGAGTCTATCCGAAGAAGAAAAAATCAACGTCCAAATAACCAAAACAAAAAGCCTGACTCATGTCAGGCTTTTTGTTTTGTGTTGCCGTTCCAAAAGAACTTAGTCTACGCGCAGCTCTTTTAGCATTGATTCTGGCAAAGCCAACTCGTCGTTTTTATTAACAGACACACCTGCGGCTAGAATGTTCTTGGCAATTTGCTGTGCTTCTTCTAAAGAATGCATCGCTGCAGTACCACACTGGTACTCATTTAGCTCAGGGATTTTGTTCTGGCTTTCCACTTTTAGCACATCTTCCATAGAAGCAAGCCATGCGTCTGCGACTTGCTGTTCAGAAGGCGTACCAATGAGACTCATGTAAAAACCAGTGCGACATCCCATCGGTGAGATATCAATGATTTCCACACTGTCACCATTTAGGTGATTGCGCATGAAACCTGCGTACAAGTGCTCTAGTGTATGAATGCCTTTCTCTGAAAGAATGTCTTTGTTAGGCGCATTGAAGCGTAAGTCGAAAACCGTAATGGTATCTCCTTTTGGAGTTTGCATGGTTTTCGCGACACGCACTGC
>NZ_JAWPOX010000157.1:0-1025 GCF_033344475.1 Vibrio sp. 1288
GGATTGTTGGCTGTTGATGCGAATAACCTTGCTGATATGCAAAACAAGCTTGCATTGAATGAAGTTGAGATTACTGCCGCTTTAGCGGGTGATAATGCGTTACCGACCCAAGCTGATGCACTTGCATTAGAACAACCATTTATTGATGAAGAACCTGATTTAATGGCTCTAATCCGTGGGAATCGTATGCGTCACGATCGTCGTGAAATCGCACTCAAACCAAAAGACTTAGCTTGGAACGTTGAAGGTAACAATATTACGTTGACCTTCTCACTCGATGCAGGCTCTTTTGCCACATCCATTGTTCGTGAGTTGGTGAATGAGGTCAAAGTAGAAAGAGAATACTAATGGAACTGGATTCACTAAATACAAAACCTTTAAGAATTCTAATTAGTAATGACGACGGTGTTCACGCGTTAGCGGATGAGCTGAGAAGCATCGCGGAAGTGATCATTGTTGCCCCAGACCGAAATCGTTCTGGGGCATCAAACTCATTGACTTTGGAACAGCCTCTGCGAGTCTCAGAAATTGCCCCTAATACTTATTCGGTTCAAGGGACACCGACAGATTGCGTTCATTTTGCTCTAAATGAGCTGATGAAAGATGACCTGCCAGATCTTGTATTATCTGGCATTAATCATGGTGCAAATCTGGGGGATGACGTTCTGTACTCTGGTACCGTCGCTGCAGCAATGGAAGGGCACTTTCTTGGCGTGCAAGCCATTGCATTTTCACTGGTTGGTAAACGTCATTTTGAGTCGGCTGCTAAAATTGCTCGACAGTTGGTTGAGCAACACTTGTCAGCGCCAATCCCAACCAACCGTTTGTTGAACGTAAACGTACCTGATTTGCCTCTCGAGAGTCTTGGTGAAATCGAAGTGACCCGTTTAGGTGCTCGTCATCACGCAGAGAATATGATCAAGCAGAAAGATCCGCGTGGGCATGATATCTATTGGTTAGGGCCTCCGGGGAAAGAACAAGATGCGGGTGAAGGTACCGACTTCTATGCGATTGAGCATGGTCGA
>NZ_JAWPOX010000158.1:0-1022 GCF_033344475.1 Vibrio sp. 1288
TTTGCACCGCAGCATTTGAGCTTCGTGCCTGTAGCATAGGCAACCACCCTACTTCTAGTTCTGCTCCAGAACACATAGCCAAATCGGCTTGACGCATTTTCGCAATCAACGAAGGGCGAGCTTGCACGTAATGTGGATCTTGTTTATCGGTAGTAGCAGAATAGATATTTGCTTCTGGAGCGTGGCGTTGCAATAAAGCTTTCCATTCCGGCTCACAAACAAAAATATCCAAAGCCCATGTTGGAGAAGAAACAATGGCAGCAATCGCTGCCATTGTGCCTAAACCTTTAGAGATAAAGGTTAATGACTTAGAACGCATGAGCACCGTGCGCCCCAAAAGTCATGACGTATTGCAATGTAAAGACGTTCTCTTTTTCTTTGTCTTGGTTTTCTGCACGCGTGTACTGCGCACGAACAGTACCAAAGTGCGAGGAATCCCACGCAATCATCGCATCGACTTCTTTATCATTTAGCGCAGTGAAATGCATGTGGTCACCATGAGCATGACCATCGTAGCTTTCCGCTTCGCCGTAACGAACGCCAGCAGACCAGCTAGGGTTAAATCGGTATACACCCGAAACGTAATATGCTGTTAAGTTATCAGGGGATTCAGCTTCATCTTTAAATTTGCTGTCGACCACACCATCCAACAACATGTACTCGGCAGAAAACGTAAAGTTGCGGTACTTGTAGTTACCATCCGGGGCCCATTTCCAAACAAAATCAGCACCATAAAGATTCGCACCAGTAATCGCAGCAGCGTGGCTATGTTCATGGTCATGACCGGTATCAGCATGATGATCATGGTCAGCAAATTCTTCCACCTTGCCGTTCTTGTTTCGCAGGTAACTCAAGCCAAATTGCCAACTAGAAGAATCTGAAATGTCGCTACCTAGTTTTAATGTTGAGGTAAATACACCAACGTCAGAACCCTTATCCACTGCCGACATCTTGCTGCCACTTAGCGCCTCAACACCAAATTGCACAAACAGATCTTTCGGAAGAACAAGGCTCGCTCTCAC
>NZ_JAWPOX010000159.1:0-1022 GCF_033344475.1 Vibrio sp. 1288
ACCATTATTATGGAAGTCGAAGACACCGGCATCGGTATTCCTGAAGCTGAACTGGATAAGATTTTTGCTATGTATTATCAAGTTAAGTCGGGCAAAGACAACTTGCATGCGGTAGGTACAGGCATTGGGTTAGCGGTTTCGAAACAGCTGATCAATATGATGGATGGGGACATTACGGTCACAAGTGAAGAAGGCTTTGGTAGTACTTTTACTGTGTCGATTCACGTTCCTATTGTTGAACTCGAAGAGCCGGTAATCGATGCGAAGCGCGACAATGTGCATCTCAACATCTTTATGGTTGAAGACATTGAACTTAACGTGACGGTGGCTAAGTCGCTGCTAGAAAGTTTGGGGCATTCCGTGACGGTCGCGATGACTGGGGAAGAAGCGTTAGTCAACTTTGTGCCGGATCAATACGACCTTGCGCTGTTGGACATTCAACTGCCAGACATGACAGGGTTTGATGTGGCGAAGTACTACCGTGAGCATTATGACCACTTACCTCCGTTGGTGGCGTTAACGGCGAACGTGATGAAAGATCGTCGAGAGTACTTAGAAAATGGAATGGATGACGCAATCAGTAAACCATTAGCTGTGCATGCTATTCAGTCAGTGATAGATAAGTTCTTTGTTGATCGAGTCGATAAACCCGCGGTGATTGTTAAGCCTGAAGTCAAGGAAGAAGCGGCGCCTTCTCCTGTGATTGAGACACATCTACTGGATCTGGATATGCTAGAGTCTTATGTGGATATTGTCGGCGTTAAACCCGTGTACGACAGCATCAAGATGTTTGAAGACATGATGCCAGATTACATTGAGGTATTAGACTCAAACATGACCGCAAAAGATCAGGATGGCATTGTTTCTGAAGCGCATAAAATCAAAGGTGCGGCAGGATCTATTGGTCTTAAACGTATCCAAAGCGTTGCTCAAAAAGCGCAATCCCCGGATATGCCGGCATGGTGGGAAAATATTTCTGACTGGGTCGAAGAGATAAAGAACGAATACCAAAACGATATTCA